>NZ_JBFAMH010000008.1:0-314960 GCF_040656475.1 Streptomyces sp. NPDC049915
GTGATCATGAAGGAGAACCTGGAGGAGCTCAACCAGCGTGAGCTGGCCGGGAAGTACCCGGTCATCCTCGGCGGCGCCGCGCTGACCCGGGCCTACGTCGAGCAGGACCTGCACGAGATCTACCAGGGCGAGGTCCGCTACGCCCGGGACGCCTTCGAGGGGCTGCGCCTGATGGACGCCCTGATCGGCATCAAGCGCGGCGTTCCCGGCGTCAGGCTGCCCGAGCTGAAGCAGCGCCGGGTCAAGGCGGCGACGGTCGAGGTCGAGGAGCGAGCGGAGGAGGGGCACGTGCGCTCCGACGTCGCCGTCGACAACGCGGTGCCCGCCCCGCCGTTCTGGGGCACCCGCGTGATCAAGGGCATCCAGCTCAAGGAGTACGCCTCCTGGCTCGACGAGGGCGCCCTGTTCAAGGGCCAATGGGGGCTGAAGCAGGCCCGCACCGGCGAGGGCCCCACGTACGAGGAGCTGGTCGAGACCGAGGGCCGGCCCCGGCTGCGCGGCCTGCTGGAGCGGCTCCAGACGGAGAACCTGCTGGAGGCGGCCGTCGTCTACGGCTACTTCCCGTGCGTGTCGAAGGACGACGACCTGATCGTCCTCGACGAGGCCGGGAACGAGCGCACCCGCTTCACCTTCCCGCGCCAGCGCCGCGGCCGCCGGCTCTGCCTGGCCGACTTCTTCCGCCCGGAGGAGTCGGGGGAGACCGACGTGGTCGGCTTCCAGGTCGTCACCGTTGGCTCGCGCATCGGTGAGGAGACCGCCCGTCTCTTCGAGGCCAACGCCTACCGCGACTACCTGGAACTGCACGGCCTGTCCGTCCAGCTGGCCGAGGCCCTCGCCGAGTACTGGCACGCGCGCGTGCGTTCCGAGCTCGGTTACGCCGGGGAGGACCCGGACGAGATCGAGGGCATGTTCGAGCTGAAGTACCGTGGCGCTCGCTTCTCGCTCGGCTACGGCGCCTGCCCCGACCTGGAGGACCGCGCCAAGATCGCGGACCTGCTCCAGCCGGAGCGCATCGGCGTGCACCTGTCGGAGGAGTTCCAGCTCCACCCCGAACAGTCCACGGACGCCATCGTGATCCACCACCCGGAGGCGAAGTACTTCAACGCACGGTGACCCCGTTCGACGGGCCGCGACCGGCATCTCGGGCACGTCGATCGAAAACGTCGTACACTGGTCGGTCCAGCGCAGGCCGGTTCCCGTCGGGAACCGGCCTGATCGTCCCCAAGGAGGTACGCCGGATGACGACGACGGTCGCGCTCGGTACCAAGACGGCCGAAGGCTCCGCACTGCAGGCCGTGCTCCTGGACATGGACGGCACCCTGGTGGACACCGAGGGCTTCTGGTGGGACGTCGAGGTGGAGGTGTTCGCCTCCCTCGGGCATGCCCTCGACGACTCATGGCGTCATGTCGTGGTCGGCGGGCCCATGACCCGCAGCGCGGGGTTCCTGATCGAGGCGACGGGCGCCGACATCCCCCTCGCCGAGCTGACCGTCCTGCTCAACCAGGGCTTCGAGGACCGTATCGGCGACGCCCTGCCGCTGATGCCCGGCGCGGCCCGGCTGCTGGCAGAGCTGCACGAGCAGGCCGTGCCCACGGCCCTGGTCTCCGCCTCCCACCGCCGCATCATCGACCGCGTGCTGACCACGCTCGGCTCCCACCACTTCTCGCTGAGCATCGCCGGCGACGAGGTCTCCCGCACCAAGCCGCACCCCGACCCCTATCTCCTCGCGGCGGCAGGGCTGGGCGTCGATCCGGCGCGCTGCGCCGTCGTCGAGGACACCGCGACCGGAGTCGCGGCGGCCGAGGCCGCGGGCTGCCACGTCGTCGCGGTGCCCTCCGTGGCACCCATCGGCCCGGCCGCCCGGCGCACCGTCGTGACCTCCCTGGAAGAAGTCGATCTCGCTTTTCTGCGCGGTCTTGTGACGCATATGCGGTAACCGTTCACCCAGCGTGTCCCGGCCATCGGCGGGGAATTCCGCTCACGGGCACCGGGGCGTCCACCGGTGAATTCCCGGCGTGCGGCGGGGGCGGAATTGCGCCCCCCGTGCACCCCGCACGCGTGTGACGTTCCCCACGCCAGAAGGGTTCGGGAAGGGATGGGCCCCCGGCTGTCCACCCCCAACGGCGGCTGCGGCGCGGACCCTTGTGTCCCGATTGATGAAACCCTGCACGAATCCTTCCCCTGTCGGGTTTTCGTTGTGTCCCCGCCCGGTTTCGCAGCGTGATGGGGCCTGAACTACACGGCCCGCGAACCGCCCCTCGGGCGCGGACTAATCTCATCGCGAGAACATCGCCCCTTACCCCCGTGCTCCGCTGCGACACCCCTGCATGCCGGATACACGGAGTCAGACGCTCTGGAGAAACTCGAGCATGAACCGCAAGACTCTGGTGCTGCCGGCCATGGCCGGCCTGCTCGCCCCCGTACTCGCCGCCTGCGGCGGGACCCACGCGGGCAGCGGCGGCGGAGACGCCATCGCCGTCGGCACCACCGACCGGTTCACCGCCACCGAGGACGCCCCGGCTCCGCTCGACCCGGCCTACGCCTACGACGTCGGCAGCTGGAACATCCTGCGCCAGACCGTGCAGACCCTGATGACCCTGCCCAAGGGCGGGGGCCAGCCGGTGCCCGAGGCGGCCCAGAGCTGTGGCTTCACCGACAGCGGCAACGAGCGCTACGCCTGCAAGCTGCGCGACGGACTGACGTTCTCCAACGGGGACGCCGTCACCGCCAACGCCGTGAAGTACTCCATCGACCGGGCCCGCGCCATCCAGGCCGACTCCGGCGTGGCCGCCCTGCTGTCCACCGTCGACACCGTCGAGACGCAGGGCGACAAGGAGGTCGTCTTCCACCTGAAGACGGCCGACGCGACCTTCCCGTACAAGCTGTCCACCCCCGTCGCGGGCATCATCGACCCCGCCGACTACCCCAAGGACAAGCTGCGCGAAGGGTTCTCGGTGGACGGCTCCGGGCCGTACACCCTCAAGGCCGAGACCGACGGCGACTCCATGACCAAGGCCGTGTTCACCAAGAACCCCGACTACAAGGGTTCCTTGACCGTGAACAACAGCAAGGTCGAGCTGGTCTCCTTCGACACCGCCGACGCCATGGGCGCGGCGCTGGAGAAGGGCGACATCGACCTCATGAGCCGCACCATGTCCCCCGACCAGGTGCGCAAGCTCTCCGGCGGCTCCGGCAAGAACATCGACCTGCTGAGCATGCCCGGCCTGGAGATCCGCTACCTCGCCTTCAACACCAACGCGCAGTCCGTCAAGGACAAGGCCGTGCGCAGGGCCGTCGCCCAGGTCGTCGACCGCGGCGCCCTGGTCTCGCAGGTGTACGGCACCCAGGCCGAGCCGCTGTACTCGCTGGTCCCGGCGACCGTCACCGGCCACTCCAACTCGTTCTTCAACAAGTACGGCGACCCCAGCGCCGCCAAGGCCAAGTCGCTGCTGGAGAAGGCCGGCATCTCCACCCCGGTCAAGCTGACCCTGCACTACACCACCGACCACTACGGCGCGGTCACCAAGCGGGAGTTCGAGGTGCTCCAGCAGCAGCTCAACTCCAGCGGCCTGTTCGACGTCCAGATTCAGGGCACGCCCTGGGACGCCTTCGTCCCCGCCGAGCGCAAGGGCGCCTACGACGTGTGGGGCATGGGCTGGTTCCCGGACTTCCCGGACGCCGACAACTACCTCGCGCCGTTCCTCGACACGGACAACTTCCTCAAGTCGCCTTACCGGAACAGTGAGATCATCAACCAGCTGATCCCGCAGTCCCGGCGTGAGGCCGACCGGCTCGCCGCCGCGAAGAGCCTGACGGACATCCAGGACATCGTGGCCGACGATGTGCCCGTCCTGCCGCTGTGGCAGGGTAAGCAGTACGTCGCCGCCCGCGACGACATCACGGGCACCGCATACGCGTTGAACAACACCTCGACCCTGCAGCTGTGGGAGCTCGGCCGCGGTGTGAGCGGCTGACGCACCCTGTGCCCGGGGCCCGTCGACGGGCCCCGGGTTGTCGGAGAACCGAAGACAAGGCACACGTACGTGAACATGCGCAACCAGTGGCCGGTCCTGCCCCTCGTGGCCGGGCTGGCCTCCGGCCTGTTGACCGGATGTGGAACGGAGAACGGCGATTCCGGGGGAACCGGCTCCGCCGTGGTGATGGGGATGTCCGACGACGTCCTGGCCACGGACCCCGCCTCGGGCTACGACCCGGGTTCCTGGCTGTTGTTCAACAACGTCTTCCAGTCGCTGCTGAGCTTCCCGGAAGGAGCCACCGAGCCGCAGCCGGAGGCGGCGAAGCAGTGCGGCTTCACCGACACCCAGGCCCAGGTCTACCGGTGCACCCTCAAGGACGACCTGAAGTTCAGCAACGGTGACCCGCTCACCTCGAAGGACGTGAAGTTCTCCTTCGACCGCATGCTGAAGATCAACGACCCCGCGGGCCCGGCGATCATGTTCCCGTCGCTCGCCTCGGTGGAGACACCGGACGACAAGACGGTCGTCTTCCAGCTCAAGACCTCCGACGCGACCTTCCCCAGCAAGATCGCCTCGGGCGCCGGATCCATCGTCGACCACGGTCAGTACGACGCGAACGGCCTGCGCAAGGACGGCAAGGCCGTCGGCTCCGGCCCCTACAAGCTGGACTCCTTCAACGACGAGGAGGCCGTCTTCTCGGTCAACGGCAACTACCAGGGCACCGCCAAGGTGAAGAACTCCGGCGTCACGCTGAAGTTCTTCCACGGCGACCAGAGCGCCCTGAAACAGGCCCTCCTCGAGGGCAAGGTCGACGCCGCCTACCGAGGCCTGAGCGCGGCCGACGTCGCCGACATCCAAAAGAGCGGCGGCAGTTCGGGCGTCGAGGTGGTCGAGGGCAGCAGCGCCGAGGTCCAGCACCTGGTCTTCAACATGAACGACCCGGTCGCCGGAAAGGCCGGGGTGCGCAAGGCCATCGCCCACCTTCTCGACCGCGACGCCCTCATCCGGGACGTCTACCAGGGCACCGCGACGCCGCTGTACTCGATCATCCCGGCCGGTATCGCGGGCCACACCACGTCCTTCTTCAACACCTACGGCGCCCGCCCCTCCAAGGCCAAGGCCAAGGAGGCCCTGCGCGCCGCCGGCATCACGGGCAAGGTCAAGCTCACCCTGTGGTCCACGCCGTCCCGCTACGGCCCCGCCACCGACGCCGAGCTGAAGGCGATAGCCGGCCAGCTCAACGCCAGCGGGCTGTTCGAGGCCGACGTGAAGTCGGTGGCCTTCGACCAGTACGAGAAGGACATCGCGGCCGGCAAGTACGGCGTCTACGTCAAGGGCTGGGTGCCCGACTACCCCGACGCCGACAACTTCACGGCCCCCTTCTTCGGCCAGGGCAACGTGCTGGGCAACAACTACGGCAACAAGACCATCACCGGCACGCTCATCCCGCGCACCGCGGCACAGAGCGACCGCGCCTCCACCGACAAGGAATACGGCGAGCTGCAGGACATCGTCGCCGACGACGTGCCGATCCTGCCCGTGTGGCAGGGCAAGCAGTACGCGGTGGTGCGCGACGGCGTCTACGGCCTCGAGTCCTGCCTCGACGCCTCGACGGTGTTCCGCTTCTGGCAGCTGCACAAGAGCTGAACGCCTCCCTTCTGGCCATGGCCTGAGCGGCAGCTGACGCAACAAGGGCGCCCCTGCCCCCGGATGACCGGGGGCAGGGGCGCCCTTGTGTCGCGTGCGGGATGTTCTACTGCGCGCCGGGGCGCACCAGGCCGCTCTCGTAGGCGTACACCGCGGCCTGTACGCGGTCGCGCAGGCCCAGCTTCGTCAGGACATGGCCCACATGCGTCTTGACGGTGGTCTCGCTGACGAACAGATCGGCGGCGATCTCCGCGTTCGACAGGCCGCGCGCCACCAGCTTCAGCACCTCGACCTCACGGTCGGTCAGCGTGTGCAGCGTGTCCGGGACCGGCTCCTCGCCGGAGGGCAGATGGGTGGCGTACTTGTCCAGCAGCCGCCGGGTGATGCTCGGCGCGAGCATCGCCTCGCCGCCGGCCACCACCCGGATCGCCTGCACCAGCTCGTTCGCGGGCGCGTCCTTGAGCAGGAAGCCGCTCGCCCCCGCCCGCAGCGCCTCCACCACGTACTCGTCGAGGTCGAAGGTGGTCAGCACCAGCACCTTGGCCGGGCCGTTGCGCTCCGGCCCGGTGATCTGCCGGGTCGCCTCCACCCCGTCCATCCGGGGCATGCGGATGTCCATCAGTACGACGTCGGGCTGCAGGGCGCGCACCTGGTCGAGCGCCTGGAGGCCGTCCCCGGCCTCGCCGACGACCGCGATGTCCTGCTCGGCCTCCAGGATCATCCGGAAGCCCGTACGCAGCAGCGGCTGGTCGTCGACCAGTAGGACACGGATGGCCACGTAAGTCTCCTTCGCTCGTCCGGGCCCATTCTGCCCTGCGCCCGCCACCCGTCTTCCCCAGGGGCGGGCCCGCGCCGATCATGCCTGGTCGGGCTTCGCCCTCTGGGGAGGACCGGTGGCTCAGACGCCGCCGGAACCGGGCGTGCGCACCGGGAGCGGATACGGCGGGGGAGTGCCCCCGAACTCCGGGCAGTGCGCCTGGTGGTCGCACCAGCCGCACAGCTTGGTCGGCCGCGGCCGCCACTCACCGGTCTCGGTGGCCTGCCGGATCGCCTCCCACAGGGCCAGCAGCTTGCGCTCCGCCCGCTCCAGGTCGGCGAGGACCGGGTCGTAGGTCAGGACGTCCCCGCTGCCGAGGTAGACCAGCTGCAACCGCCGCGGAACGACGTTCTTCAGACGCCACACGACGAGGGCGTAGAACTTCATCTGGAACAGCGCGCCCTCGGCGTACTCGGGCCGGGGCGCCTTGCCGGTCTTGTAGTCGACGATCCGCACCTCCCCGGTGGGCGCGACGTCCACCCGGTCGATGATCCCGCGCAGGGTCAGCCCGGACTCCAGCTCGGCCTCGACGAACAGCTCGCGCTCCGCGGGCTCCAGACGCGTCGGGTCCTCCAGCGTGAACCAGCGCTCCACGAGCTGCTCGGCCTCCGCCAGCCACTGCGCCAGCCGCTCGCCCTCCGGATCGTCGGCGAACAGCTCGGTGACCTCCGGACGGCTCTCCCGCAGCCGCTCCCACTGACCCGGGATGAGCGACTTGGCGCGCGGCGCGGTCCGCTCGGCCGCCGGGGCGTCGAAGAGCCGCTCCAGCACCGCGTGCACCAGCGTGCCCCGCGTGGCCGCCGCGCTCGGCTTCTCCGGCAGCCGGTCGATCACCCGGAAGCGGTACAGCAACGGGCACTGCATGAAGTCGCCGGCGCGGGAGGGCGACAGGCTGACGGGCGCGGCACGCTCCGGCCGCGGTGCGGCGGGGGCGGCGGCCTCCGGGTGCCCGTCCTCGGAGGAGGGGAGGGACGCCTCGGGCAGCGCCTCGCCACCGGCCGGGGACACCGTGGTGCCGGCGGGGACAGCGGCGTCGGGGGACGCGTCGGCTGCGGGCCGTATCGACGGCGTGTCCGCCGCCGCGACCCCGTGCCCCGCCTCCTGGCCCGGCACCGTCGCGGCGAGCGGACCGTGCGCCCTCGCCACGCCTGGCGCCCCGGACGGCGGCGGCACCGTCTCGGTGTCGCCGCCGCCCGGCCCGGCCGTTCCCTCGCTGCTCGTCTCCATGCCCCAAGACCTTACGGCCCGCCACTGACAGTGACCCAACCCGCGACCCCGGCGGGCGGGGTACGGCACGGCGAACACGAGGGGTGCCGGGGCGGAACACGCCGCGACGGACGCATACCATCGACCCGAGACCGCTTCCGGCCGGCCGGTTCGGAAGACGCTTCGAACGAGGGGACACCGTGGACGAGAGCGGCCGGAGCGCGCAGCCGCGGTCGGGCGACGACGAGGCGGCCGAGCACCACGCCGGCCCGCCCACCCCACCCGCCGCCCCCGCACACCCCGACCCCACCGGCTCCCACGGGCCGTCCGACCAGGGCGAGCAGAAGGCCACCCCCGCGCCCGCCTCCGGCGCCGAGCCCCCCGAGCCCGCCCCCACCGACGCCCCGCCCGCCGGCCCGGACGCCCCCGCCGCCCGCCCCGGCAGTGAGCCGGCCGCCCCCGGCGACGCGCCAGCCCCCGGCGACGCGCCAGCCCCCCGTACCCCGGCAGCAGAGAACCCCGCCTCCCGCCCCGGCGGACGGCCGGAGCCCGCCGAGACCCCCGGGACCGAGCCCGAGGCTCCGGGGACCGGGCCCACCACGCCGGCCCCCGGCCAGGGCCCCGCGGGCGAACGCCCCACCCCCGCCGCCCCCCACGACCCCCCGCACCCCCACCACGCCCCTGCCCCCCACAACCCCCCGCACCCGCACCACCCGCCCGCTGCCGATCCGCGCGATCAGCACCCCGACCGCAGCCACGCCCACGGGGGAGCCCGCGGAGGACCCGGCGGACGCCCCCCGCGGCCGCCGGAGCCGCGCAGCGGGCTGCTCATGGGCCGCCCCTTCGGCGTGCCCGTGTACGTCGCGCCCAGCTGGTTCCTCGTTGCCGCGCTGATCACCTGGGTGTTCGGCGGGCAGCTCGACCGCGTGCTGCCCGAACTCGGCGCCGCCCGCTACCTCGTCTCCCTCTTCTTCGCCGTCGCCTTCTACGCCTCCGTGCTCGTGCACGAGCTGGCCCACACCGTCGCCGCCCTGCGCTTCAAGCTGCCGGTGCGCCGCATCCGGCTGCAGTTCTTCGGCGGGGTCAGCGAGATCGAGAAGGAGGCCGAGACCCCCGGACGGGAGTTCGTGCTGGCCTTCGTCGGCCCGCTGCTCTCCCTCGTCCTGGCCGGCGTCTTCTATCTCGCCATGCAGCCCGTCGAGCCCGGCACCGTCCCCGGCGTCCTGCTGGCCGGCCTGATGATCTCCAACCTCATCGTGGCGATCTTCAACTTCCTGCCCGGCCTGCCCCTCGACGGCGGCCGCATGCTCCGCGCCGTCGTCTGGAAGATCACCGGCAAGCCCATGAGCGGCACCATCGCCGCCGCCTGGGTCGGCCGCGCCCTCGCCGTCTCCGTCCTGATCGGCCTGCCGCTGCTCACCCAGTCCGGCGCCCTCGGCTCCAGCGCCGAGGACAGCGTCGGCATGGACACCGTCACCGACGCCCTGCTCGCCGCCATCCTCGCCGCGATCATCTGGACCGGCGCCGGCAACAGCCTGCGCGTCGCCCGCCTGCGCGAGCACCTGCCCGAACTGCGCGCCCGCAACCTCACCCGGCGCGCGGTCCCCGTCCACACCGACACGCCGCTCTCCGAGGCCCTGCGCCGCGCCAACGACGCAGGCGCCCGCGCCCTCGTCGTCGTCGACACCGACGGCGAACCCCTCTCCCTGGTGCGCGAGGCCGCCATCGTCGGCGTCCCCGAGCACCGCCGCCCCTGGGTCGCCGTCAGCAACCTCGCCCAGGACCTCACCGAGGGCATGCGGGTCTCCGCCGAACTCGCCGGCGAGGACCTCCTGGAAGTCCTGCGCGCCACCCCCGCCACCGAATACCTCGTGGTCGAGGACACCGGTGAGATCTACGGCGTCCTGTCCGCCGCCGACGTCGAGCGCGCCTTCGTCAAGGCCATGGCCCGGCCCAGGTGAACCCCGCTCTCCCCGCGCGGGGTGTGGTCCGCGGCCCCCGCAAACCCCGGTAGGCTGGTCACATGTCCGAACCGACCGGTGCCGCCCGCCGCCGCGGGCCCTTCAAGGTCGGGGACCAGGTACAGCTGACCGACCCCAAGGGCCGCCACTACACGTTCACGCTCGAGGCCGGGAAGAACTTCCACACCCACAAGGGGAGCTTCCCGCACGACGAACTGATCGGCGCTCCCGAGGGCAGCGTTGTCCGCACCACCGGCAACGTCGCCTACCTCGCGCTGCGCCCCCTGCTCCCCGACTACGTCCTGTCCATGCCCCGTGGGGCAGCCGTCGTCTACCCGAAGGACGCGGGGCAGATCCTCGCCTTCGCCGACATCTTCCCCGGCGCCCGCGTCGTGGAGGCCGGCGTCGGCTCCGGCTCGCTGAGCAGCTTCCTGCTGCGGGCCATCGGCGACCAGGGCATGCTGCACAGCTACGAGCGGCGCGAGGACTTCGCCGAGATCGCCAAGCAGAACGTGGAGCGCTACTTCGGCGGCCCGCACCCCGCCTGGCAGCTCACCGTCGGCGACCTCCAGGACAACCTGTCCGACACCGAGGTCGACCGCGTCATCCTCGACATGCTCGCCCCCTGGGAGTGCCTGGAGGCCGTCTCCAAGGCGCTGGTGCCCGGCGGCATCGTCTGCTGCTACGTCGCCACCACCACCCAGCTCGCCCGGACCGTGGAGTCCATCCGGGAGATCGGCGGCTTCAACGAGCCGACCGCCTGGGAGACCATGATCCGCAACTGGCACATCGAGGGCCTGGCCGTACGCCCCGACCACCGGATGATCGGCCACACCGGCTTCCTCCTCACCGCCCGTCGCCTCGCCGACGGCGTCGAGCCGCCCATGCGCCGCCGCCGCCCCGCCAAGGGTGCCTACGGCGAGGACTACAGCGGCCCCAACGCCGACGGCGGCCTCGGCCGCTGAGGCAGCCTCACCCCGGCAACGCACCGGCGCCGTGGCCGAGTTCCCGCACCCCGCGCGGAACTCGGCCACGGCGCCGTCGTCTTGAAGCCGCGTGCCGTCGTCCCGGAGCCGAGGCCCCGCCGTCCTGGAACCCGTCGCACGGGCAGGAAGGCAAGGCGTACCCCGCCGTTCCGCCGTACTGTGACGTGTGGCACCATGCTGGCCACCCCCACCGGCACAGCCCTCACGGGAGACACTCCTAGTGCAGCAATCCGCCGTCCCGGAACTGGCTCACACGCACACCCGCCCCATCCACTGGCTCGCGACCGCCACCGCCCTGGCCGGTGTCGTCGCGCTCTCCTCCCTGCTGCAACCCCGCACGGCCACGGCTGCCCCGACACCGGGCGCGGAAACCACCACCCTCGCCGCCCCCGTCACCACCGGCGTGGACTTCCCCCTGGAGTGCGGCCCCGTCAAGGCCGTGGTCGTGAAGCAGGCCACCGGCGACCTCGACGGCGACCACCGGCCCGAGACCGTCGCGGTCGTGCACTGCGACGCCCCCATGGGCACCCCGCCCGACGGCGTCTACGTCCTCACGCGCGCGTCCGGCACCGGCCGGCCGCGCCTCGTGGCGACCCTGGCCGACCCCAAGGACCGCACCAACGTCAGCGACATCGCCGTACGCGACGAAGCCGTGCACGCCACCCTGCTCGGTTACTCCTCCGACGACGTGCCCGCCTGCTGCCCCGACGTACGGAAGAGCGTGAAGTGGCGCTGGAGGGACGGCGCGTTCGTCCGCTCGACGCCCGCAGCGGCGCACAGCGTGTGACCCGCGCCGTGCCGGTGTGATCAGACATACCGCAGGGCGGTCACGCGCATGTGGCGCGTGACCGCCCTCGGAAGCGTCTTGAAGACGACTTAACGCCCGGCGCCCGGACGGTCACTCGGCGTCCGGGCCGTACACCTCGACCCGGTCCGCGACCCGGCGTACGTGGATGCACTCGCCCGGACACTCGCGGACCGAGTCCACCACGTCCGTCAGCAGCGGCAGCGGCACCGGCACCGTCGCGCCCGGCGCCTGCAGCAGCTCCTCGCCGGCGCCCTTGACGTAGGCCAGGCCGTCGATGTCCAGCTCGAACACCTCCGGCGCGTACTGGGCGCAGATGCCGTCGCCGGTACACAGGTCTTGATCGATCCAGACCTCCAGCGCCTCGCCCGCGGACGCGGCCTCCTGCTGCACGACTCACCTCTCCTGCCGTTTACGGTCGAGCCGCACGGGAACGATGCAGGCTCTGACGGGTGTTGAACACTTCGACCCTACCTGGGCCCGCTTCCCCACCATGTTCAGTGGGTATTCCCCTGGCGTGAGGGAGAGCGCAAGGGTGAAGATCGGACACACCCCGACCGTCTTTGTGATCTAGGGGTTTCAATCGACACCCGCCCAGGTAGGGTCTGGAAGCGTCCAGCTCCCCTTGGAGGAGGTGAGGACCGTGGCAGCCCACGACGACGACATTGACCGCGGCATCCGCCCGGGACGCGGGTCCGACGACCCGTCCGGGCAGATTGCCTACCTTGAGCAGGAGATCGCCGTCCTGCGGCGCAAGCTCGCCGACTCTCCGCGACACACGAGGATTCTCGAAGAGCGGATCGTCGAGCTGCAGACCAACCTGGCCGGCGTGTCCGCACAGAACGAGCGGCTCGCCAACACCCTGCGCGAGGCCCGCGACCAGATCGTGGCCCTCAAGGAAGAGGTCGACCGGCTCGCGCAGCCGCCGGCCGGCTTCGGCGTCTTCCTGCAGGCCAACGAGGACGGCACCGCCGACATCTTCACCGGCGGCCGCAAGCTCCGCGTGAACGTCAGCCCCAACGTCGAGCTCGACGACCTCAGGCGTGGCCAGGAGGTCATGCTCAACGAGGCGCTCAACGTGGTCGAGGCCATGGAGTACGAGAGCGTCGGAGACATCGTCACCCTCAAGGAGATCCTCGAGGACGGCGAGCGCGCCCTGGTGCTCGGCCACACCGACGAGGAACGGGTGGTGCGGCTCGCCGAGCCGCTGCTGGACGTGACCATCCGCCCCGGCGATGCGCTCCTGCTCGAACCCCGCTCCGGCTACGTCTACGAGGTCGTGCCCAAGAGCGAGGTCGAGGAACTCGTCCTCGAAGAGGTCCCCGACATCGGCTACGAGGCCATCGGCGGCCTCGGCGGCCAGATCGAAGCCATCCGTGACGCGGTGGAGCTTCCGTACCTGTACCCCGACCTGTTCAAGGAGCACGAACTGCGGCCGCCCAAGGGCGTGCTGCTCTACGGTCCCCCTGGATGTGGTAAGACGCTGATCGCCAAGGCCGTCGCGAACTCGCTGGCCAAGAAGGTCGCCGAGGTCACCGGCCAGGCCGCCGGCAAGAGCTTCTTCCTCAACATCAAGGGCCCCGAGCTGCTGAACAAGTACGTCGGTGAGACCGAGCGGCAGATCCGCCTGGTCTTCCAGCGGGCCCGGGAGAAGGCGTCCGAGGGCACCCCCGTGATCGTCTTCTTCGACGAGATGGAGTCCCTCTTCCGCACCCGTGGCTCCGGTGTCAGCTCGGACGTGGAGAACACCATCGTCCCGCAGCTGCTCGCCGAGATCGACGGCGTGGAAGGCCTGCAGAACGTGGTCGTGATCGGCGCCTCCAACCGCGAGGACATGATCGACCCCGCCATCCTGCGCCCCGGCCGGCTCGACGTGAAGATCAAGATCGAGCGCCCGGACGCCGAGGCCGCCAAGGACATCTTCGGCAAGTACCTCACCGAGCGCCTCCCGCTGCACGGCGACGACCTCGCCGAGCACGGCGGCGACAAGTCGGCCACCGTTCAGGCCATGATCCAGACCGCGGTCGAGCACATGTACGCGGAATCCGAGGAGAACCGCTTCCTGGAGGTCACCTACGCCAACGGTGACAAGGAAGTCCTCTACTTCAAGGACTTCAACTCCGGCGCCATGATCGAGAACATCGTGGGCCGGGCCAAGAAGATGGCGATCAAGGATTTCCTGGAGAAGACCCAGAAGGGCCTTCGCGTCTCCCACCTCCTCCAGGCGTGCGTGGACGAGTTCAAGGAGAACGAGGACCTCCCGAACACCACCAACCCGGACGACTGGGCCCGTATCTCCGGAAAGAAGGGCGAGCGGATCGTCTACATCCGCACCCTCATCACCGGAAAGCAGGGCGCGGACACCGGACGCTCCATCGACACGGTGGCGAACACCGGTCAGTACCTGTAAAAACAGGGTGGCTGCGGGTGCCCTCGCCGGGTACCCGCAGCCCGCTGTTTTTTCCGGCCGGATCCGGGGCACAGCACACATGGCAATGACGCAAATGATCTCCCCACCAGCGCAAAGGCGTTCTAGGCTCTTCCGTACCGCCCGATCGCGCAGTGCGGGGAGGGGCACCGCACACGCACCGGAGCAATCGCGGTACTTGAGCGGCGCCTACGACCGAGGGTGCCGCCGGGCAAGGAGGGCCGCATGACCGTACGGCGAGTAATGGGCATCGAGACGGAGTACGGCATCTCCGTCCCCGGCCACCCCAATGCCAATGCCATGCTCACCTCGTCCCAGATCGTCAACGCCTACGCGGCGGCGATGCACCGGGCCCGCCGTGCCCGCTGGGACTTCGAGGAGGAGAATCCGCTGCGGGACGCGCGGGGCTTCGACCTCGCCCGTGAGGCCGCCGACTCCAGCCAGCTCACCGACGAGGACATCGGCCTGGCCAACGTCATCCTCACCAACGGCGCCCGCCTCTACGTCGACCACGCGCACCCCGAGTACAGCGCCCCCGAGGTCACCAACCCGCGCGACGCCGTCCTGTGGGACAAGGCCGGCGAGCGGATCATGGCGGAAGCCGCGGAGCGGGCCGCCCAGCTCCCCGGTGCCCAGCCGATCCACCTCTACAAGAACAACACCGACAACAAGGGCGCGTCCTACGGCACGCACGAGAACTACCTGATGAAGCGGGAGACCCCCTTCTCGGACATCGTGCGCCACCTGACGCCCTTCTTCATCTCCCGACAGGTCTTCGCCGGCGCCGGTCGCGTCGGCATCGGCCAGGACGGCCACGAGCACGGCTTCCAGCTCAGCCAGCGCGCGGACTACTTCGAGGTCGAGGTCGGCCTGGAGACCACTCTCAAGCGCCCCATCATCAACACCCGTGACGAGCCGCACGCGGACGCCGAGAAGTACCGCCGCCTGCACGTGATCATCGGCGACGCGAACCTGTCGGAGATCTCCACCTACCTCAAGCTCGGCACGACGGCGCTCGTGCTGTCCATGATCGAGGACGGCTTCATCGCGGTCGATCTCGCCGTCGACCAGCCGGTCCGCACGCTGCACCAGGTCTCGCACGATCCCTCCCTCAAGCGCCTGGTCACCCTGCGCAGCGGCCGCACACTCACCGCGGTGCAGCTGCAGATGGAGTACTTCGAGCTGTCCCGCAAGTACGTCGAGGAGCGCTTCGGGGCGGACGCCGACGAACAGACCAAGGACGTGCTCTCACGCTGGGAGGACACCCTCACGCGCCTGGAGAACGACCCGATGAGTCTGGCCGGCGAGCTGGACTGGGTCGCCAAGCGCGAGGTGATGGAGGGCTACCGGCGCCGTGACAGCCTCGACTGGGACGCGGCGCGCCTGCACCTGGTGGACCTCCAGTACGCCGACGTACGGCCCGAGAAGGGCCTGTACAACCGCCTGGTGGCCCGCGGCCGCATGAAGCGGCTGCTGGACGATGCGGAGGTCGAGCGAGCCATCCAGAAGCCGCCGGAGGACACGCGTGCGTACTTCCGCGGCCGCTGCCTGGAGCAGTACGCCGACGACGTGGCCGCCGCCTCCTGGGACTCGGTCATCTTCGACCTGCCGGGCCGGGACTCCCTCCAGCGGGTCCCAACCCTGGAACCGCTTCGCGGAACGCGAAATCACGTCAAGGAGCTGCTGGACCGCTGCCGCACGGCGGAAGACCTGGTCAGGGTGCTCTCGGGCAGCTGAGGGTACTCGTCGGCCTCCCCGGCCGGAACAGGGTGGAAATGCCCCCGGCCGGGAATCATCGAGGTGGTCCCCGCACGTTGTGGAAACTGCGGGGCCGATGTCGGACCCGGCTTGTAGGGTCTGATCATCACCGATCGGCAGGAATGCCGACCTGTCGACCCATGTCGGGCGAAAGAGCGGGGTGAGGGTTATGGCAACCAAGGACACCGGTGGCGGCCAGCAGAAGGCCACGCGCTCCACGGAGGAGGTCGAGGAGCAGGCGCAGGACGCACAGGCCTCGGACGACCTCAAGGAGCGCCACGAGAAGCTGAGCGACGACGTGGACTCCGTCCTGGACGAGATCGACGACGTCCTCGAAGAGAACGCCGAGGATTTCGTGAGGTCATTCGTGCAAAAGGGCGGGCAGTAGGCCGGAACTGCCTTCACTTCGAAGGCGGGGGAGCGGGGTGTGAGCGACCGGTGGGCCCGCGACCCTGTCGTGGACCACCGGTCTTCGCACTCCGCAGGACGTGCCGGGTGCTCCCCGCCCGAAGGCTTCCGCCGGGGATGTGGATCACCGCCGCGAGCCGGGTAAGGTCCGTGGCACACCAAGCTTCAACCGTTATTTCGGCCTATCCGGAAGGAACCTCGTGGAAGCCAACTCTCGTGGCACCGGGCGTCTACCTGCTGCCTTCCTGACGCCAGGATCCTCCTCCTTCATGGACTTCCTCGCCGAGCACCAGCCGGAGCTGCTGCCGGGCAAGCGCCGGCTGCCTCCGGTCCAGGGTGTGATCGAGGCGCCGCACGGGACGACCATCGTGTCCGTGACGTTCCCGGGCGGCGTGGTGCTGGCCGGCGACCGCCGGGCCACCATGGGCAACGTCATCGCGCAGCGCGACATCGAGAAGGTGTTCCCGGCCGACGAGTACTCGGCCGTCGGCATCGCCGGCACCGCCGGTCTCGCCGTCGAGATGGTCAAGCTCTTCCAGCTCGAGCTGGAGCACTTCGAGAAGGTCGAGGGCGCCCAGCTGTCGCTGGAGGGCAAGGCCAACCGCCTGTCGACGATGATCCGTTCCAACCTCGGCATGGCCATGCAGGGCCTGGCCGTGGTACCCCTGTTCGCGGGGTACGACGTGGACCGCGCCAAGGGCCGCATCTTCTCCTACGACGTCACCGGCGGCCGTACCGAGGAGCGCGGCTTCGCCGCAACCGGCTCGGGTTCGGTCTTCGCCCGGGGCGCGATGAAGAAGCTGTACCGCGAGGATCTCACCGAGGCCGACGCCACGACCCTGGTGGTGCAGGCCCTGTACGACGCGGCAGACGACGACTCGGCGACCGGTGGTCCCGATGTCGCCCGCCGGATCTACCCCATCGTCACCGTGATCACCGAGGACGGTTTCCGCCGGCTCACCGACGACGAGTCCTCCGAGATCGCCCGCTCGGTGCTGCAGCGGCGTCTGGAGCAGCCGGACGGCCCGCGCGCCGCCCTCCTCTGAGGGCCGGGCCCGGATTTGTTGTCAAGGTGATCCAGTGACTTCCACAGAAAGGGACGGATAACCGGTGTCGACGCCGTTCTATGTCTCACCCCAGCAGGCGATGGCCGACCGCGCCGAGTACGCCCGCAAGGGCATCGCGCGTGGCCGCAGCCTGGTCGTCATGCAGTACGCCGACGGCATCGTGTTCGCCGGCGAGAACCCGTCCCGCGCGCTGCACAAGTTCAGCGAGATCTACGACCGGATCGGCTTCGCCGCGGCCGGCAAGTACAACGAGTACGAGAACCTCCGCATCGGTGGTGTCCGCTACGCCGACCTGCGCGGTTACACCTACGACCGGGACGACGTCACCGCCCGGGGTCTGGCCAACGTCTACGCCCAGACGCTGGGCACGATCTTCTCGTCGGCGGCGGAGAAGCCGTACGAGGTGGAGCTGGTCGTGGCCGAGGTGGGGGAGACGCCGGAGGGCGACCAGATCTACCGGCTGCCGCACGACGGCTCGATCGTGGACGAGCACGGCTCGGTGGCGGTCGGCGGCAGCGCCGAGCAGATCAGTGGCTTCCTGGACCAGCACCATCGCGACGGCATGAGCCTCGCCGAGGCGCTCCAGCTGGCCGTGCGGGCGCTGTCCCGGGACACCAACGGCACGGAGCGGGAGATCCCCGCCGAGCGTCTCGAGGTGGCGGTGCTGGACCGCACGCGGCCGCAGCAGCGCAAGTTCAAGCGGATCGTCGGCCCGCAGCTCGGCCGGCTGCTGCAGGCGGGCAGCACGGCCACCGAGGCCGAGAGCAGCGACGAGGAGTAGTCCATGCGCGTTTTCTGCGCCCCGGTCGGTGACGGCCGGGGCGCAGTGGCGTTCAGGAGGCCTTGGGCGGTGCCGTGGAGCCGCGCACCACGAGTTCGACGGGGATGTCACCGGCGGCGGGTGTGCGGCCCTCCAGGACGGCGAGCAGGGCTCGCATGCCGTGTTCGCCGAACCGCTCGGCGTCCAGTCGTACGGTGGTGAGCTCGGGGTCGATGGCGGTGGCGAGGCCGAGGTCGTCGACGCCGGTGACGGAGACGTCCTCGGGGACGCGCAGGCCGAGCCGGCGCAGTGCCTTGTAGACGCCGGCGGCGAGCATGTCGTCGTCGCAGACGATCGCGGTCGGGCGCGCCTGCGCCGGGCCGAGCGCGGCTTCGGTGGCGGCCAGCGCGCCGTCGATGGAGATCGGGGCGGGCGCGGGGGCGGCGCGCAGGGACGTCCCCGGTACGGCGCCGATCCGCCGGGCGAGTTCACGCGCGCGTACCTCGAACGTCCAGGAGGGCACGTCGGCCGCGAGGTGCAGGAAGTGCCGGTGGCCGAGGCCGAGGAGGTGCTCGGCGACCTGGCGGACGCCGTCGGCGATGTCCAGGTTGACGGTGGCCGCGCCGAGGCTGCCCGCAGGGTCGCTGTCGAGCATCACCAGGGGCAGCTGGTCGCCGCGGATGGCGGTGAGGGCGTCGGCGGCCATGGAGGAGGCGAGGACGCCGTCCAGGGCGGCCTGGGCGGAGGCGAAGGGGTCGCGGGCCGGGCCGATGCCTTCGGGGGAGGGGTAGAGGACGATGCCGAAGCCATGGTCGGCGGCGACGCGGGCGGCACCGGTGTAGACGCCGGCGAAGAACTCGGTGGTCAGCGCGGGGACGACGAGCAGGACGGTGCGGGTGCGGCCGAGGCGCAGATTGCGGGCGGCCAGGTTGGGCCGGTAGGCGAGCTCCCGCGCGGCCTCGCGGACGCGTTCGGCGGTGGCCTCGGAGACCCGGCCGCGCCATTTGTCGCCCAGGACGAGGGAAACGGCGGCCTGCGAGACGCCGGCCGCTTGGGCGACGTCCCGGCTGGTGGGGCGGGTGCTGCCTCGGACCACCGTCCGCTCACTTCCGTCGTCTGGACTGCTGAACAGCGCACATGGTACGTATGACGCAGGACGTTATACGTAAAACCTGAGCCGGAGGGCGGAGATGGCCGCGGGATACCTGGAGATCCTCAGGGCGAGGCACGCCGCCCGCCTGCTCGTGGGAACGCTGGTGGGACGGCTGCCCAACGCCACCGCCGCCATCGCGATCGTGCTGTTCGTGCGTGCCGAGGGCGGCAGCTACAGCCTCGCGGGCGCGCTCGCGGCCGTGTACGGCGTCGCCAACGCCGTGGGCCAGCCGGTGCTCGGCAGGCTCGTCGACCTGTACGGGCAGCCGCGGATCCAGCTGCCCGCCGCGATCGCCGCGGCGCTGGCCATGACCGTGTTCGCGGCCGTCGGCATCACCCCCGCTCCGCTGGCCTACGCCGCCGTGGCCGCCTCCGGACTGTGCACCCCGCCACTGGAGGGCGGTCTGCGGGCGCTGTGGCCGAGCGTGCTGCACCGCGAGGACCAGGTGCACACCGCGTACGCCATGGACGCGATCGCCCAGGAGGTCATGTTCACCGTCGGCCCGCTGCTGGTGACGCTGTGCGTCTCCCTGTGGTCCGCGCAGGCCGCGCTGCTGGTCCTTAGCGCCCTCGGTGTCCTCGGCGCGCTCTCGGTCGTCCTGTCGCCGCCCTCGCGCGCGTGGCGCTCCGCACCGCGCGAGGCCCACTGGCTGGGCGCGCTGCGCTCGCCGGGGCTGCTGGCGCTGCTGGCCGCGTTCCTGTTCATCGGGATGGCGCTGGGCTCCATCACGGTGGCCTCCGTGCCGTACGCGGACGACCACGGCGGCGACGCCGTCTACGGCTGGCTGATGGCCGCCCTCGGTCTCGGCGCGATGGCCGGGGGCGCGGTGTACGGGGCGCGGCAGTGGGCCGGCCCGCCGGAGCGGCGACTGCGCTTCCTCGTCGCGTTTCTGGCGGTGTGTTACCTGCCGCTGACGCTGATGCCGGACGCGGTCGCCATGGTGGCGCTCACCGCGCTCGCCGGTGTGTTCCTGGCGCCGTCGATCGCCTGCGCGTTCGTCATCGTCGACCGGCACGCGCCGAGCGGCACGGTGACCGAGGCGTTCTCCTGGCTGGTGACCACGTTCACCGTGGGCGCGTCGGTGGGAACGGGTCTGGCGGGGCCGGTCGTCCAGGCGGGCGGCGCGCTATGGGGATTCGCGGTACCCGGTGCCGCCGGTGCGGTTTCGCTGCTCGTTCTGCTGGGTACACGCAGCGTCCTCGCAGTTCCCGTCGCAACGGGGGTTGTTGCGGCCTTCTCGGAAAATGATCCAAATCGTGCCGCCGAACCCCGTTTCAGTTCGGGGGATCGGGCGTAATGTTCCCTCATGGACCGCCGCATTTTCGGGCTGGAGAACGAGTACGGCGTCACGTGCACGTTCAGGGGACAGCGCCGTCTGTCACCTGACGAGGTGGCGCGGTACCTCTTCCGCCGTGTCGTGTCATGGGGCCGCAGCAGCAATGTCTTTCTGCGGAACGGTGCCCGCCTCTATCTCGATGTGGGCTCCCACCCGGAATACGCGACACCCGAATGTGACAACGTGACCGAGCTCGTCACCCACGACAAGGCCGGAGAGCGCATTCTCGAGGGCCTGCTGGTGGACGCGGAACGACGCCTGCACGAGGAGGGAATCGCAGGCGACGTCTACCTCTTCAAGAACAACACCGACTCGGCGGGAAACTCCTACGGCTGCCATGAGAACTACCTGGTGGCCCGGCACGGAGAGTTCTCGCGGCTCGCGGACATCCTCATCCCCTTCCTGGTGACGCGGCAGCTGTTGTGCGGTGCGGGCAAGGTCCTGCAGACCCCGCGCGGCGCCGTCTACTGCGTCAGCCAGCGGGCCGAGCACATCTGGGAGGGCGTCTCCTCGGCGACGACCCGCTCGCGGCCCATCATCAACACCCGCGACGAGCCGCACGCCGACGCCGAGCGCTACCGGCGCCTGCATGTCATCGTGGGCGACTCCAACATGTCCGAGACGACCATGCTGCTCAAGGTCGGCGCGACCGACCTGGTGCTGCGCATGATCGAGGCGGGCACGGTGATGCGTGACCTCACCCTGGAGAACCCGATCCGGGCGATCCGCGAGGTCAGCCATGACATCACCGGCCGCCGCAAGGTGCGCCTGGCCAGCGGCCGCGAGGCCTCCGCCCTGGAGGTGCAGCGCGAGTACTACGAGAAGGCCGTCGACTTCTGCGAGCGCCGCGGTATCCGCACCGGCACGGTGGAGCAGGTGCTGGAGCTGTGGGGGCGCACGCTGGACGCGATCGAGTCCGAGGACCTCGACCGTATCGGCACCGAGATCGACTGGGTCATGAAGTACAAGCTCATCGAGCGGTACCGGGCCAAGCACAACATGACGATGTCGCATCCGCGGGTCGCGCAGATAGACCTCGCGTACCACGACATCCACCGCCGTCGTGGCCTGTACTACCTGCTGGAGAAGAAGGGACAAGCGGCCCGGATCTGCAACGACTTGAAGATCTTCGAGGGCAAGTCGGTTCCGCCGCAGACCACTCGGGCCCGGCTGCGCGGTGACTTCATCCGCCGGGCGCAGGAGCAGCGCCGGGACTTCACGGTCGACTGGGTGCATCTGAAGTTGAACGACCAGGCGCAGCGGACCGTGTTGTGCAAGGACCCGTTCCGGTCGGTGGACGACCGGGTGGAGAAGCTCATCGCGGGAATGTGAGCCGGCCTTTCGGCGACATGCCGGAACGCCACTCGGGCGCCGTACGTTACCCGTACGGCGCCCTTCTCACGCCGTAGAGTTGCGCGCACGCCATCCACAAGATCGACCGATTACGAGGCCCTATCGTGCGCCGACGTTCCCTGATGATTGCCGTACCCGCCGGACTGGTCACCCTCGCCGGTTGCGGCGACGACAAGTCCGACTCGAGCAAGACCAGCGACAGCGCGTCGCCGTCGGCGCCGCAGCCGTCGGCCGCGCCGAGTCCGAAGATCGTCGCCGGTCCGCTCCCGGCGGTCACCGCGGGTACGAAGTTCGGCGAGAAGCCGACGATCGCCAAGGGCAGCGGCGCGCCGTCGAAGGACATCGCGGTGAAGACGCTGATCACCGGCGGCGGTCGCACGGTCGCGGAGAACGACTTCGTCCAGGCGGACTTCGTGGGCCAGATCTGGGACACCGGCAAGGTCTTCGCCAACTCCTACGACAGCAAGACGCCGCTGATCGCCCAGCTCGCCCAGGGGCAGATCTGGGAGGGCTGGCGGTTCGCGCTGCCCGGAAAGAAGGTCGGCAGCCGGGTGGAGCTGTCGGTGCCGCCGACCTGGGGCTACGGCCCGCAGGGCAACCCTCAGGCGGGTGTGAAGGGCACCGACACGCTGGTGTTCGTGGTCGATCTGAAGGACGTGTTCAACGGCAAGAGTTCCGCCCAGGGCAAGAAGGTCCCGCAGGGCGACGCCGCGCTGCCCAAGGTCGGCACGAACACGGACGGCGGTGCGCCGTCCGTCGACGTGCCCAAGACGAGCGCGCCGAAGAAGCTGGTGGCGAACTACATCCTGGAGGGCGACGGCGAGGAGCTGAAGGCCGACAGCACGGCGCTCGTGCAGTACAAGGGCGTGCTGTGGGACACCGGCAAGGAGTTCGACTCCACGTACGGCCGCAAGAGCCCGACCCTCATCTCCCTTCAGCAGGTCGTCAAGGGCTGGGCCCAGGGACTGACCGGCAAGAAGGTCGGCAGCCGCGTCCTGATCGTCGTCCCGCCCGCCCTGGGCTACGGCGACAACCCCCCGCAGGGCAGTGGCATCAAGAAGGACTCCACGATGGTGTTCACGGTGGACATCCTGGCGAAGATGTGACCCACGAGGCGCGGGCCGGGAAGCGTGGCCCGCGCCGGCCGGGCCCGGCAGGCGCCGGCACCTGTGGGATGACAGACTGTCCGCGTTCCGTGTCGTAGATATGCAGGAGCTTCAAGACGTGAGCATCGACAAGCCCGAGATCGACTTCCCGGGCGGCGAGCCCCCGGCTGACCTCGAGATCAAGGACATCTGGGAGGGCGACGGTCCTCAGGCGAAGGCCGGCGACACCGTCCAGGTCCACTACGTGGGTGTGGCCTTCTCCTCCGGCGAGGAGTTCGACGCCTCCTGGAACCGCGGCACCCCGCTGCGCTTCCAGCTCGGTGTCGGTCAGGTCATCCCCGGCTGGGACCAGGGTGTGCAGGGCATGAAGGTCGGCGGCCGCCGCCAGCTGATCATCCCGCCGCACCTCGCCTACGGCGACCGTGGCGCGGGCGGCGCGATCAAGCCGGGCGAGACGCTGATCTTCGTCTGCGACCTGGTCTCGGTCTGATCGTCGCACGATCACAGCTGATCACATGGGGTCCATGCCCGTACGGGCATGGACCCTCGGCTTTTGCCATCGCCCCACGGAGCGGTACGGTCATCGATCGTAAGGACCATAGGGAGGCGAAGCGCGTCGATGGCCATTGCCAAGGCCGAGCGGCTGATGAACCTGGCGCTGTGTCTGCTCGGGACACGGCGGCCGCTCAGCAAGCGTGAGCTGCGCGAGTCCATCGAGGCGTACGTAGAGACTTTCGGGCCGGAGAAGGGTGCGGCGGGGTCCGACGATTCCTTCAACCGCATGTTCGAGCGGGACAAGGACGACCTGCGCGAGCTGGGTCTGGTCATCGAGACCGTGGAGAGCCTCGACGGCGAGGTCGGCTATCTCGCCCGCCGCGACTCCAACCGCCTGCCGCCCATCACCCTCGACGCCGAGGAGGCCGCAGCCCTCGGTCTCGCCGCCAAGGTCTGGCAGCAGGCCCGCCTCGCCGGCGCGGCCAGCGGCGCCCTGCAGAAGCTGCGCGCGGCAGGACTGCCCGAGGACGTCGACCCCTACGAGGCGCACAGCGCGCTGGAACCGCGCATCCCGGTGCACGAGGCCGCCTTCGAACCGCTGATGCTGGCCTGCCGCGACCGCCGCACGGTCGCCTTCGACTACCGCAAGGCCAACGCCGCCCAGCCCGAGACCCGGCACGTCGAGCCGTGGGCGCTGGAGTGCTGGCGCGGCCACTGGTACCTGGCCGGCTTCGACCGCGACCGGGGCGCCGAGCGCGTGTTCCGGCTGTCCCGGATCACCGGCAAGGTGCGCTCCCGCGGCGGGAAGTTCACCGCCCCGGTCCCGGATGTCGTCACCGTCCGTGAGACCGTCGCGAGCTGGGCCGGCGAGACCGCCGACCGCAGCGCCCTGATCCGGCTGCGCTCCGGCGCCGGGTACCCCCTTCGGGCGAAGGCCACGGCCGTGCGGGAACTCGGTGACGGCTGGGACGAGTTGGAGATTCCGTACGGGCACGGCCTGGACGCCTGGCTGGTGGAGTTCGGCCCGGACGTGGTGGTGCTGGAGCCCGCCGAGCTGCGGGCCGACGTCGTGGACCGGCTGCGCGCCGTGGCCAAGGGCTGAGGGGGAGCGGAGCGAGACGTGGCAGGCAAACCGGTCAGGCCCACGAGCGCCATCGACCAGACCCGGCGGATGCTGTCCCTGGTGACGTATCTCCGGGAGCGTCCAGGTGCGCGGATCGAGGACGTGGCGCGCGCCTTCGGGATCACCGAGGACGAGCTGGTCTCCGACCTCGACGTGCTGCCCATGTGCGGCACCAGCTTCCGCGGCGGCGATCTGCTCGACATCGACACCGACGGCGAGCGCATCTGGTGGCACAACCCGGCCGCGCTCGGCGCGGAGGCCGCCGAGCCGCTGCGGCTGGCTGCCGACGAGGCGACCGCGCTGCTGGTCGCCGCCCGCGCGGTGGCCACCCTGCCGGGACTGCGCGAGAGCGACCGGCAGGCGCTGCTGCGGGCCACGGCCAAGGTGGAGACTGCGGCCGGCGAGGCCGCCGGTGCCAGCTCCCGGCTGTCGGTGACCTTCGAGTCCGAGGGCGGTGTCTTCGCCGACGTCGACCGCGCGATCTCCGAGCGCCGCCGGCTGTGGATCCGCTACTACTCGCCGGCCCGTGACGAGGTCACCGAGCGCGAGATCGACCCCATCCGCCTGGTCAGCGTCGGCCACACCTACGTCGAGGCATGGTGCCGCCGCTCCGAGGCACGCCGTACGTTCCGGCTCGACCGGGTCGCCGAGATCAGGATTCTCGACGAGCCGTCGGCGCCGCCGGAGATAGAGCTGCGCGATCTGTCCGAGGGGCTGGTCCAGCCGGCCGCCGAGGACCCGGAGGTCGTCGTCGAGGTCGGCCCGGGCGGCCGCTGGGTCGCCGAGTACTACCCGCACGACAGCGCCGAGGAGCTCCCCGACGGGGGGCTGCGGATCGCGCTGCGCACCCCGGACCCGGCCTCGCTGCGCAGGCTGGCGCTGCGGCTCGGCCGCGACGGCCGGATCGTCTCCCCGCCGGAGCTGGCGGACAGCGCCCGCCGCGCGGCCCGCGAGGCCCTGGCGGCCTACGACGGCATCGAGACCGAGGGGGCGCAGGGACCGCACGGGTCGCCCGGGCCGCGCGCGGTCCCGGCCGCCGGGGCGGGCGAGGTGCAGGACGACAGGCAGGAGCAGAGGCTGTGAGCGAGTCGGCGTCGCCGGGAGTCGTGGGCATGACGGCGGCCTCCGCGTTCGCGGAGATGCGCAGTGTGGCGCCCGTGGTCTTCCGAGCCGGCTGCCCGGACTGCCGGGGCCGCTTCGAACTCGCGGCGAGTGCCCTGCGCCTGGCGATCGGCGCCTCCAGCCGCACCACGTTCTACTCGTTCACCTGCCCCGAGTGCGGGGCGGCGGTACGCAAGCCGGCGGGGGAGCGGATCGTGGAACTGCTCACCGGCGGCGGCGTGCGCACCCTGCGCCTGCACTCCACCGTGCATTAGGGGGCCGGTGCCCGGCGGGGAAGGCAGAACCCGGCAGGGCGTAGCGCAGGGCAGCCGGGTCACGACGACGTGACCCGGCTGCCCCGCGGCCGGTGTCAGCAGTGACCACCCTTGGCGGACGAGAAGGTCATGGGCTTGTTGTAGACCACGGTGTGGCCCTTGCCGTCCGCGGCCACATTCGCGCACCACTTGTTGTTGAACAGCGCGCTGGTGGTGCCGGCGATGGCCGACTTCACGTTGCAGGTGTTGTGGTAGTAGATGGTGTAGGTCGCGCTTCCGTCCCCCCACGAATAGTTGAAGCAGCCCACGCTCCCGCGGTGGACGGACTCGGCCGACATACCGGCCGCGGACGCCGGCGTGGCGGCCGCTATGCCGAGAATCACGGCGGAGCCGGCCGCGAGAACACTGAAGCGCTGCTTGAAACGCATATTTCCCCCAGGAAATGTGTCGGTGAAGGCGAAGGGACGCACAACGGCTTGGTCGTCGATCCGTTTCATGATCGGCAGTCGTGCATGATCCCGGCCCCCAGGTCGGCCAGAACGTAACCGGAGTCGGCGACCGGTTGTCAAGATCAGTTCAGCGCCGGCGACGGGGAGCCCGCCGACCGGAAACGAACCACCCCGGGACCGTCTAGGCTCATCGGCATGTTCTGGCCGATGTTCGCGGTAGGTATGGGTTTCGTGAGTCTCGCCGTGCTCGGTGTGCTCGCTGTCCGGGTGTTCCTGGCGGCGGAGCGGCTGGGTCGGCAGGTGGCGGATTCCACACGCCGTATCAACCGGGCGGCCGATGACCTGGAGCGGGCCACGGCGAGCGCGGCCCGGGCCGTGGATTCGCTGTAACCGCGCGGGTAGGCTTGCTGATCGCGGGGCGGAGAACGAGGCCCGCTCCGTGAGCCGGGAGTACGCACGGGGATTGCCTCACGTTTACCCCTGGGCGTTACGATCGCTGTCAGAAACGGTTGATCGGACGCGTGTCCGACCAGTCGGACAGCACCCCACCCTGCCGCCTCGGTGAGAAGGTAAATCTTATGTTCGGAAGGCTCGGAGCCCCCGAGATCATTCTCATCCTCGTCGTCATCATCCTGCTGTTCGGCGCGAAGAAGCTTCCGGACATGGCGCGCTCGCTCGGCAAGTCCGCGCGCATCCTCAAGAGCGAGGCCAAGGCCATGAAGGAGGAGGGCGGCAGCGGTACGTCCGCTCAGGGGCCCACCACCAACGAGCAGCCTCCCGCGCAGCGCACGATCCAGTCCGCCCCCGGTGATGTGACAAGCGCCCGTCCGGTCAACGAACCGACGGACTCCACCCAGCGCTGACACACGCGGCCGGAGTTCCGGCCAGCCGCACGAGATGAGGACGTGGGTTGCTGAAGTCTGCCCGCAAGAAAGAGAAGGACCCCGAGGGGCGGATGCCCCTCGTCGAGCACCTGCGCGAACTGCGCAACCGGCTGGCGAAGGGGATGCTGGCGATCACGGTCGTCTCCGTGGTGGTCGCCTTCTACAGCCAGGACCTGATGTCCTTCCTCATGCATCCCGTCCCGCGCTGCACCAAGGGTCTGGGTGAGTCGACCGGCGGCACCTGCGCCGTCATCGCCTACACGGACCTGTTGTCCCCCTTCACCACCACGGTGAAGGTGTGCTTCATGGCAGGCGTGATCATCTCCAGCCCGGTCTGGCTGTACCAGCTCTGGGCGTTCGTGGCTCCGGGTCTGCACAAGCACGAGCGGAAGTACACGTACTGGTTCGTGGCGGGCGCCGTGCCCCTCTTCCTGGGCGGTGCGTGGCTCGCGTACACGATCCTGCCCATCAGCATGCGCGTACTGCTCGGGATCACACCCGACGGTTCGGCGAACATCCTGCCGATGGACAAGATCCTGGACTTCATCGTCAGGATGATCCTCGTCTTCGGCAGCGCCTTCGAGCTGCCCCTGCTGCTGGTGATGCTCAACTTCGCGGGTGTCGTGACCGGGCGCCGGATGGCCGGCTGGTGGCGGGGCGTCGTGATGGGCGTCGTCATCTTCGGTGCGGTGGCGACGCCGACCACGGACCCGTTCGGCATGCTGGCGCTGGCCGGTCCGATCGTCGTGCTGTACTTCATCGCCGTCGGGATCTCCCTGCTGAACGACCGGCGCCGCCGGCGTGCCGATCCCGAGGCCGAACTGGACGAGGACGAGGCATCGCAGCTGGACCTCACCCCCGAGGCCATCGGGGACGTCGAACCGGTCAGCGCCACCCGCGCGCTGCCGGAGCAGACGAGCACGGAACGCGTCAACGGATACGACGACGTGACCTGACAGGCTCCGCACGACCGGCCGTCCCGCACCGCGGGGCGGCCGGTTCGCCGTTGCGGCTGCGCATCGGCCGCATCCCCGCTGAGCTGGGCGTACGGCCGGAGTCACAGCAGGAGATCCGGTTAATGATCGTCCTGTTGTCAGTGCGGCCCGGTACGGTGGAAAGCACGATGACACAGGACCTCTCACCGGCCGAGCGGTACGCGGCAGCACGCAGGCGAGCTGCCGAGCAGGCCACCGCCCTCGCGTCCTTCCGCGAGATGTACGACTTCGGCCTCGACCCCTTCCAGATCGAGGCGTGCAAGGCCCTCGAGACTGGGAAGGGCGTGCTGGTCGCCGCGCCCACCGGCTCCGGCAAGACGATCGTGGGCGAGTTCGCCGTCCACCTCGCCCTCCAGCAGGGCAAGAAGTGCTTCTACACCACGCCCATCAAGGCGCTGTCCAACCAGAAGTACGCCGACCTGTGCCGTCGCTACGGCCAGGACAAGGTCGGCCTGCTCACCGGCGACAACAGCGTCAACTCCGACGCCCCGGTGGTCGTGATGACGACCGAGGTGCTGCGGAACATGCTGTACGCGGGCTCCCAGGCCCTGCTGGGCCTCGGGTACGTGGTCATGGACGAGGTGCACTACCTCTCCGACCGCTTCCGCGGCGCCGTATGGGAAGAGGTGATCATTCACCTGCCCGAGTCGGTGACACTCGTGTCGCTGTCGGCGACCGTGTCCAACGCCGAGGAGTTCGGCGACTGGCTGGACACCGTCCGCGGCGACACCGAGGTGATCGTCTCCGAGCACCGGCCCGTGCCGCTGTTCCAGCACGTGCTGGCCGGCCGGCGGATGTACGACCTGTTCGAGGAGGGCGAGGGTCACCGCAAGGCGGTCAACCCCGACCTGATGCGCATGGCGCGCATGGAGGCGAGCCGCCCGTCCTTCCAGGACCGCCGGCGCGGCCGGAGCATGCGCGAGGCCGACCGGGAGCGGGAGCGCCGCCAGCGCTCACGCATCTGGACGCCGGGGCGGCCCGAGGTCATCGAGCGGCTGGACGCCGAGGGCCTGCTGCCCGCGATCACGTTCATCTTCTCCCGCGCCGCCTGTCAGGCGGCCGTCGAGCAGTGCCTGTACGCGGGCCTGCGGCTGAACGACGACGAGGCCCGCGAGAAGGTGCGCGCCCTCGTCGAGGAGCGCACGGCGTCCATCCCGGCCGAGGACCTGCACGTCCTCGGCTACTACGAGTGGCTGGAGGGCCTGGAGCGGGGCATCGCCGCCCACCACGCGGGCATGCTGCCGACCTTCAAGGAGGTCGTCGAGGAGCTGTTCGTGCGCGGCCTGGTCAAGGCGGTCTTCGCCACCGAGACCCTCGCGCTCGGCATCAACATGCCCGCCCGCTCCGTCGTGCTGGAAAAGCTCGTCAAGTGGAACGGCGAGCAGCACGCCGACATCACCCCGGGCGAGTACACCCAGCTCACCGGGCGCGCCGGCCGGCGCGGCATCGACGTCGAGGGCCACGCGGTCGTGCTGTGGCAGCGCGGCATGAACCCCGAGCACCTCGCCGGGCTCGCGGGCACGCGCACGTACCCGCTGCGCTCCAGCTTCAAGCCGTCGTACAACATGGCGGTCAACCTGGTCGAGCAGTTCGGGCGGCACCGCTCGCGTGAGCTGCTGGAGACGTCGTTCGCGCAGTTCCAGGCGGACAAGTCGGTCGTCGGGATCTCCCGGCAGGTGCAGCGCAACGAGGAGGGTCTCGAGGGCTACAAGCAGTCCATGACCTGCCACCTCGGCGACTTCGAGGAGTACGCGCGACTGCGCCGCGAGCTGAAGGACCGCGAGACGGAGCTGGCCCGGCAGGGCGCCAACCAGCGCCGCGCCGAGGCGGCCGTCGCGCTGGAGAAGCTCAAGCCGGGCGATGTCATCCACGTTCCGACGGGCAAGTACGCCGGTCTCGCGCTGGTGCTGGACCCCGGTCTGCCGGCCGGGCGTTCCAACGGCCACCGCGGTTTCGATGTCCACGACGGTCCGCGCCCTCTGGTGCTGACCGCCGAGCGGCAGGTCAAGCGGCTGGCGGCCATGGACTTCCCGGTGCCGGTGGAGCCGCTGGAGCGGATGCGCATCCCGAAGTCGTTCAACGCGCGCTCCCCGCAGTCCCGGCGTGACCTCGCCTCCGCGCTGCGCACCAAGGCCGGGCACATCCCGCCGGAGCGGCACCGCAAAAATCGCTCCCAGGCCGCCGACGACCGGGAGATCGCCCGCCTGCGCAAGGAACTGCGGGCGCATCCCTGCCACGGGTGCGACCAGCGCGAGGACCACGCCCGCTGGGCCGAGCGGTACCACCGGCTGCAGCGTGACACCAGGCAGCTGGAGCACCGCATCGAGGGCCGCACGAACACGATCGCGCGCACCTTCGACCGGATCGTGGCGCTGCTGACCGAGCTGGACTACCTGCGCGGCGACGAGGTCACCGAACACGGCAAGCGGCTCGCCCGGCTGTACGGCGAGCTGGACCTGCTGGCCAGCGAGTGCCTGCGCGCGGGCGTCTGGGAGGGTCTGTCGCCGGCCGAACTCGCCGCGTGTGTCTCGGCGTTGGTGTTCGAGGCGCGGGTGAGTGACGACGCCATGGCGCCGAAGCTGCCGTCGGGGAAGGCGAAGGCGGCACTCGGCGAGATGGTGCGGATCTGGGGGCGGCTGGACGCCCTGGAGGAGGACTTCCGCATCTCCCAGACCGAGGGCGTCGGCCAGCGCGAGCCCGATCTCGGCTTCGCCTGGGCCGCCTTCATGTGGGCGTCCGGCAAGGGCCTGGACGAGGTGCTGCGCGAGGCGGAGATGCCGGCGGGCGACTTCGTCCGCTGGTGCAAGCAGGTCATCGACGTCCTGGGCCAGATCCAGGCAGCGGCCCCCGGCGACGGCTCCACGGTCCCGAAGGCGGCCCGCAAGGCGGTCGAGGGCCTGCTGCGCGGCGTCGTGGCGTACTCGTCGGTGGGTTAGCGCCGACGGAAGAATCCCGGACGGGCCCCACCGCAGCGGCGGTGGGGCCCGTCGGTTTGTGACGGCACCTCACCCCGTTGCGGTGAGTGATGGTGCACGCCCGTTCGTCGTCACAGCATGTGTGCGACTCGATCCCCAGCGTGCAAATGGAGTCGAGGGTACTCCTGTCACGGGAGGGATTGCAGCGCCTTCCGGAAGATGTCCCGGCGATGATCCGGTCGGACTAAGCTCGCCCGCAGAGCACCGAGTTGAGGCGTATTGGTGCGTTTGTTCCCGGAAGCTCCTTTCTTCCCAAAACTCCTTAGATTCAAGGACCTGCATGGTGAGCGTCCAATCCCCTCCTCGTCGCCGTGAACTCCCCTCCGTCGGCGTGCTGTTGCTGCCCGTCATACTGATGGCCGCGGCGACCGGGGCCGCCGTCGCCCTCGTCGCCGAACCGGCCCGGCCGGCCGTGGCCGTGTGCGGCGGCATCGCCACCGTCCTGGTCGTCCTGACGGCCGGCGAAGCGCTGCGCCGCGGCCGCCGGTTGCGCGCCCAGCAGGCCGAACACACCCGTCACTCCGCGTATCTGGAACAGCGCCTCGCCACCCATGACGCGGACGACCACCGCCTCGCGTACGAACTCCTGCCGGTCGCCGTCGAGTATCTGCGCCGCGGAAATTCACTCTTCGACACGACCCGCGACATCCTCGACGGCGATTCACGCTTTCGTGGACTGCGCGAGGCCGGCCGCGAGGTCATCCTCTCCGTGCTGCGCATCCTCGACCACGAGGAGAACATGCGCGACTCCCAGCAGCGCGCCTTCGTCAGCGTCGCTCGCCGCGTCCAGGCCATCGTCCACCAGCAGTTCAAGGAACTGCGGGAGATGGAGGAGGACCACGGCCGCAGCCCCGAGGTCTTCGACGACCTGCTGCGTATCGACCACGGCACCTCGCTGATCGGCCGCCTCGCCGACTCCGTCTCCGTCCTCGGCGGCGGCCGCCCCGGCCGTCAGTGGCCCGAACCCGTGCCGCTGTACAGCGCGTTGCGCGGCGCCATGTCGCGCATCCTGGAGTACCGCCGCATCTCGCTCGACAACATCGCCAAGGTCAACGTCCGCGGCATCTCCGTCGAGCCGGTCATCCACGCCTGTGCCGAGCTGCTCGACAACGCGACCCGCTACTCGCCGCCGCAGACCAAGGTCCACGTCACCGCCACCGAGGTGCAGACCGGTGTCGCCATCGAGATCGAGGACGCCGGTGTCAGCCTCACCGAGGAGTCCCGCGAGCGCCTCGAGGGCATCCTGCAGCGCGCCATGGCCGGCATCGACCTGAACGTCCTCGGCGAGGCCCCCCGCCTCGGTCTCGCGGTCGTCGGCCGCCTGTGCACGGCGCACAACATGCAGATCTCGCTCCGCTCCTCCGCCTACGGCGGTGTCCGCGCCGTACTGATCGTGCCGAGCGACATGCTCACCAGCCACCCGGCGCCCGGCTTCGCGCACGGCATCGGCGCCACCTCCCTCCCCGCGATCGGCCCCGACGTGGCCGAGGGCCCCAAGCGCCCGCCCAAGAAGCGCCGCCCGACCAACCCGCGCATCCCGGAGAACCTGTCCCTGGAAGACGACGTCCCCGTGATCACCGAGTGGACCGAGAAGGGGCTGCCGCAGCGGCGCAGCAAGGCCGTCGTCCCGATCACCGAACTGCGTGCCCAGCCGTACGCCGAACAGGACCGCCTCGAGCGCGAGGAGCGGGAAGCGCGCGAGCGCGAGGCCACCGTCTGGGCGCAGTCCCGCACCGAACCCGAGCCGAAGAAGGACGAGCCGGCCCCCGGCCTGTGGGTCGAGGCGTTCTGGGACGGGCTGAAGAAGGACCTGCCGCCCGGCACCCACCCGACCGAGTTCACGCGCAACCCCAGCGCGTTCAGCTACCTGCTCAACGACAAGGCCCGCCCCGAGGGCGACGACGAAGGGGATCTGACGTGATCCAGCAGCGACAGAACTTCGACTGGATGCTCAAGGAGCTCTACGACAGCGTTCCGGGCATCGAGATGATCGTGGTGCTGTCCGCAGACGGCCTGCGCATCGCCCGCTACAGCGGCGACCCCGACGCCGCCGACCGTGTCGCCGCCGCCTGCGCGGGCCTGCAGAGCCTGGCCGGTGCCGTCGCCCAGGAACTGCCCGCCAGCAGCGGCGAGATGAAGCTGGTCGTCGTCGAACTCGACCGCGGCTACTTCTATCTGATGGCCGCCGGTGCCAACGCCTATCTGGCGGTGCTCTCCGACATCCGCTGCGAGCCCGGCGCGATGAGTCACTACATGCGCGACCTGGTGCTCCGCATCGGGGATCACCTGACCAGCCCGCCCCGGCGGGGTGGACAGACCGTATGACGCCACCGCAACGCCAGAGGCGACAGCGCAAGGAGCCGACCGCGCCCGTGCCGCCGCCCCGGCCGGCGCAGCAGGAGGGCGACGGGAAGGCACCCGAACGGCTGTACATCATCACGGGAGCCGAAGGCGACCGGGCCAAGCTCGACCTGGTCACGTTGATCGTGGCGCACGCCGACACGCCGTCGTCCGCCACCCCCGAGCAGTCGGCGGTACTCCGGCTGTGTGCGGCCCCCCTGTCCGTGGCCGAACTCTCGGCCTATCTGCAGTTGCCGTTCAGCGCGATGACCGCGCTGCTCACGGAGATGCTGGCCGGCGAACTGGTGCACGCCCGCGCCCCGATCGTCCGCCAGCAGCTGCCCGACCGATCCCTTCTCGAAGCGGTGATGCATGGACTTGAAAGGCTCTGACGCCCTCCCCGGCCCACGCGCGGACGACCATCTGCCGCAGTCCACCCAGGCGGCGGCGAAAATCGTGATCGTGGGCGGCTTCGGTGTCGGCAAGACCACCATGGTCGGCTCGGTCAGCGAGATCAAACCGCTGACCACCGAGGAGACCATGACCCAGGCCGGCGTCGGGGTCGACGACAACTTCGGCTCCGAGACCAAGACCGCCACCACCGTGGCGATGGACTTCGGCCGTATCCGCGTCTCCGACCAGGTCGTGCTGTACCTCTTCGGCACGCCCGGCCAGGAACGCTTCTGGTTCCTGTGGGACCGGCTGTTCCAGGGCGCCCTGGGTGCGGTCGTCCTGCTCGACACCCGCCGCCTCGAGGTCAGTTACGAGGTCATGGGCCGGCTGGAGGAGCGCGGCGTGCCGTTCGTGGTCGCCGTCAACACCTTCCCCGACGCGCCCCGCTACCCCGTCGAGGACCTGCGGCAGGCGCTCGACCTGGTCCCGGGGGTCCCGATCCTGGAGTGCGACGCCCGCCGGCGCGCCTCCAGCCGTGACGTCCTGCTGACCCTGATGCGGTTCCTGACCGGCCTGTCCGCGGCCGGCCGGCTCACCTGACGTACGTACCCCTTCGCGCTGTTTCTTCCCTTTCCCCGGAGCGAACCCCCTTTCCCGGAGCGACCCCGTGACGCCTGAATCACTGTCCACGACCACAGCGGACGATCCCGCCCAGAGTCCGCCGCCCGGCTGCCCCGCCCACGCCAAGGGACCCGGCGGGCTGCACCGGCTCTACGGCCCCGGAGCCGAGGACCTGGGCGAGCTGTATGAGCACCTGCGTGAGGAGTACGGGCCGGTGGCGCCCGTCCTGCTGCACGAGGACGTCCCGATGTGGGTGGTCCTCGGCCACGCCGAGAACCTCCAACTGGTGCGATCCCCGGGCCAGTTCTGCCGCGACAGCCGTATCTGGACGCCGCTGGACGAGGGCATGGTCAAGCCCGACCACCCGCTGATGCCGCACATCGCCTGGGAGCCCATCTGCTCCTACGCCGAGGGCGACGAGCACCTGCGGCTGCGCGGCGCGGTCACCGGCGCCATGACGACCATCGACCACCGCAGCCTGCGCCGCCACATCACCCGCTACACGCAGATCCTCGTCAACAGGTTCTGCGAGAGGGGGGAGGCCGATCTCGTCGGCCAGTTCGCCGAGCACCTGCCGATGGCGGTGATGTGCGAGATCTTCGGCATGGCCGAGGAGTACAACGACCGGATCGTGCAGGCCGCCCGCGACATGCTCCGCGGCAGCGAGACCGCCATCGCCAGCCACGCCTACGTCATGGAGGTACTGCAGCGCCTCACCGCGCGCCGCCGCGCCGAACCGCAGCACGACTTCGCCAGCCATCTCATCCGCCACCCCGCCGGGCTGACGGACGACGAGGTCACCAAGCACCTGTGGCTGGTCCTCATGGCGGCCTACGAGGCCACCGCCAACCTGCTCGCCAATGTGCTGCTCATGGTCATCACCGACGACCGCTTCTACGCCAAGCTCAACGGCGGCCAGATGACCGTGCCGGAGGCGGTGGAGCAGTCCCTGTGGGACGAACCGCCGTTCAGCACCGTCTTCGCCTACTACGCCAAGCAGGACACCGAGCTGGGCGGCCAGCGCATCCGCAGGGGCGACGGGCTGCTCTTCGCGCCCGCGGCGGGCAACATCGACCCGCGGGTGCGGCCCGACCTGAGCGCCAACATGCAGGGCAACCGCTCCCACCTCGCCTTCGGCGGCGGACCGCACGAGTGCCCGGGTCAGGACATCGGCCGTGCCATCGCCGACGCCGGTGTGGACGCGCTGCTCATGCGGCTGCCCGATGTGCAGCTCGACTGCGACGAGGACGGGCTGAGCTGGACGGAGTCGATCGCCTCCCGGCACCTGGTCGACCTGCCGGTGCGGTTCGACCCCAAGGCGCCGCAGGACGTGCGGGCCGCACCGAGCCCGTACGGGCTGCCGCAGCAGCAGCGTCCCCCGGTGTGGTCGGTGACCGCGCCCCCGCCCCTGCCGCAGCACGCGCCCACCCCCTCCGTGCCCGCATCAGCCACGGCCCCGCCCTTCGCGCCGCCCCAGCAGGCTCCCGCCGAGCCGCCGTACGGGCAGCATCCGGTGCCGCAGGCGGATCCGGCCCGGCGGCCCGGGGTGTGGCAGCGTCTCCTGCGCTGGTGGCGGGGGAACTGACTCCGGGCCGCAGAGGCTCATACGGCCGCCCACGCGTCGTACGACGTCCAGGCCGCGAGGGTGCGGCCGCTGCGGAAGCGGTGCTCCGCCCCTGTGACCGGATCGGTGAACTCCAGCTCCCGCGCCAGCAGTTGCAGCGGGCGCCGGAAGTCACCGGCCGGCACGGGGGCGGCGATGCGCGGGTAGAGCGGATCGCCGAGGATCGGCACGCCGAGCGCGTTCATGTGCACCCGCAGCTGGTGTGTCTGACCGGTGGCGGGCACCAGCCGGTACCGGCCGAGGCCGCCACGCTGCCCGGCCAGCTCGATCCGGCTGACCGCGTTCGGCTCACCGGGCACCTCTCGCGCCGTGAGCACCCCGCGCTCCTTCACGATCCGGCTGCGCACGGTCACCGGCAGCTCCGGCGCGGGCTCGCAGGGGGCGATCGCCTCGTACACCTTGCGCACTCGCCGGTCGCGGAAGAGCGTCTGGTAGGCGCCGCGCTCCGCGGGCCGCACGGTGAACAGCACCAGCCCGGCCGTGAGCCGGTCCAGCCGGTGCGCGGCGGTCAGCGTCTGAATGCCCAGGTCCCGGCGCAGCCGGGCCAGGGCGGTCTCGCTGATGTGGCTGCCGCGCGGGGTGGTGGCCAGGAAGTGCGGCTTGTCGGCGACGACGATGTGCTCGTCGCGGTACACGACGTCGATCGCGAACGGCACCGGCACCTCCGGGGCGAGTTCCCGGTGGAACCAGACGAACATCCCGGGTGCGTACGGCGCGTCCGGCGCCACCGGCCGCCCGTCGGCGCCGACGACCAGCCCGGCGTCGAACAGCGCCTCGACCCTCCCGGCCCCGGCCCCGCTGAGCCGCTCCACCAGGTACTCCCGGACGGTGGCCCACGACCCGGTCGCGGGCAGCCGCACGCGCACCGGGTCCACTCCGTCGAGCTGAGGGAGCGGCGAGGGCGGGGGCGGGGTACGGCGTCTCATCGCAGGCCAGGGTACGAGGCCGGCGCGGGCCGGTGAAAACCGCTGGGCGCGGGGAGCGGACGTGGGCAGGATGGCGATCATGCCTGACCTGACACAGCCGGTGCTGCCCGCCGGCACCTTCTCCCGCATCCCGCAGCCCACGATCCCCACCGGCGACGGCCTGGTGCTGCGCCCGTGGCGCACCGCGGACGCCGCCGCCGTGTACGAGGCCTTCCAGGATCCGGCGATCCACCAGTGGCACATCCGTTCCGCCGACTCCGAGGAGGAGGTGCGCGGCTGGATCGCCGAGTGGCAGCGGGCCTGGGCGGGGGAGTGCACGGCGCAGTGGGCCGTCGCCGACGCGGCCGGTGACTGGCTGCTCGGCCGGGCCGGGCTGCGCCGGATCGAGCTGCTCGACGGGGCCGCCGAGGTCGCCTACTGGACGCACCCGGCGGCCCGCGGCCAAGGCGTTGCCGCCCGGGCCGCGGCCGCGCTGGCCCGCTGGGCGCTGGACGAGATCGGGTTCGAACGCCTGGAGCTGCTGCACGCGGTCGGCAACGAGGCGTCCTGCCGGGTCGCGGGGAGGGCCGCCTTCGCGCTGGAGGGGACCAAGCGACGGGCCCTGCTCCACCCCGACGGCTGGCACGACATGCACCTGCACGCGCGGGTGCGCGGCGACTGACCGGACTCGGCGGCCGTCGTCCGGGCGGCGCGCCGTTCAGGCGGCGGGTGCGCCCTCCTGCTCGGCCTCCACCCGGGCGTTCCACTCCCGCTTGGAGGCCTGCCAGCCGTCCTCGTTGTGGCCGAGGCGCCAGTAGCCGGAGATCGACAGGTCCTCGCGCGGGATGCCGAGGTCCACGCGCAGCAGCCGGCGCAGCTCCTTCACGCAGGCCGCCTCGCCGTGCACGAAGGCGTGCACACGGCCCTCGGGGAAGTCCAGCGCGCGCACGGCCTCGACGAGCCGCTCGCCGACCGGCCGATCACCGCGGTGCAGCCAGACGACGTCCACGTCGGAGTCGATCTTCTGCTCCTCCTCGACTCCGGCGACCTCGATGAACGCGTGCGCCACGGCGCCGTCGGGCAGCGCCTCCAGGGCGGCCGCGATGGCGGGCAGCGCGCTCTCGTCACCGGCGAGCAGATGCCAGTCGGCGGCCGGGTCGGGGGCGTAGGCGCCGCCGGGGCCCATGAAGCGGACGGTCTCACCGGGCCGCACCCGCGTCGCCCACGGGCCGGCCAGTCCGTCGTCGCCGTGGATCACGAAGTCCAGGGTCAGCTCGCGGTGTTCGGGGTCCCAGGAGCGCACGGTGTAGGTCCGGGTCACCGGCCACTGCTCGCGCGGGAACTCCTCGCGCACGCGCTCCAGGTCGAAGGGCTCGGGGTAGGTCACGCCGTCCGCCGGGAAGAGCAGCTTGACGTAGTGGTCGGTGCAGGTGTCCGCCTCGAAGGCGGCCAGGCCCGCGCCGCCGAGCACCACGCGCTGCATGTGCGGGGTGAGCCGTTCGGTGCGGACGACGCGCGCGGAGTGCACCCTGCGCGGCTTGCGTCCCGGACGTTCTGCCATGACGGCCTCCCTGTTCCCCATGCTTAGGCTTACCTAAGCTAACACCTCGCCGGGGTGGACAGCTGTCACACCGCCAACGTGGTCAGCAGCCGCTGCAGGGACCCGCCCAGCCCCCAGCGCCCTGCCAGCTCCTCCAGTGCCGCCGCGTCGCGCGGGGCGTGCGGCAGCGCCGTGTCGACGTCCGGCAGCGGGACGTCGCCGGCCACCCGGACCACCTTCGGCGCCACCGCGAGATACGGCTTCGCCTCCGTGAGCCGCTTGCGCTGGGCCGGGGTGAGCTTGGCGCGCGGGTCGTCCACGGCCGCCAGAATCCCGGCCAGGTCGCCGAACTCGGCCAGCAGCTTCGCCGCCGTCTTCTCGCCGACGCCGGCCACGCCCGGCAGTCCGTCGCTCGGGTCGCCGCGCAGCAGCGCCAGATCCGCGTACCCCCTGCCGTCGACGCCATACTTCTCGCGCAGCAGGGACTCGTCGGTCAGCTGGAGGGTGCCGACGCCCTTGAGCGGGTACAGCACGCGCACGTCCCGGGCGTCGTCGACCAGCTGGTACAGGTCGCGGTCGCCGGTGACGATGTCGACCGGTCCCTTCGCGCGGGCGGTGAAGGTGCCGATGACGTCGTCCGCCTCGTACCCCTCGACGCCCACGCGGGCGATGCCGAGCGCGTCGAGGACCGCCTCGATGACCGGCACCTGCGGCGACAGGGTGTCGGGCACCTCTTCTTCGTCGGGCCCGCTCGCGTGCTCCTCGGCGACCCGGTGCGCCTTGTAGGAGGGGATCAGATCGACCCGCCACTGTGGCCGCCAGTCGGCGTCCATACAGGCCACCAGGTGCGCCGGCCGGTGGTCCTTGACCAGGCGGTCGATGAAGTCGAGCAGTCCGCGCACGGCGTTCACCGGCGTGCCGTCCGGGGCCTTCACGGAGTCGGGGACGCCGAAGTAGGCGCGGAAGTACAGCGAGGCGGTGTCGAGGAGCATGAGTCGTCCGGTCACGCTCGCATCATGCCGTACGGCACTGACAGCGGCCGCCCGGCGCGCAAGGTGCAACGCGTTGCGCCCTTTGTGACGTGGCCCACTTGTGCGTTTGCGTTCGGGCAAAGCGGGGAGGCGCGACTTCGGAGCGATGTCGGTTGCGTGTTCAACTTTTGTGTGATGCATGCGAGCCCCTCGCTCCTTTCCCTGCTGTCGAGAAGAGAAGGTCCGCGTGTCAGCCAGGCTTCAGGCCGAGCATCTCTACAAGGTGTTCGGCAGACGACAAGATCAGGCGGTGGAACGGCTCCGTGCGGGAGCCGACCGCGAGGAGCTGCGCGCGGACGGCACCACGGCCGCCGTCATCGACGCATCCTTCACCGTGGACCCCGGCCAGATCTTCGTCGTGATGGGCCTGTCCGGCTCCGGCAAGTCGACGCTCCTGCGCATGCTCAACGGCCTGCTCGAGCCCACGGCCGGCCGCGTCCTCTTCGACGGCCAGGACCTGACCTCGCTCGGCGGCAAGGAGCTGCGCGCGGTCCGCGCCAGGAAGATCAGCATGGTCTTCCAGCACTTCGCGCTCTTCCCGCACCGCAGCGTGCGCGAGAACGCCGCCTACGGTCTCGCCGTCCAGGGAGTGCCCCGCGCCGAGCGCGAGGAGCGCGCCGCCGAGGCACTCGCCCTGTGCGGTCTGGCCGGCTGGGAGGACTCCTGGCCCGACGAGCTGTCCGGCGGCATGCAGCAGCGCGTCGGCCTCGCCCGCGCGCTCGCCACCGACGCCGACCTGCTGCTGATGGACGAGTCCTTCAGCGCCCTGGACCCGCTGATCCGCCGCGACATGCAGGACCAGCTCCTCGAACTGCAGCGCACCCTGAAGAAGACCATCGTCTTCATCACCCACGACCTCAACGAGGCCATGCGCCTGGGCGACCGCATCGCCGTCATGCGCGACGGCCGCATCGTCCAGAACGGCACCGCCGAGGACATCCTGCTGCGCCCCGCGAACGACTACGTCGCCTCCTTCATCCAGGATGTCGACCGCTCCCGCGTGGTCACCGCCGGCGCCGTCATGGACACCGACGGCCTGCGCGGCGACGAGGCCGACTGCGGCTGCCCGACCGCGACGCCCGACACGCCGTTCACCGAGCTGTGCGCGCTGTCCGCACGCGTGCCGCACCCGGTCGCCGTGCTGGACGCCGACCGGGCGCTCGTCGGCGTCGTACCGCGGCAGCGCCTGGTCGGCTTCCTCGGCGACGAGGAGGGGGAACCCGCCGCCTGCGACAACCGGCGGGACAAGGGCGGGGAGAAGGTGATGGCCCGTGCCTAGGATTCCCCTCGGCGACTGGGTCAACAGCGCGGTCGACTGGCTCCTGAACCACGTCTCCTGGCTCTTCGACTTCCTCAAGACCGTCTTCACCGGCACCTACGACGGCATCGACGCCGTCCTCCAGGCGCCCCAGCCCCTGCTGCTCGCCGGCATCTTCGCCGTGCTCGCCTTCTGGCTGCGCGGCACCCTCGCCGGTGTGCTCACCTTCGTGGGCTTCGCCTTCATCGACTCGCTCGAGCTGTGGGACGACGCGATGGTGACGCTGTCGCTCGTGCTCGTCGCCACGCTGATCGCGCTGGTGATCTCGGTGCCGGTGGGCATCTGGGCCGCCCGGTCGGACCGGGTCAGCAGCCTGGTGCGGCCGGTGCTGGACTTCATGCAGACGCTGCCCGCGATGATCTACCTCATCCCGGCGATCCTGTTCTTCGGCACCGGCGCCTCCGCCGGCATCGTCGCCACCCTGATCTTCGCGCTCGCCCCCGGGGTGCGCATGACCGAGCTGGGCATCCGCCAGGTCGACAAGGAGCTGGTGGAAGCCGCCGAGGCGTTCGGCACCACGCCCCGCTCCACGCTGCTGCGGGTCCAGCTGCCGCTGGCGCTGCCCACCGTCATGGCCGGCGTCAACCAGGTCATCATGCTCGGCCTGTCGATGGCCGCGATCGCCGGCATGGTCGGCACCGGCGGCCTCGGCGGCGACGTCAACGAGGCCATCGGCCAGCTCAACGTGGGCCTCGGCTCCGAGGCGGGCGTGGCGATCGTCATCCTCGCGATCTACCTCGACCGCATGACGGGCGCGCTCGGCACCCAGGTCTCCCCGCTGGGCCGCCGCGCCGCCGCACGCGCGCGTGCCGCGAAGGGCCTGGAGATCTGGTCGTACCGGCCCCGGCCGCAGATCGCCGTCATCGGCGTCGTGATCCTCGGCCTGGTCGCCGGCGGCATGGGCGTCTTCGGCGGCAAGGGCGCCGCCACGGCCGTCGCCGACGGCAAGGACGTCGGCCAGGGCAAGAAGGTCACCATCGGCTACATCCCCTGGGACGAGGGCATCGCCTCCACCTACCTGTGGAAGGAGGTCCTCGAACAGCGCGGCTACCAGGTCGAGGCCAAGCAGCTCGACGCCGGACCGCTCTACACGTCCCTCGCCGCCGGCACCGTCGACTTCCAGACCGACGCCTGGCTGCCGACCACCCACGCGCAGTACTGGAAGAAGTACGGCTCGCGGATCGACGACCTGGGCAGCTGGTACGGCCCGACGTCGCTGGAGCTGACCGTCCCGGCGTACCTGAAGGACGTCGACACGCTCGCGGACCTCAAGGGCAAGGCGGGCGAGTTCGGCGGGAAGATCACCGGCATCGAGTCCAGCGCCGGCGAGATGGCCCTGCTCAAGAGCAAGGTCCTCAAGGAGTACGGCCTGGACAAGGAGTACAAGGTCGTCGACAGCTCCACCCCGGCCATGCTGGCCGAGCTGAAGCGGGCCTACAGCAAGAAGGAACCGATCGTCGTCCCGCTCTGGTCCCCGCACTGGGCGTACAACGACTACCGGCTGAAGAAGCTGAAGGACCCCAAGGGCGCCTGGGGCAAGGGCGACGGCCTGCACACGCTGGCCCGCAAGGGCTTCGCGGGCGACAACCCCGTCGTGGCGAAGTGGCTGAAGGGCTTCAAGCTGGACGAGAAGCAGCTGACCGGCCTCGAGGCCGACATCACCAAGGCCGGCAAGGGCAAGCAGCAGGACGCGGTGCGCGCCTGGCTGAAGAAGAACCCGGGTCTCGTGGACAAGTTCGCCCCGGTCCAGGACACCCGGGCCGCCGAGGCCAAGCGGCCGGTGGACGTGGCCTGGTTCCCCTGGGACGAGGACATCGCCGTCACCCACCTGTGGAAGAACGTCCTGGAGCGGCGCGGCTACAAGCTGAACCTGAAGCAGATGGACGTCGGCCCGGTCTACACCGGCCTGGCCGGCGGGGACCTCGACCTCAACTTCGACGCCTGGCTGCCGTACGCGCAAGGGAACTACTGGGAGAAGAGCAAGGACCGGCTGAAGGACCTCGGCACCTGGTACCGGCCCACGTCACTGGAGATCGCCGTGCCGTCCTACGTCAAGGGCGTGAGGTCGCTTCAGGACCTCAAGGGCAAGGCCGGGACGTTCGGCGGGAAGATCATCGGCATCGAGCCGGGCACCGGCGAGATGAACCTGCTCAAGACCAAGGTCCTGCCGGGCTACGGCCTGGACAAGGAGTACAAGGTCGTCGACGGCTCCACCCCGGCGATGCTCGCCGAACTCAAGCGCGCGTACGCCAAGAAGGAGCCGATCGCCGTCGTCCTGTGGTCGCCGCACTGGGCGTACAGCCAGTACGGCCTGACCAAGCTGAAGGACGACAAGAAGCTCTTCGGTGAGGGCAACACCATCCGGACGATCGCCAACGAGAAGTTCCCTGAGCAGTACCCGCAGCTCACCCGCTGGATCAAGAACTTCCGGATGAGCGAGGCGGAGCTCGGCGGCCTGGAGGCCGAGATCACCAAGCGCGGCCAGGGCCACGAGGACGACGCCGTCGCCGCCTGGCTCGGGCAGCACCCGGACATGGCGGGCCGCATGACCCCGCGGTAACCGCCCCGTCCCCGCACACCCCCGAGGGGTGGGCCACCCACGCCACCTGACCGCGTGGGCCGGCCCACCCCTCGGGTCGTCTCCGGCGACCCGGCGCGGCCACCACAAGGATCCGGCCAACCACGCACCGCTATGTCACCGCCAGAACCCGGTTCCCGAACGCGGGAACACCCGGGACGGCCACCACATTGAACATGACACGGGGATCGCGGTACGCCGAACGCCCCATCCGCCGACCGCCCGGGCAGGTGATCCACTGGCGCGAACCATCAGGTCGGAGCCCACCCCGTGGGTCCTCGTCGGGACGGCCGCATGAAACGGTTTGCCGAACATGCGTAGGGTGCAGAGAACTCAAGCGAAGACGCGCACCCGCCGACCGGGACCCACCGAGCGGCGCGACGATCGGGACGACGAGCGAAGGAGGGAGCCGGAGCGATGGGCGACCACAAAGAGCAGCCCCTCCGGGTCGGCGCGGCCGTGCGGCGGCGCCGCCGGGCCCTGGATCTCACGCTCGCCGTCGTGGCCGAGCGCAGCGGCCTGTCGGTGCCCTTCCTCAGCCAGGTCGAGAACGACCGGGCGCGGCCCAGCCGCAGCTCCCTGGAGAAGCTGGCCGACGCCCTGCGCACCACCGCGGTCGAGCTGCTCGCCGCCGCGGACCCGGCCTCCAGCGTCGACCTGGTACGCGCGGAGGACCTCGAACCCGGGCCGGTGCCGCACGTGCGGTCCCTGGTGCGCGGGCACCACCAGATGCACGCCTCGGAGTTCCTCGGCGACCACGACGCCGGCCGCGAGTTCCAGTACCGCAACGACCAGTTGATGTACGTCGCCGACGGCGCCGTCGAGATCGAGGCCGAGGGCCGCGCCTACCGGCTCGGCCGCGGCGACACCCTCTATCTGACCGGCGGGGTGCGTCACCGCTGGCGGGCGACCGTGCCCGACACCCGGCTGATCGTCGTCGCCGTCGCCGAGCACATCGAGGCCGTACGGGACCGGCCGCGCCGGTGAGGGTGGTCTCGCTGGTGCCCTCGCTGACCGAGGCCGTCGCCGCCTCCGCGCCCGGCGTCCTGGTCGGCGCCACCGACTGGTGCACCCACCCCGCGGGCCTGGACGTGGTCCGCGTCGGCGGCACCAAGAACCCCGGGATCGAGCGCATCCTCGACCTCGCGCCCGACCTGGTCGTCGCCAACGAGGAGGAGAACCGCGCCGCCGACCTGGACGCGCTGCGCGCCGCCGGCCTCGAGGCGCTGGTCACCGAGGTGCGCGACGTGCCGCAGGCCTTCCGGGAACTGGACCGGGTCGTCACGGCCTGCGGGGTGCGGCAGCGGCCGCGCTGGCTGGACGAGGCCGAGGCGGCATGGCGGACGCTCCCGGAACCGGCCGCGCGCCGGAGCGCCGTCGTACCGATCTGGCGCCGGCCGTGGATGGTGCTGGGCCGCGACACCTTCGCCGGCGACGTGCTGGCCCGGCTGGGCGTCGACCAGCTGTACGCCGGGCACGCGGAGCGCTACCCGCGCGTGCCGCTTCAGCAACTGCGGGCGGCCGCTCCGGATGTCGTCGTGCTGCCGGACGAGCCCTACCGCTTCACCGCCGAGGACGGGCCCGAGGCCTTCGACGGGCTCGCCTGCGCGCTGGTCAGCGGACGGCACCTGACGTGGTACGGGCCGTCACTGGCCGAGGCGCCACGGGTACTGGGCGCGGCCCTCGCAGCAGCTCACCGCTGAGCAGCCCGCGAGCCGTGCCCACGGCGGCGGCGAGCCAGCCGGCGACCAGCAGGGCGTACAGGCCGAGCGCCAGGGCGTCGAACGCGGCGAGACCGGTGTGCCGGGCCAGCGCCTCGGCGCCGGTGACACAGGTGCCGACCGGGAAGGTGAACGCCCACCAGGTCATCGTGAACCCCATGCCGCGGCGCCGGGCGCGCACCACATGGGCACCGGCCAGGCAGAGCCACAGCAGCGCGAACCCCGTCACCGGCACGCCGTACAGGACGGCGAACATCCCGAAGCCCGTGCCGGCCGACTCCGGCATCGCCTGCGGGGCGGCGTCGGCGAACTTGCCCACCGCGGTCGTGGACTGGCCGAGCGGCCCCAGCACCAGGAACAGCGTCGGGGTGAGCGCGAGCGGCAGCGGCCCGCCGATCGTGCGGGCGAACAGCAGCGGCAGCATCAGCAGGACCGCCAGCGCACTGAGGCCGAACAGGGCGACACAGGCGAGGAGCAGCGTCTCACGCGGCTGTCCGGGCGGCAGGTGCGGAACCAGCAGCGGGCCGGCGGCGGCCGCCACCATCGGCGCCACCAGCGGCAGCAGCCACACGGGCGTGGCCTCCTGCACCGGCACCCGATGGCGTACGGCCATGAGGTACGGCACGGCGACCGCGGCCACGAGAGCGATGGCCGTACCGGTGGTGAACAGCACGGTGTCCAGGGCGACGGCGGCCGTCGTCCCGATCCAGTTGCGCCCCGCGGTCAGCGCCCCGGCGCCGACGGAGAGCAGGGCCATCGCGAGGCAGCCGTAGAAGGGGGCCATGGCCGCGTCCAGCAGGTGGGCGCGGGCCTGGTCGCGGTGGTGGCGCCAGTGCAGGGCGCGGGCGGTGAGCAGGAGCAGCAGCATCGCCAGGGCGAGGGCCCACAGCGCCGCGCAGGCCGGGCGCAGGCCGGGCAGAGGGACGGGCAGGGAGATGCCGGCCGTGGCGAGGATGGCGGTGCCCATCACGGTGGCGTACCAGTTGGGCCCCAGGTGCCGGACTGCGGTGATCATGTCCCCACCGTGCCGTGAGCGGGCGGCACCCACCAGGGATCACGGCTCTATGAGCACATAAGCTGGGTTTATGGCAGACGTGAGCGGGACCGAGAGCGGGGCCCCGTCGCCGGGCGGGTCGCTGGCCCACCGGGTGCCGGATCTCGGCGCGCTGGAGCTGCTGCTGGCCGTGGCACGGCTGGGCAGCCTCGGCGCCGCGGCGCGGGAGCTGGGCATCACCCAGCCCGCCGCGAGCAGCCGTATCCGCTCCATGGAACGGCAGCTGGGCGTCGGCCTGGTGGACCGCTCGCCGCGCGGGTCGCGGCTGACGGACGCCGGGGCGCTCGTGACGGACTGGGCGCGGCGGGTCGTCGAGGCGGCCGAAGCCTTCGACGTGGGCGCGCAGGCGCTGCGGGACCGGCGGGACTCGCGGCTGCGGGTCGCCGCGAGCATGACCATCGCCGAGTACCTGCTGCCCGGGTGGCTGATCGCGCTGCGCACGCGGCGGCCCGACACCGCGGTGTCGCTGCTCGCCGGGAACTCCGCGGTGGTCGCCGAGCGGCTGCTGGCCGGAGAGGCCGACCTCGGGTTCGTGGAGGGGCTGACGCTGCCCGGCGGACTGGACTCCGCGGTCATCGCCCGCGACCGGCTGATCGTGGTCACCGCTCCCGGACACCCCTGGGCGCGGCGCCGGCGGGGGGCCGTCTCGGCCCAGGAGCTGGCGGCGACGCCGCTGATCCTGCGGGAGACGGGGTCGGGGACGCGGCAGGTGCTGGACGCGGCGCTGGGTTCGCCCGCGGTGCCGTTGATCGAGCTGTCGTCGACGACCGCGGTGAAGGCGGCGGCGGTGAGCGGAGCGGGGCCCGCGGTGCTGAGCGAACTGGTGGTGGGGGAGGAGCTGGCGTCCCGGCGGCTGGTGCGGGTGCCGGTGGAGGGCGTGGCGCTGGCGCGGGCCCTGCGGGCGGTGTGGCCCGCGGGGCACCGGCCGGCGGGCCCGGCACGCGAGCTGCTGTCCTTGACCCGGTCGCCGTCCCGGCCGGGGGGCTCGGGGGCGTGAGGGAGCGCCTTGACCCGGTCCGTCCGGGCGCCTCGGCGGCACGAGGATGACGGCCCTCGCACCCCCGCAATGGCGCTCGACCGCACCTTTGCCCCGCCGCCCCCGCCGCTCTCCGCCGACCGGAGGCGCCCTCACGCCAGGAAGCCCCGCAGCAGTGCCGCCGTGCCCGCGCAGTGCTCGCGCATCATCTCGCGGGCGCCGTCCGCGTCGCCGTCCAGGACCGCTTCGACCAGTGCCGTGTGCTGGCGCTGGGAGTGCTCCAGGTTGCGCACCAGCAGCGGGATGCAGTCCAGCAGGTCGTTCACCGTGGCCCGCACCGCCGCGTACTGGGCCGTGAGCGTGGCCGAGCCGCTCAGTTCGGCCAGGGTGAGGTGGAGCAGGGTGTCGCGGCGGCGGTAGTCCGCCAGCGGCGCGTCCTGCGTGGCCGCCAGCGCCTCGCGCAGCCGGTCCGCCCGGTCGGTCGTCAGACCGTGCTGCGCGCACAGGCCCGCCGCCCCCACCTCCAGCACCTCCCGGAACCGCAGCACGTCCTCGATGTCGACCTCGGCGATCCGGCGGCGCAGCTCGTCCTCGCCGCCGGCGTCGGCCGCCTGGGGGCGTGGCAGTACGAACGTTCCGCCGTAGCGGCCGCGCCGCGCCTCCACCAGCCCCTGGTCCTGGAGGACCTTCAGCACCTCGCGCAGCGTCACCCGGCTGATCCCCAGCCGCTCCGCCAGCTCCCGCTCCGCGGGCAGCCGCCCGCCGGCCGGTACCAGACCGAGCCGGACCACCTGGAGGATCTGCTCCAGCGCCTCCTCGAAGCCGTTGCCCGCCCGCACCGGCCGCAGCAGCGGCGCGAGCCGGTCCGCCGCCCGAGCCGGCCCACTCTCCCCCTGCGTCCGCGCCATCTCGCCGCGTCCCCTTCCCAAGCAAAGGTCAACAGCAATACCTTATGGCTTCCGGTGCCGGACGAGAACGCCGCAGCAGCCCGAGGAGGCTCTCCCGTGGCAGACCGCACACCCCCGCTCAGCGTCGAGGAACTGCACGCCCTCGTCGCGAGCGGTGACATCGACACCGTCGTCCTGGCCTTCCCCGACATGCAGGGCAGACTCCAGGGCAAGCGGTTCGCCGCCCGTTTCTTCCTCGACGAGGTCCTGCACCACGGCACGGAGGGCTGCAACTACCTCCTCGCCGTCGACGCCGACATGAACACCGTCGACGGGTACGCCATGTCCTCCTGGGACCGGGGGTACGGCGACTTCGCCATGCGTGGCGACCTGCGGACCCTGCGGCGCGTCCCCTGGCACCCCGGCACCGCCCTGCTGATCGCCGACCTCGCCTGGGAGGACGGCTCACCCGTCGCCGCCGCGCCCCGGCAGATCCTGCGCCGCCAGCTCGAGCGGCTCGCCGCGCTGGGCTACACCGCGCAGGCCGGCACCGAGCTGGAGTTCATCGTCTTCCGCGACACCTACGAGCAGGCCTGGGACTCCGGTTACCGCGCTCTCACGCCCGCCAACCAGTACAACGTCGACTACTCGATCCTCGGCACCGGGCGCATCGAGCCCCTGCTGCGCCGCATCCGCAACGAGATGGCCGGCGCCGGGCTGACCGTCGAGTCCGCCAAGGGCGAGTGCAATCCCGGCCAGCACGAGATCGCCTTCCGCTACGCCGAGGCGTTGACCACCTGCGACCAGCACGCGATCTACAAGACCGGCGCCAAGGAGATCGCCGCCCAGGAGGGCGTCTCGCTCACCTTCATGGCCAAGTACAACGAGCGCGAGGGCAACTCCTGCCACATCCACCTCTCCCTCGCCGACGCCGACGGCCGCAGCGTCATGGCCGCCGACGGGGGCGGCATGTCCGACGTGATGCGGCACTTCCTGGCCGGGCAGCTCGCCGCGCTGCGCGAGTTCTCGCTGCTGTACGCGCCCAACATCAACTCCTACAAGCGGTTCCAGCCGGGCTCCTTCGCGCCGACCGCCGTCGCCTGGGGCCACGACAACCGCACCTGCGCCCTGCGCGTCGTCGGCCACGGCCGCTCCCTGCGCTTCGAGAACCGCCTGCCCGGCGGGGACGTCAATCCGCACCTCGCGGTGGCGGGCATGGTCGCGGCCGGGCTGTACGGCATCGAGCAGAAGCTGGAGCTGCCCGAGCCCTGCCCCGGCAACGCCTACGCCGCCGACTTCGAGCACGTCCCGGCCACCCTCCGCGAGGCCGCCGAGCTGTGGGAGAACAGCCCCCTGGCCAAGGCCGCCTTCGGCGACGAGGTCGTCGCGCACTACCGCACCATGGCCCGCGTCGAACTGGACGCCTTCGACGCCGCCGTCACCGACTGGGAGCTGCGCCGCTCCTTCGAACGCATGTGAGGCCCTTCGTGAGCCACCCGTCCGACCCGTACGTCCTCGAGGTCCTCAACCCCGCCACCGAGGAGGTCGTCGCCACCGTCCCGGCCGCGACCGCCGCCGACGTGGACGCCGCCGTCGTACGCGCCGTACGGGCGCAGTCGAAGTGGGCCGCGTTCCCGCCCGGGGACCGCGCCCGGCTGCTGCGCCGCTTCGCCCGGGTCGTCGACGAGCACCTGGAGGAGCTGGCCCAGCTGGAGGTCCGCGAGGCCGGGCACACCATCGGCAACGCCCGCTGGGAGGCGGGCAATGTGCGCGACCTGCTCGACTACGCGGCCGGGGGAGTGGAGCGGCTGACGGGGCGGCAGATCCCGGTGCCCGGCGGGCTGGACGTGACCCTCCTGGAGCCGCTCGGTGTCGTCGGCGTCATCGCGCCGTGGAACTTCCCCATGCCCATCGCCGCCTGGGGCACCGCGCCCGCGCTCGCCGCGGGCAACGCCGTGATCCTCAAGCCCGCCGAGACGACCCCGCTCACCGCACTGCGGCTGGCCGAACTGGCCCTGGCCGCCGGGCTGCCCGAGGGGCTGTTCCAGGTGCTGCCGGGGCACGGGCCGGTCGCGGGCACCGCGCTCGTCGAGCATCCCGGCGTCGCCAAGATCGTGTTCACCGGCTCCACGGCCGTGGGCAGACAGGTGTGGGCCAAGGGCGCCGACCGGCTCAAGCGGATCACCCTGGAGCTGGGCGGCAAGAGCCCCAACATCGTCTTCGCCGACGCCGACCTCGAACAGGCCGCGACCGCCGCCCCCATGTCCTTCCTCGACAACAGCGGCCAGGACTGCTGCGCCCGCAGCCGCATCCTCGTCCAGGCCTCCGTCTTCGAGCGCTTCCTCTCCCTGCTCGCCCCGGCCGTCGAGTCCGTCGTCGTGGGCGACCCCGCCGACGAGTCCACGCAGATGGGCCCGCTCATCTCCCGCGCCCAGCTCGACCGGGTGCGCTCCTACGTCCCGGGCGACGCCGAGGGCATCCGCGGCAAGGCCCCCGAAGGCCCCGGCTACTGGTTCCCGCCGACCGTCCTGACCGGCGTCGACCCGCACGCGCGCGTGGCCGTCGAGGAGGTCTTCGGGCCCGTCGCCGTCGTGCTGCCCTTCCGGGACGAGCGCGAGGCCGTCGCACTCGCCAACGCCACCGACTACGGCCTGTCCGGCTCGATCTGGACCCGGGACGTCGGCCGCGCCCTGCGCGTCTCCCAGGCCGTACGCGCGGGCAACCTGTCCGTCAACTCCCACTCCAGCGTCCGCTACTGGACCCCCTTCGGCGGGTTCAAGCAGTCCGGCGTCGGGCGCGAGCTCGGCCCGGACGCGCTGGCCGCCTTCACCGAGACCAAGAACGTCTTCATCAGCACGGAGGGCCCCGCGCAGTGACCCAAGAGAACGTGTGCCGCCGCCTCGTCGGCCGGACCGCCGTCGTCACCGGAGCCGGCAGTGGCATCGGCCTCGCCTCCGCCCGCCGCCTCGCCGCCGAGGGCGCGCACGTGGTGTGCGGCGACGTCGACGAGGCCCGCGGCAAGGCGGCCGCCGAGGAGACCGGCGGGCTGTTCGTGAAGGTCGACGTCACCGACCCCGAGCAGGTCGAGGCCCTGTTCCGGGCCGCGTACGACACCTACGGCAGCGTCGACGTCGCCTTCAACAACGCGGGCATCTCGCCGCCCGACGACGACTCCATCCTTCAGACCGGCCTGGAGGCGTGGAAGCGCGTCCAGGAGGTCAACCTGACCTCCGTCTACCTGTGCTGCAAGGCCGCCCTGCCCTACATGCGCCGCCAGGGCAAGGGGTCCATCATCAACACCGCGTCCTTCGTGGCCCGGATGGGCGCGGCCACGAGCCAGATCTCCTACACCGCCTCCAAGGGCGGCGTGCTGGCGATGTCCCGGGAGCTGGGCGTGCAGTTCGCCCGGGAGGGCATCCGCGTCAACGCCCTGTGCCCCGGGCCGGTCAACACCCCGCTGCTGCAGGAGCTGTTCGCCAAGGACCCCGAGCGGGCCGCGCGCCGCCTCGTGCACATCCCGGTCGGCCGGTTCGCCGAGGCCGAGGAGATCGCCGCCGCCGTCGCCTTCCTCGCCAGCGACGACTCCTCCTTCGTCAACGCCACCGACTTCCTCGTGGACGGCGGAATCTCCGGCGCGTACGTCACCCCCCTGTAAGGGAGGAAACGGTACGGTCCGGGCGTATGCGACAGCTCCTCGCGTGGACCCTGGCCGCGGCCGCCGTCCTGGCGGCCGCGCCCGCCGCCCAGCCCGTCGGCCGCGGCGCCTGCCCCCGCCTCGCCACCGCCTGGTACGGCGACAACCGCGCCCACCTCCAGCGGGCGATCGACGCCCGCGGCACCTGCGCCGGCCGGCCCGGCCGCCTCCGCCCGGTCGCCGTGTTCGACTGGGACAACACCGTCGTCAAGAACGACGTCACCGACGCGACCCTCGCCTGGGCGCTGCGCCACGACCGGCTGCTGCGCCCGGCCCGCTGGAAGGACACCAGCGCCTGGCTCACCGCCGCCGCCGACCGCGCCCTGACCCGCGCCTGCGGCAGCGGCCCGGTCGGCGCCCCGCTGCCCACCTCCCGCAACGCCCGCTGCACCGACGAGATCCTCGCCCTGCGCGAGAGGGGCACCACCATGAGCGGCGCCCCCGCCTTCGCCGGGACCTTCGACCACCGGCGCACGGTCCCGCAGTACGCCTGGGTGCCGCAGCTGTTCACCGGCCGCACCCCCGCCGACCTCGCCTCCTACGCCGCTGCCGCCCGCCGCGAGGCCCTCGCCGCCCCCGTCGGCGCCACCCGCAGGGTCGGCACCCACACCCTCCCCGCCTACGTCCGCTACTACGACCAGCAGCGCGACCTCATCCGGACCCTGCGACGGGCCGGTTTCGACGTCTACATCGTCTCCGCGGGCTCCGAACCGATCACCGAGGTCTGGTCGCGCGGGGTGGGCGTCGACGCCGCGCACACCATCGCCATCCGCTCGGTCCTGGACCGCCACGGCCGCATCACCCCGTGGACCGAGGGCTGCGGCGGCGTCCCGGCGACCCGCGGCGCGGTGATCCCGTACATCGACGGCAAACGCTGCTGGATCAACCAGGACGTCTACGGCGTCCGCGGCCCCGCCGCCTGGCAGCGCCAGCCCTGGCCGCACCGCCCCGCGCTGGCCGGCGGCGACGCCGACACCGACGTCACCTTCGTGGCCGACGCGACCGCCGTGCACCTCGTGATCAACCGCAACAAGCCCGAACTGATGTGCAGGGCCTACGACGACGCCGACGGCCACTGGCTGGTCAACCCGATGTTCCTCGAGCCGCTGCCCCGCCGCAGCACCCCCTACCCGTGCGCGACGAACGCGTACACCGCGCCCGACGGCACGCGGGGCCCGGTGCGGCGCGAGGACGGCTCGGTGGTGCCCGACCAGCGGGACACCGTGTACTGACCGTCAGGCCGGGCCCTACAGTGCGGGGATGAGCATGACGCCCCCGCCCGGCTGGTACCCGGACCCGTCGGCCGCGCACCTGGAGCGCTGGTGGGACGGCACGGCCTGGACCGAGCACCGGCGCACCCGCCCGGCCCCGGCACCGCCGACCGTGCCGGTGCACCAGCCGGCCGCACCGCAGCCGCCGGTGTTCCCGACGCCACCGGTGGCGTTCCCGCCGCAACCCGCCACGGTCCCGCAGCCGGCGGCCGCCCCGGGGCGCGCCAAGGCCGTCGCCCTCACCGTCGCCGGGGTCGTGCTCGTCGCGGCGATCGCCACCGGCGCGCTCCTGCTGGGCAGGGGCGACGGCGGCGACCCGACCGCCGGGACGACCCCGCAGCCCGCCCCGGCCCTCTCCACGGCGACGGACGAGCCGCCCACCCCCGAGCCGTCCTCCGCGTCGCCCACCGGTGACCCGTCCGTCGTCGTCGACCAGCTCAACGGCATCACGCTGAGAATGCCCGACGGCTGGGTGCGGCCCGAGTTCGTCGCCGACGACTCCGTCGTCATGACCACGGACGGCACCTACGACTGCCCCGGCGACCCCGGGATGTGCCGCCACGGCCTGGTCACCACCCACACGGCGACCTCGACCGACCAGACCTCACCCGAGGCACTGGCGAAGGCCGACATCAGCGAGGCCGCCGGCCTGGCCTTCGACCAGGACACCCTGAACCGGCGCCCCTTCGGCGGGATGACCGGCCACCGGGTCGTGGCCCAGGGCCCGGCGGCAGTGGCGGGCCGCGCCGGGTACTACGTGCGCTGGCACGTGACCACCGCCAAGGGTCCCGGCGGATACGTCCAGTCCCTCGTCTTCCCCTCCAGTACGGGCACCGAGGCACCCGTCGTCGTGCGCTACGTCTTCGACGCCGGCCAGGACGGGCCGCCGCTCGCCGACATGGACCGCATCACCCACGGCATCCGGCCGCTCGGCGACGCGGCCACCGGCGGCGGCGTGGGCAGCAGCATCGGCCCCACCCCGTGAGCCGCCGAGCCGTCACAGGAACGTGTGTCCCTCGCCCCGGTACGTCGGCACGGTCGCGGTGACCCGGTCGCCCTCGACGAGATGCAGCACGTCGAACCGCTCGCACAGCTCACCGGCCTTGGCGTGCCGGAACCACACCTTGTCGCCGATCAGCAGATCGTCGGCCGGAGAGCCGAGCAGCGGCGTCTGGACCTCGCCGGGCCCCTCCTGCGGGTCGTAGCGCAGCCCCTCGGGCAGATACGGCACCGGCAGCCGGTCAGGCCCGGCCGCGCCCGAGGCCGGGTAGCCGCCGCCCAGCACCGTCACCACGCCCACGCCCGGCCGGCGCACCACCGGCTGCGCGAACAGGGCCGCCGGACGGCCGCTGAACGACGTGTAGTTGTCGAAGAGCCGCGGCACGTACAGCCCCGACCCGGCCGCGATCTCCGTGACGGCGTCCTCGGCGGCCGTGTGCTGCACACTCCCGGTGCCGCCGCCGTTGACGTACTCCAGGTCCGGCACCAGGGCCCGCACCGCGCGCACCACCGCGGCGCGCCGCTGGGCCAGTTCACGGCGGGCGGCGGCCTGCATCAGCCGGATCGCCCGCGACCGCAGCGGCCGCCCCGCGACCGCGTCGCCGACCCCGGCGATGTGCCCCTCGTAGGCCATCAGCCCGACCACCTTGAAGCCCGGCCGGCGGGTCACGGCGCGCGCCAGCTCGGCCACCTGGGCGGGGGAGTGCAGCGGGGAACGCAGGGCGCCGACCCGGACCCGGCCGCCGAGCAGCCGCAGGGACGTGTCCAACTCCAGGCAGATGCGCACGACTTCGCGCCCGTCGCCGCGCGCGGCGTCGATCAGGTCGAGCTGCGCCACGTCGTCGACCAGCACGGTCACCGCGGCCGCCAGCTTGGGGTCGGCGGCGAGTTCCGCGAACCGGGCGCGGTCGGCCGACGGGTAGGCGAGCAGGACGTCCTCGAAGCCGGAGCGCGCGAGCCACAGGGACTCGGTGAGCGTGAACGACATGACGCCGCGGAAGCCGTCCTTGGCCAGGGCCCGTTCCAGCAGCGCCCGGCAACGCAGGGACTTGCTGGCGACCCGGATCGGCTTGCCCCCGGCACGGCGGACCAGATCGTCCGCGTTGGCGTCGAAGGCGTCCAGGTCCACGATCGCCACGGGGGCGTCGAGATGGGCGGTGGCCCGGTCGTAACGGGCCCGGTCGGCGGCGCGCGCAGTCATGACGGCAGCCTGCCAGACGGGATTACCGCAGGGTAGGGGGACGTTCCGGGCAGATGCCCCGGGCTCCCCGGACTGGTTCCCGTCCTGCCAGGTCCAACCCGTAGAGTGACGCGCAGCGCAGGCGAAGCGATGGTCCGGGGCCGAGGAAACGGGGGGTGCATGAGCACGGAGGCACGCCACGGCGCCCGGTCCCAGCCGGACCGCCCGACGGCCGGCGGGCCGGACCCGGCGACGGGTTCCGCCTCCGGTCCCGCTTCGGATCCTGCCTCCGGTTCCGCGTCGGATCATGGTTCCGCTTCGGGTCCTGCCTCCGGTTCCGCTTCCGCTCCCGCCGGGCGTCGCTCCGCCGGTCTCGCGGGGTCCGCGCCGCGCTTTCCGCTGCTGCGGCCCGGTCCGTCGGCCGACGCCGACCGGGACGTTCCGCCGCCCGCGTCGGCCCGTTTCCCGGACGATCCACCGCCACCCCCCGCCTCCGCCCGCTTCCCCGACGCCCCGCCGACGATAGGCCGGGGCATAGGCGGCCTGCGCGCGGGCGGGTCCGTGCCGGAGATGACCCCGGCCGAGACGACCACCCGACTGCGTCCCATCCCCGCCGCCGACGACGACGCGAAGGATTCCGGATCGTCGGCCCGTGCTGGTTCAGCTACTTCCGCTTCGGCCGCTTCCGGCGCCTCCGGTTCGGCCGCCGCTACGGCTTCCTCGTCCTACCTCGGCCCGCCCGTTCACGCCGGGCAGGGCGTGCTGCCGCAGCCTTCCCACGCGCCCGGGGCCGGTCTCGGTGACACGGGTGCGTCGGCCGCGTACCGCGGGGACCGCCCCGGACCCGACCCCTTCTCCCGGCCGGACCCGGGCCGTACCGGACGGGTCCCCGGCCCGTCCGGCGTCCCGGAGGCCTCCGGGACGCCGTTCGGAGCCCCCGGCGGCGGCTCGCCGGACGCGGCGATGCCCGGCGGCGCACCCGGCCACCGCCCGCATCCCGCCGTTCCCGCCCCCACCCCCTCGCCCGACCCCGCGCTGTCCTGGAGCACGGGCGGACCGGCACGGCCGCGGGTGTCGTTCGGCCGGCCCGAGTTCTTCGACGACCGGCCCTCCACCGCTCCGGCGCGGATGCGGCGCCACTCCGTCGCGGCCGCCGTGTGTCTCGTCCTCGGCCTCGGGCTCATCGGCGGGGCCGTCACCGGGGCCTGGCTGACCGGCGACTCCGACGACACCGGGAAGGCCGGCACGTTCACCGCGGCCGCCGGACTGTGGCACAACGTGCCCGTCGACCAGCTCTTCCCGCCGACCGTTTCCGGCCCGGACGCCGGTCCCGGCGGCGCCGACCGCACCTGGACCCGGGTCGCCGTCGCCCCGGACGGCGGCTGCGCCGACGCCTTCGACCCGCTGCTGCGCCAGGCCCTCGCCCCCGTCGGCTGTGCCCGCCTGCTGCGCGCCACCTACACCGACGCCACCCAGAGCTACGTCACCACGGTCGGCCTGCTGTTCACCAAGGCCGACCCGGCCGGCATGCGGGCACTGAGCACCCGCCTGCGCACCGAGGGCCTCGGCACCCGCCCCGACCTGATGCCCCGCCCCTACGCCGCCGCAGGCACCCCGGCCGCCGGCTTCGGCGACCGGCAGCGCGCCGCATGGACGATCACCGTGCTCACCGACGCCCCCGTCGTCGTCTACGCCGTCTCCGGCTGGGCCGACGGCCGCACCGTCGACAGCCCGCAGCCCGCCCCGGCCACCACGTCCGGCGCCACCACCGCCCCCGTCCAGGCCGGCCTCGGCAACGAGGCGGAGGGCCTGGCCGGCCGCATCGAGAACAACCTGCGCCACAGCGCGAACTCGCCCACGGAGACGTCCTCATGAGCCGCCCCACCACCGTCGTGCGCGCGGGCCGCACGGGGCTGCTGGCCTGTCTGCTCGCCGGCTCCCTCGCGCTGCTGCCCGCCGCCCCCGCGCACGCCGACGGCATACGGGGCCAGCAGTGGGCCCTGGACGCCCTGCACGCCCAGCAGATCTGGCGCACCACCCACGGTGAGGGCGTCACCGTCGCGGTCCTCGACACCGGCGTCGAGGCCGACCACCCCGACCTCGCAGGCAACGTCCTGACCGGCGCCGACCTCGTCGGCTTCGGCGCCAAGGAGGGCCAGCGGCCCTGGGCCCGGCACGGCACCGCGATGGCCTCGATCATCGCCGGGCACGGTCACGGCCCCGGCGGCGCCGACGGCGTCATGGGCATCGCGCCGAAGGCGAGGATCCTGCCCGTCCGCGTGATCCTGGAGGACAGCGACCCCGACCGCGACCGGGCCCGCCGCACCCGCGGCAACGCCCTCGCCGAGGGCATCCGCTGGGCCGCCGACCACGGCGCCGACGTCATCAACCTCTCCCTCGGCGACGACTCCGCCGCCGCGCACCCCGAGGCCGGTGAGGACGAGGCCGTCCAGTACGCCCTGAAGAAGGGCGCCGTCGTCGTCGCCTCGGCCGGCAACGGCGGGGAGAAGGGCGACCACATCTCCTACCCGGCGGCCTATCCCGGCGTCATCGCCGCCACCGCCGTCGACCGCTTCGGCACCCGCGCCTCCTTCTCCACCCGCCGCTGGTACGCCACCGTCAGCGCCCCCGGCGTCGACATAGTGATCGCCGACCCCGACCACCGCTACTACCAGGGCTGGGGCACCTCCGCGGCCTCCGCGTTCGTCTCCGGCTGCGTCGCCCTGATCAAGGCCGCCCACCCGGGACTGACCCCGGCGCAGATCAAGCAGCTGCTGGAGCGGACCGCCCGCAGCGCGCCCGCCGGCGGCCGCGACGACTCCCGCGGCTTCGGGTTCGTCGACCCGGCCGCCGCCATCAAGGCGGCCGCCCGTCTCGAGCCGCAGGGCCTGCGCTCGGCGGCCTACGGTGAGAAGTACTTCGGTGACGGCCCCGAGTCCGCCCGCGAAAAGGACGACACCAGCGACTGGGCGGCCCCGCTCGCGGGCAGCGTCGGCGGAGTGCTGCTGGTCGTGGCCGTCGTCCTGTGGCGGGGGCGGCGCCGGGAGGACGACTGGCGGGGCCGGCCCGGGGGGTACGACGCCCTGTGAACGCCGCCCCGGCCCCACCGCGTAGGGTCGGGACCGTGGCGAACAAGAACATTCCCGACCCGGGCTTCTCCGACGACGACGGCTCCGCCGACCCCCGGCTGAGCGCCGCGCTCGCCGCCTGGGCCGAGGACCGCACGGCCGTCGCTCCCGTCCTGGCCGCGCTCAAGGGCGCCCGGCTGCTCGTGCCGGTGGTGGCCGTGCTGGGCGAGGTCGAGGAGGACGAGAACGGGCTGCGCCGCGAGAAGACCTCCGACATGGCCGTGCCGACCCTGAAGGCCGGGAACCGGACCGCGCTGCCCGCCTTCACCTCCACCGGCTCCCTGGCCCGCTGGGATCCGGCGGCCCGCCCCGTCGCCGTACCCCTGCACCAGGCGCTGCAGGCCGCCGCGCACGAGAAGGCCGACACGGTCGTGCTCGACCTGGCCGGGCCCGTGCCGTTCGAGCTGACCGGCCCCGCGCTGCTCGCGCTCGCCGAGGGCCGCACCAGCACCGACCCGCTCGCCGACCCGGCGGTGCTCGACGCCGTCCGCACGGCCGTGGCGGCGGAGCCGGCCGTGCTGCGCGCCCACCTCGGCCCCGGACAGGCCGACGGCACCCTCGCCCTCGTCCTCGACCCGGCCGCCGCGCCGGCCGAGACCGCGCGCGCGGTCGCCGGGCGGCTGGCCACCGACGAAACGCTGAGGGCCCGCCTGGTGCGCGGCCTCGACCTGGCAGTCCTGCCGGCCTCGGCCACGCCTCCGGGCGAGCCCCTGTACGTACGCGGATGAACTGCTAGCCGTAGACCGCGCCGGTGTACTTCTCGCCCGGCCCCTGGCCCGGCTCGTCCGGGACGATCGACGCCTCGCGGAAGGCCAGCTGCAGCGACTTCAGGCCGTCGCGCAGCGGCGCCGCGTGGAAGGAGCTGATCTCGGTCGCGGACGCGTCGAGCAGACCGGCGAGGGCGTGCACCAGCTTGCGGGCCTCGTCCAGGTCCTTGTGCTCGTCACCCTCCTCCGTCAGGCCGAGCTTCACCGCGGCGGCGCTCATCAGGTTGACGGCGACCGTCACGATCACCTCGACGGCGGGGACCTCGGCGATGTCGCGGGTCATCGCGTCGAAGTCGGGGGACTCAGGAGGGGTCTCACTCATGTCCCACACGATAGGCCCCGGACCACGACGGTTCGCACCACCCCCGGGTAGCTGCTAACCTTGTGTGACGACCGGCCGGACACGCACATGAGCAGGACAGTGTGGACGGCCCACAAGTGGAGGCTCCGAACTCCCACCTGATCGTCCTCCGGGACGGCGGGTCATCCGGTCAGACGGCCACCATCGTTCCGTACGGACGATGGAGTCGTCCGAAAGCGCGCCCCGCGATGTGTCGCGGCGGTGCTCCGGTAGTGCGAGGAGCCCCGCCTGTGATCGTCCGGGGCATTTTTTCTGCTTCGGCGCGGTTGGTCTCAGGAAAACAGACATGCGCGGCTGTCCGCCAGACCGCCGCGTTGGTGCTACCGAGGAGGATCCATCAGCGCCGAGCCCCGCATCAACGACCGGATTCGCGTTCCCGAGGTGCGACTTGTCGGTCCCAGTGGCGAGCAGGTCGGCATCGTGCCGCTCGCGAAGGCACTGGAGCTTGCTCAGGAGTACGACCTCGACCTGGTTGAGGTAGCGGCGAACGCCCGTCCGCCCGTGTGCAAGCTCATGGACTACGGGAAGTTCAAGTACGAGTCGGCCATGAAGGCCCGTGAGGCGCGCAAGAACCAGGCGCACACGGTCATCAAGGAGATGAAGCTCCGGCCGAAGATCGACCCGCACGACTATGACACCAAGAAGGGTCACGTCGTCCGGTTCCTCAAGCAGGGCGACAAGGTCAAGATCACGATCATGTTCCGTGGTCGCGAGCAGTCCCGGCCCGAGCTGGGCTACCGGCTGCTGCAGCGCCTCGCGGAGGACGTCCAGGACCTCGGTTTCGTCGAGTCGAACCCGAAGCAGGACGGCCGCAACATGATCATGGTTCTCGGTCCGCACAAGAAGAAGACCGAGGCGATGGCCGAGGCCCGCCAGGCGCAGGAGGCCCGCAAGGCCGAGGCGAAGGCGAACCCGGGTAAGTCGCAGAACGCCGCGGACCCGGACGCTGTGAACGCCGAGGCTCACGACGAGGACCTTGCCGAGGACCTTGCCGAGGCACCTGCCGAGGCTTCCGCCGAGGCGTGATCCCGGGGGACACCCGTCCCCAAGGATGTAACCGATACAAGAGCGACGCTCCACCGTGCCCGGTTTTTCGCGACCGGGCACCGGAGCGCCACCGACGAGGAGAGAACGGCGCTATGCCGAAGAACAAGTCGCACAGCGGTGCCAGCAAGCGCTTCAAGGTCACCGGCTCCGGCAAGGTGCTCCGTGAGCGCGCCGGCAAGCGCCACCTGCTCGAGCACAAGTCGTCCCGCGTGACGCGTCGCCTCACCGGCAACGCCGAGATGGCCCCGGGCGACGCCGCGAAGATCAAGAAGCTTCTCGGCAAGTGACGTACGGGCGCCACTGAGCGCCGTACGGCTGGACCGGGACCCAATCGATTCCGGGCCGTGTGAGCACACCCACGGCCCCGCTACAAGGAGTTAACAAGTGGCACGCGTCAAGCGGGCAGTCAACGCCCACAAGAAGCGCCGGGCGATCCTCGAGCAGGCCTCCGGCTACCGCGGTCAGCGTTCGCGCCTGTACCGCAAGGCCAAGGAGCAGGTCACCCACTCGCTGGTCTACAACTACAACGACCGCAAGAAGCGCAAGGGTGACTTCCGCCAGCTGTGGATCCAGCGCATCAACGCCGCTGCCCGCGCCAACGGCATCACCTACAACCGCTTCATCCAGGGTCTGAAGGCCGCGAACGTCGAGGTCGACCGCAAGATCCTGGCCGAGCTGGCGGTCAACGACGCGAACGCGTTCGCGGCGCTGGTCGAGGTGGCGCAGAAGGCGCTGCCGTCGGACGTCAACGCGCCGAAGGCCGCGTGACGCTGCGCCGGCTCTGAGCCGACGTTCACTGCAGGACCCGCAGGCTGTGCGCTTGCGGGTCCTGTTGTTGCGGTTCGTCTGGCGTCGTTCGGCTGCGGGTCCGTGGTGGCTGGTCGCGCAGTTCCCCGCGCCCCTGGGTCGGCTGTAGCGCCGCAGTCCACGACGCGCTGCACGTTGAAATTCTCGTGAAGGTGAAGAAGAGGATGCCTCCCGTCAGCCCCGAGCTGATCTCGCCCCGTTCTCCCCGTGTTCTCGCCGCTCGGCGGCTGGCCAAGCGGAACTTCCGGGGGAAGGAGCGGCTGTTCCTCGCGGAGGGGCCGCAGGCCGTGCGGGAGGCGGCCGGGCACGCGGACACGCTGGTGGAGCTGTTCGCCACCGTGGAGACCGCGGAGCGCTACGCCGACATCATCGGCGAGGCCCGCACCGCCGGCGCCCGCATCCACCTCGCCTCCGAGCAGGTCATCGAGGACATCTCCACCACCGTGACCCCGCAGGGGCTCGTCGGCGTGTGCCGGTTCCTTGACACCCCCTTCGAGGAGATCCTCGAGCGCCGGCCCCGGCTCGTCGCCGTCCTCGCCCACGTCCGCGACCCCGGCAACGCCGGCACCGTGCTGCGCTGCGCCGACGCCGCCGGTGCCGAGGCCGTCGTCCTCACCGACGCCTCCGTCGACCTGTACAACCCGAAGGCCGTCCGCGCCTCCGTCGGCTCCCTCTTCCACCTGCCCGTCGCCGTCGGCGTCCCCGTCGAGCAGGCCATCGACGGGCTGAAGGCGGCCGGGGTGCGCATCCTCGCCGCCGACGGGGCCGGGGACCGCGACCTGGACGAGGAGCTGGACAAGGGCACCATGGGCGGGCCGACCGCCTGGGTCTTCGGCAACGAGGCCTGGGGCCTGCCGGAGGAGACCCGCGCCCTCGCCGACGCCGTCGTCCGCGTTCCCATCCACGGCAAGGCCGAGAGTCTGAACCTCGCGACCGCCGCGGCCGTATGTCTGTATGCGTCGGCCCGTGTACAGCGCGCCTCCGGAGGGTGCCGCTCCGTCACCGGGAGCTAGTAGGGTGACCAGCTCGAGGGCCTGCTGCCCAGCTGCCTGAGAGGTGGGATACGGGGATGAGCGTCGGCACCAGCAGCGCACCGGGAGCACGGGACGTGCGGCGAGCGCCCGCGCCCCGGCCGCCCGGTGATCCCGCCGCGTCCGGCATCGACCCCGACGACCTGCCCGACGGCCTCGTCGTCGCCGACGAGCACGGCCGCGTCGTCTGCTTCAACGCGGCCGCCGAGCGGATCACCGCCACTCCCGCCGCCGAGGCCCTCGGGCAGCCGCTGGAGAAGGCCCTGCCGTTAGAGGACCTGGAGGGGCGGCGCTGGTGGCAGCTGACCGACCCCTACGGCGGCCTCGCCATCCGCACCCGGCAACCCGAGCGCAACCTCCTCCTGCCCGGCGGCCACGAGGTGCTCGTCACCGTCCGCTATGTGCGCGCCGAGCCCACCGGGCCCGTGCAGCGCGTCGTCGTCCAGCTGCGCGACACCGAGGCCCGCCGCCGTACCGAGCGCAGCCACGCCGAGCTGATCGCCACCGTGGCCCACGAGCTGCGCTCCCCGCTCACCTCCGTGAAGGGCTTCACCGCAACCCTGCTGGCCAAGTGGGAACGCTTCACCGACGACCAGAAGCGGCTGATGCTGGAGACCGTCGACGCCGACGCCGACCGCGTCACCCGCCTGATCGCCGAGCTGCTGGACATCTCCCGGATCGACTCCGGCCGGCTGGAGGTGCGCCGCCAGCCCGTCGACATCGGAGCCGCCGTGGGGCGTCACATCCAGGCATACGTCGCCGCCGGCCAGCCCGCCGACCGTTTCCTGCTGCGCCTGGAGCAGCCGCTGCCCGATCTGTGGGCCGACCCCGACAAGATCGACCAGGTGCTCAGCAACCTGATCGAAAATGCCGTGCGCCACGGAGAGGGAACCGTCACCATCGACATCACGGCCACGGCGTCCCCCCGCGAAGGGGAGGAGACCGGCACGTCGGTCACGGTGAGCGACGAGGGGCCCGGCATCCCGGAGGAGTCCATGAACCGTGTATTCACCCGCTTCTGGCGGGGCAGCAAACGCGGCGGCACGGGTCTCGGGCTGTACATCGTCAAGGGCATCGTCGAGGCCCACGGCGGCACGATCACGGTCGGCCGCGCCCAGCAGGGCGGCGCCGAATTCCGATTTACGCTGCCCGTGGCGGCGCCGGCGTATCTCGCCTAGCGACCCACGGGCGCATTCGTACACCCCCACCCCGTTAGACTCGGCCTTTGGCACCTTTGTGTCCTTCACACGGCCCACCAACGGTCACGGGGACCATCCGCCTGGGGGCACCTCCCAGCGTCAGCTGGGGGACAATCGGAAGCACGGGAAGAGATGTCGGCACCGAATAAGTCGTACGACCCTGTCGAGGTCGAGGCGTTGAAACCGGAAGAGATCGAGCGCATGCGGGACGAGGCGCTCGCCGCCTTCGCCGCAGCGGACTCCCTCGACGCGCTCCAGGAGGCCAAGGTCGCCCACACCGGCGGCACCTCCCCGCTGGCGCTGGCCAACCGCGAGATCGGCGCGCTGCCCCCGCACGCCAAGGCGGCCGCCGGCAAGCTGGTCGGCCAGGCCCGGGGCGCGGTGAACAAGGCCCTCGCCGCGCGCCAGGTCGAGCTGGAGGCCGAGCGGGACGCGCGCGTACTGGTCGAGGAGGACGTGGACGTCACCCTGCCGTACGACCGCGTACCGGCCGGTGCCCGCCACCCGCTCACCACGCTGTCGGAGCGTATCGAGGACATCTTCGTGGCCATGGGCTACGAGGTGGCCGAGGGCCCGCAGGCCGAGGCCGAGTGGTTCAACTTCGACGCGCTCAACATCGGCCCGGACCACCCGGCCCGCGGCGAGCACGACACGTTCTTCGTGGCGGGCCCCGAGGGCGGCACTGAGTCCGGCGTGGTGCTGCGCACCCACACCTCGCCCGTGCAGATCCGCTCCCTGCTGGAGCGCGACCTGCCGGTCTACGTGATCTGCCCCGGTGTCGTCTACCGCACCGACGAGCTGGACGCCACGCACACCCCGGTGTTCCGCCAGGTCGAGCTGCTCGCCGTGGACGAGGGCCTGACCATGGCCGACCTCAAGGGCACCCTGGACCACATGGTCCAGTCGCTGTTCGGCGAGGGCATGAAGACGCGGCTGCGGCCGAACTTCTTCCCGTTCACCGAGCCGTCCGCCGAGATGGACATGGTCTGCTACGTCTGCCGCGGCGAGTCCGTCGGCAACCCGGACCGCCCCTGCCGCACCTGCTCCTCCGAGGGCTGGATCGAGCTGGGCGGCTGCGGCATGGTCAACCCGCGGGTGCTGACCGCCTGCGGTGTCGACCCGGAGAAGTACAGCGGCTTCGCCTTCGGGTTCGGCATCGAGCGGATGCTGATGTTCCGCCACAACGTCGAAGACATGCGAGACATGGTCGAGGGTGACGTCCGGTTCACCCGGCCCTTCGGGATGGAGATCTGATGCGGGTCCCGCTTTCTTGGCTGCGGGAGTACGTCGACCTGCCGGCGACGGAATCCGGCCGTGACGTCCAGGAGAAGCTCGTCTCGGCCGGTCTCGAGGTCGAGACCGTCGAGCAGCTCGGTGCCGACCTCAAGGGCCCCCTGGTCGTCGGCCAGGTGCTGACCATCGAGGAGCTGACGGAGTTCAAGAAGCCGATCCGCTTCTGCACCGTCGACGTCGGCCAGGCCAACGGCACCGGCGAGCCGCAGGAGATCATCTGCGGTGCCCGCAACTTCCAGGCCGGCGACAAGGTCGTCGTGGCCCTCCCCGGCGCGGTGCTGCCCGGCGACTTCCAGATCGCCGAGCGCAAGACCTACGGCCGTATCTCGCGCGGCATGATCTGCTCCAGCGACGAGCTGAACATGGGCGACGACGGCACCAAGGGCATCATCGTCCTGCCGCCGGAGACCGAGATCGGCAAGGACGCCGTCGAGCTGCTGGAGCTGGTCGACGAGGTCCTCGACATCGCCGTCACCGCCAACCGCGGCGACTGCCTGTCCATCCGCGGCGTCGCCCGCGAGACCGCCATCGCCTACGGCCTGCCGCTGCGCGACCCGGCCCTGCTCGACGTGCCCGCCCCGAACGCCTTCGGCTACCCGGTGCAGGTCCAGGACCCGATCGGCTGCGACCGCTTCACCGCGCGCACCGTCACCGGTCTGAGCCCCGAGGCCCGCTCCCCGATCTGGCTCCAGCGCCGGCTGCAGAAGGTCGGCATGCGCCCGATCTCGCTCGCCGTCGACGTCACCAACTACGTGATGATGGAGCTGGGCCAGCCGCTGCACGCCTACGACCGCAACCTGGTCCAGGGCGCCATCGGCGTACGCCGGGCGGAGGCGGGCGAGAAGCTCGTCACGCTCGACGGCGTGGCCCGCACCCTCGACGCCGAGGACCTGGTCATCACCGACGAGCGCGGGCCGATCGGCCTCGCCGGCGTCATGGGCGGCGCCAACACCGAGATCGCCGATCACGACGATGTGGAGAACGCCTCCACCGACGTGGTCATCGAGGCCGCCCACTTCAACGCGGTGTCCATCGCGCGCACCGCCCGCCGCCACAAACTGTCCTCCGAGGCCTCCCGCCGCTTCGAGCGCGGCGTCGACCCCGCGGCCGCCGCCGCTGCCGCGCAGCGCACCGTCGACCTGCTGGTGATCCTCGCGGGCGGCACCGCCGAGGCCGGCGTCACCGAGGTCCTCGCGCCCTCCGCGCCGCGCACGATCGCCATTCCGGCGGACCACCCGGACAAGGTCGCGGGCGTCCTCTACGGCCGCGAGACCGTCGTGCGCCGCCTGCAGGAGATCGGCTGCGACGTCTACGGGCAGGACGAGCTCATCGTCACCGTCCCGTCCTGGCGGCCCGACCTCACCGACCCGAACGACCTGGCCGAAGAGGTCATCCGCCTGGAGGGCTACGAGAACCTGCCCTCCACGCTGCCCAAGCCGCCGTCCGGGCGTGGCCTCACCCACCGCCAGCGCCTGCACCGCCGCGTCGGCCGCGCGCTGGCCGGGGCCGGCTACGTCGAGGCGCCGAACTACCCGTTCGTCTCCGAGCAGGTCTTCGACCAGCTCGGCCTGGAGGCCGACGACCCGGCCCGCCGCGTCGTCAAGCTCACCAACCCGCTCAACGACGAGGAGCCCGCCCTGCGCACGTCGCTGGTGCCGGGCCTGCTGGGCGCCCTGCGTCGCAACGACGGCCGGGGCTCGCACGACCTCGCCCTCTTCGAGACCGGCCTGGTCTTCCACCCGCGCGCCGAGCAGAAGACCGCCGCCGCGCTGCCCGTCGACCGGCGTCCCACCGACGAGGAGATCGCTGAGCTCGACGCCGCGCTGCCCGAGCAGCCGCGCCACGTCGCCGCCGTCCTGGCGGGCGCCCGCGAGCAGGCCGGCTGGTGGGGCGCGGGCCGCCCGGCCGGCTGGGCCGACGCCATCGAGGCCGCGCGGGCCGTCGCCCGTGAGGCCGGTGCCGAGCTGATCGTCCGCAAGGGCGCGTACGGCCCGTGGCACCCCGGCCGCTGCGCCGAACTGGCCGTCGTGGCCGACGGCGAGGAGCAGGTCATCGGTCACGCGGGTGAGCTGCACCCGCGCGTGGTGAAGACCCTCGGCCTGCCCGAGCGCACCTGCGCGATGGAGCTGAACCTCGACGCGCTGGAGCAGGCCGGCGACGACACGCCGCAGGCGCCGCGGATCTCGACCTTCCCGGTCGCCACGCAGGATGTCGCCCTCGTCGTGGACAAGCCGGTCCCGGCCGCCGAGGTCGAGGCCGCGCTGCGCGAGGGCGCGGGTGAACTCCTCGAGCACATCCGGCTGTTCGACGTCTACGAGAACGCCGAGCAGCTGGGCGACGGCAAGAAGTCGCTGGCGTACGCGTTGCGCTTCCGCGCGGGGGACCGGACGCTGACGGTGGATGAGGCGTCGGCTGCCCGGGATGCGGCCGTTGCGCTGGCCGCTGAGCGCACGGGGGCTGTGCTGCGCGGCTAGCCGCCGTGGGGGACTGCGTGATCTGCCGGGTACGGCTCTCGCCGTGGCTGGTCGCGCAGTTCCCCGCGCCCCTTTCAGGGGCGCTCCAGTCCCGTCACTCATCCGGGTGACGTACCTGGCGGATACAGCCCTCTCGCTGGGAGACACCGCCCTGCTCATCCTCGGAAACGAACGGCTGCCGCAGCCGGCCTCCAGGGGCGCGGGAACTGCGCGACCGGCCACCACGCACCCGCACCCGACGAACCACCGGTGGCCCGGCGGCGCTGAATCGCACCGCCACGCCGCCGGCCGGGCCACCGCTTGAAGAGGGGGAGCCGGAGGCCCGGCCGGGCCTCTTGCGAGGGGACCCATGAAACCCCGCCGAACACGCGGAGCGACACCGCGCGCACACCCTGGATACGCGCATTCCGAACACACCCCGTGTGAAGCGGGACGCACTACTCTGTCGGGCACCGAGCCACCGGGGGGCCACCCATGCAGCCCAACACACTGCTCGACGCGATCCTGGACGAGGCGGGCATCTCGCACGCCGGCCTGGCCGTGCACGTCAACCAGGCCGGCCGGGCCCGCGGACTCGCCCTGCGCTATGAACACACCGCCGTGGCCCGCTGGTTGAAGGGCCAGCGGCCGCGCGGCCACGTACCCGACCTGATCTGCGAGGTGCTCGCGGGCCGGCTGCAACGTCCCGTCACGCTCGACGACATCGGGCTCGGCGTCCCGGGCGAGCCGCACACCCCGCACGGCACCTCCCTGTCCGGCTTCGTGGAGCGGGCCACCGCCCTGTGGCGGTCCGACGAGCAGCAGCGCCCGCACCTGCTGGGCGCCCCCGCGGTCACCGGCACCCCGGCCGTGATGCCGGTGTGGGAGTGGGAGAACCCGCCGGAGGACGTGGACGTCTCGCGTGGTGGCCGGCACCGGGTCACCCCGGCCGACATCGAGATGCTGCGCGCCGCCCGCGCGCACTACGAGCAGATGTACCGCAAGACCGGCGGCGTCGCGACCCGCTCACGGATCGTCGGGTTCCTCAACGCCGAGGCCGCGCCGCTGCTGCGCGGCGGCTACACCGACGCGACCGGCCGCCAACTGCACCGCGCCACCGGCGGTCTGGTGGCCGTCGCGGGCATCTGCGCCTACGACTCCGACGCGCACGGCCTCGCCCAGCGCTACTTCCACCAGGCGCTGCGGCTCGCCAAGGCCAGCGGCGACCGGGGGCTCGGGGCGTATGTGATAGCGCTGCTGGTCAACCAGTCGCTGTTCATGCGCGAGTACCGGCAGGCCGTCGCCTTCGCCGAGGCCGCTGTGCGGGCCGCCGACCGGGACATCACCCCCGCGCTCGCCTCCGATCTGTACGCGATGCAGGCGAAGGCGTACGCGCACCTCGGTGACGGCGGCAGCGCGCTGTCCTGCATCCGGCGGGCCGAGCAGGCCGCCGAGCACATCCGGCGCGGTCAGGAGCCCGACGAGACCGGCTATGTCCAGCCGGGCCTGGTCAATGTGCAGGTGGCGGAGGCACTGCTGAGCCTCGGCGAGCTGCGGGCGGCGGCGGAGCACGCGACGGCGGCGGTGGACACCCCGGCCCACGACCGCGGCCGGGTGCACCGGCTGGCCATGCTCAGCACCATCGAGCTGCGCCAGGGCAACGCCGACAAAGCGGTGGCGACGGCCGTGCAGATGGCCGAGCAGGCCCGCGGGATGGAGTCCCAGCGGCTGCGCGACCGGCTCAGAGCGGTGCGCGAGCACCTGGTGCGCAGCGGCTGTGCGGGCACGGCCGAGGCGGCCGAACTGATCGACGGGGCCCTGTGCGTGCCGCTGTGATCCCCGCCCGGACACCGGCGCTGCCACCCGCTCCGGTCCCGGCCCTGTGGGCCTGAGAAGTCCCTGCTGCGATATTGCCCCTTACCCGACGGAAGGCGGCAGAACCGTGCAGTGGACGAAACAATACGAACAAACCGTGTATGCAAACCGGTGGTTCAGCGTCAACCTCGCCGATGTCGAGCTGCCGGACGGCCGGCATCTCGACCACTTCCTGATCCGGATGCGGCCGGTGGCGGTGGCCACCATCGTCAACGAGGCGGACGAGGTACTGCTGTTGTGGCGCCACCGCTTCATCACCGACAGCTGGGGATGGGAACTGGCGGCCGGCGTCGTGGAGGACGGCGAGGACATCGCCGCCGCGGCCGCCCGCGAACTTCAGGAGGAGACCGGCTGGCGGCCGGGGCCCCTGCACCACCTGATGAGCGTGGAGCCGTCCAACGGCCTCACCGACGCCCGGCACCACATCTACTGGTCCGAGCGGGGCGAGTACGCCGGGCATCCCGTGGACGACTTCGAGTCGGACCGCCGGGAATGGGTCCCCCTCAAACTCGTCCCCGACCTGATCGCCCGTGGGGAGGTCCCGGCCGCCAACATGGCGGCCGCGTTACTCCTGCTGCACCACCTCAGGCTCGCGGAGGGCTAGCGAGCCAGCACCTGCCAGGCCGCCACGATCAGCGCCCCGAGGGCGGTCACGGCGGCCAGCGAGGGCAGCGGCCAGCGGGCGTGCTCCAGACTGGCGAGCCGGCTGTTCAGCTCGTCCAGCTCCTTGGCGGTCTCCTCGGTGCGATGGCTGAGCAGGGCCAGCCCGCCCTCGACGCGGGCGTACGCCACGTCGAGCCGGCGTCGTAACTCTGCGAGTTCTCCTGGGGCGACGGGATGGCCGGAGTCGGCGCTCACGTGTCCACTCCTTTCCGTGGTCGAAGGGGCGCGGGGTGCGTCCCTTGCATGCGCATGAAGAGTGAACTCGCCTGGTGGGCGCAGGGGGAGAGTGTGCGAGGGGCATATGCGTGCCCGGCGCGCACACGGTGTGTGAAACGGACGGGCCCGGCGCCTGTGAAGGTGCCGGGCCCGCTACGCGTCGCGCAGAGTAATCAGGCGTAGGTGTAGAAGCCGGAGCCGGTCTTGCGGCCGAGCCGGCCCGCCTCGACCATGCGCTGCAGCAGCGGGGGAGCGGCGTACAGCGGCTCCTTGTACTCGGCGTACATCGAGTTGGCGATCGACACGACGGTGTCCAGGCCGATGAGGTCCGCGAGCTTCAGCGGCCCCATCGGGTGGGCGCAGCCCATCTCCATGCCGTTGTCGATGTCCTCGCGCCCGGCGATGCCCGACTCGAACATGCGGATCGCGGACAGCAGGTACGGCACCAGCAGCGCGTTCACGATGAAGCCGGAGCGGTCCTGGGCGCGGATGGTGTGCTTGCCGAGCACCTTCTCGGCGAAGATCTGCGCGCGGCTCAGCGTGCCCTCGGACGTGGTCAGGGCCGGGACCAGCTCGACCAGGTTCTGCACCGGCGCCGGGTTGAAGAAGTGGATGCCGACGACGTGGTCGGGGCGTGCGGTGGCGACCGCCAGCTTCACCAGCGGGATCGAGGACGTGTTGGACGCCAGGATCGCGTCCGGGCGGGTCACCACCTGGTCGAGCACCTGGAAGATCTCCGTCTTCACCTGCTCGTTCTCCACGACCGCCTCGACGGTGAGGTCACGGTCGGCGAACTCGCCGAGGTCGGTGGTGAAGCTCAGCCGCGCCTGGGTCGCGTCCCGCTCCTCCTCGGTGATCTTGCCGCGCTCGGCGGCCTTGGCCAGGGAGTTGAACAGCCGGGTACGGCCGATCTCCAGGGCCTCGCCGTTGGTCTCGGCGACCTTCACGTCCAGACCGGCGCGCGCACACACCTCGGCGATGCCGGCGCCCATCTGGCCGCAGCCCACGATTCCGACGCGCTCGATGTCGGTCACATCGTCCCCTTCGCTGATCCACGGCACTGGCAGGACCTCCGGGTCGGATGCCTGCTCCGATCGTGCACGTTACCGCGAAGTATCGATGATCGATCGACGGGGTGCGGCATCCTGAACACCCGGTGACGATCCGTGACCGTATGAATCCAGAAGGCAAGGGGTTCCCGCGATGGGACGACTGACGAGGCGGGCGTTCGCGGCGGCCGCGCTGTCGACGCTGGCGCTCGGCGCCGCACCGGCGCGGGGCCAGGGCCACGCCCGGGCCGCCACCGAGATGAGGGGGATGTGGCTGGCCACCGTGGAGAACCGCGACTGGCCATCGGAGCCTGGGCTGAGCGCGGCGCGGCAGCGCTCGGAGCTGCTCGCCCACCTGGACGCGGCGGTCGGTCGGCGGCTGAACGCGGTGATCTTCCAGGTCCGGCCGACGGCCGACGCGCTGTGGCCCTCACCGTACGAACCGTGGTCGCAGTACCTCACCGGGGTCCAGGGCAAGGACCCCGGCTGGGATCCGCTCGGCACGGCCGTCACCGAGGCTCACGCCCGGGGTCTGCATCTGCACGCCTGGTTCAACCCGTTCCGCATCGCCAACCACACCGATCCCAGCCGGCTCGTGGCCGGGCATCCGGCCCGCAGGCATCCGGACTGGGTCGTGACCTACGGCGGCAGGCTCTATTACAACCCCGGGCTGCCCGAGGTGCGGACCTTCGTGGAGGACGCCATGCTCGACGCGGTCCGCCGCTACCCGCTCGACGCGGTCCACTTCGACGACTACTTCTACCCCTACCCCGTGGCCGGGGAGACCTTCGACGACGACGACGCCTACGACGCGTACGGCGGCGGCTTCCCGACCCGCGCCGCCTGGCGGCGGAACAACATCGACACCCTGATCCGCGAGACGGGCTCCCGTACCCGGCAGATCCGGCCCACCGCCCAGTTCGGTGTCAGCCCGTTCGGGGTGTGGCGCAACGCGTCCACCGACCCGGCGGGCTCGGACACCCAGGGCGGTGTGCAGTCGTACGACGATCTCTACGCGGACACCCGGACGTGGGTGCGCGAGAACTGGATCGACTACATCGTGCCGCAGCTGTACTGGAACATCGGCCTGGCCGCCGCCGACTACGCCGTGCTCGTGCCGTGGTGGGCCGGCGTCGCCCAGGACACGGCGACGAAGCTGTACGCGGGGGAGGCGCTGTACAAGGTGGGGGACCCCGCCCAGTCCGCCGCCTGGCAGGACCCGGCGGAGCTGTCCCGCCATCTCACGCTCGCGAAGAAGTACCCGCAGGTGCGCGGGCACGTCTTCTTCGCCGCGAAGGAGGTCGCCGCAGATCCGCTCGGGGCGATGACGCGGGTGGTCGCCGACCACTACGGGCAGCCGACGAGTCCTCCCCGCTGACCTGCGAGTCCCGCGCCGACCTGCGGCGTCCGCGCGGCTACGGCATCTGGGGCATCTGAGGCATGCTGGTCGCCCGGTGACGGATCTCGGTGTCCGGGCCGGGCGAGCACACGCCCTCGTGGCCGTCGTCGAAGCGGACGCGGTAGGGCGGGTTGCCCTCCTGGCCCAGGACTTCGACGATCTCGCCGACCTTGTCGTGTTGACCGACCACCCTGCCGTGCTGGACAAGCTGGTCGCCCACGGTTGCGTGCATCGTGTGGGGCCTCCTCACCATGTGCGGGAGCGGCAGCACCGGCCACACCAGTGTGGGCAGCGACCGGGCCGACTGCAACCGGCCCGGGAGACCCGCCGAGACTCCGTGACGACCGGCCCGGGAAGCTCGCCGAAACTTCGTGGTGGGAGGCCCGCCCGCTCTGCCAGGATCCCGGCATGTCCGACACCCCACCGCTCGCCGACGGCTACGAGATCTCCACCGACCCGGCCCGCCTCGACGCCGCCCGCGTGCACCACTGGCTGTCCACCGACGCCTACTGGGCGCTCGGCCGCGCGCGCGAGCAGCAGGAGAGCGCCATCGCCGGTTCGCTGAACTTCGGCGTCTACGGCACCGCGTCGGGCGAACAGGTCGCCTACGCCCGCGTCGTCACCGACCGGGCCACCTTCGCCTGGCTGTGCGACGTGTACGTCGACCGCTCGGTGCGCGGCAAGGGCATCGGTGCGGCGCTGGTGGCCGCCGTACGCGAGCACCTGCGGCCGTACGCACTGAAGCGGATCATGCTCGCCACGCACGACGCGCACGGGGTCTACGAGAAGATCGGTTTCCGGCCGCTGGACCGGCCGGACCAGTGGATGACGCTGAGCTTCGAGTGAGCCCCGGTCAGTCCCCGCGGGTGTAGTGCGTCGTCAGCACCAGGTCCTTGGCGGGGCCGCGCACGCGCCACACCGTCCGCCAGTGGCCGGCGTCGCGGACGGTGAACTCGCCCCGGTAGAGGTCGGCCGCGCACGGGTGGTCGGCGATGTACCGGCCGCTGCCGAGGTCCAGGTGGTGGAAGGGGCGGCCGTCGGCGAAGCGCACGTCGGCCGTGCCGGGGGCGGCGCCGGGCAGGAACCGCAGCGTGCGCTCGGCGGGGCGGGCGACGCCCTGCCAGACGAACGTGCCGGACTCGACGTGCAGCAGCCCGCCGCCCTCCAGCGGTTGGAAGTCCGTGGTGCCGTCGAACCGGCCCTCGTCGCCGCTCGCCAGGTCGCGCACCGAACGTTCGACCTGCCAGTTCCCGGCCAGGTAGGCCAGTACGTCAGGAACCGGCCAGAACTCACCCATCACGCCGTTCTCCGTGGTTGCTGCACGACCCATTGACGCGTACGCGCCCCCTCCCTATCTTGCCGTTCGAAGTCCTGATCATCGTCTGATATTTCGAACAGCTCCCCTGGAGCAAGAGCCGCGGAGTATCCCTTGCCACGCACCCGCTTCAGACTCGGTCTCGGCGTCACCGCCCTGCTGGCGGCCTCGGCGCTGCTGCCGGTTCCCGCGCAGGCCGCCCCGGTCGCCGACTACACGATCACCGTCGACCCCACCGCGCGGGGCGCGGCGATCGACGACACGATGTACGGCGTCTTCTTCGAGGACATCAACCGTGCCGCCGACGGCGGCCTGTACGCCGAACTCGTGCAGAACCGGTCCTTCGAGTACTCCACCGCCGACAACCGCTCCTACACCCCGCTCACCGCCTGGACGGTCGACGGCAGCGCACAGACGCTGGACGACGACGGCCGCCTGAACGAGCGCAACCGCACCTACCTCGCCCTGGCCGCCGGCTCCTCGGTCACCAACGCCGGCTACAACACCGGCATCCGCGTCGAGGCCGGCAAGACGTACGACTTCTCGGTGTGGGCCCGCGCCGCGAGCGGCACCACCCTCACCGTCGGCCTCCAGGACGCCGCCGGCCCGCTGGTGGGCGCCCGCAAGGTCGCCGTGCGGGGCGGCTGGGCCAAGTACAGCGTCACCTTCGCCGCAGGGCGCACCAGCAGCTACGGCCGCCTCACCGTCGCCACCTCGGCCGCCGCCGCGCTCGACATGGTCTCGCTCTTCCCCCGCGACACCTACCGGCACGAGCCCAACGGGCTGCGCAAGGACCTCGCCGAGAAGGTCGCGGCACTGCACCCCGGTTTCGTCCGCTTCCCCGGCGGCTGCCTGGTCAACACCGGCTCCATGCAGGACTACAGCGAGGCCTCCGGCTGGCAGCGCACCCGCGCCTACCAGTGGAAGGACACCGTCGGACCGGTGGAGCAGCGGGCCACCAATGCCAACTTCTGGGGGTACAACCAGAGTTACGGCCTCGGCTACTACGAGTACTTCCGCTTCGCCGAGGACATCGGCGCGATGCCGCTGCCCGTCGTCCCCGCCCTGGTCACCGGCTGCGGTCAGGACAAGGCCGTCGTGGACGACGCGCTGCTCGAGCGGCACATCCAGGACACCCTCGACCTGATCGAGTTCGCCAACGGCCCGGCGACCTCCAAGTGGGGCAAGGTCCGCGCCGGGATGGGCCACCCCGAGCCCTTCCACCTCACCCACATCGAGGTCGGCAACGAGGAGAACCTGCCGGACGAGTTCTTCGCCCGCTTCCAGCAGTTCCGCGCCGCGATCCAGGCGGCGTACCCGGACGTGAAGGTCATCTCCAACTCCGGCCCGGACGACAGCGGCACCGTCTTCGACACCGCCTGGAAGCTGAACCGCGAGGGACACGTCGACCTGGTCGACGAGCACTACTACAACAGCCCGCAGTGGTTCCTGCAGAACAACGACCGCTACGACTCCTACGACCGCCAGGGGCCGAAGGTCTTCCTCGGCGAGTACGCCTCCCAGGGCAACGCCTGGCAGAACGCCCTGTCCGAGGCCGCGTACATGACCGGCCTGGAGCGGAACGCGGACGTCGTCAAGCTCGCCTCCTACGCGCCGCTGTTCGCCAACGAGGACGCCGTGCAGTGGCGGCCCGACCTGGTGTGGTTCAACAACCACGCCTCCTGGGGCTCGGCCAACTACGAGGTCCAGAAGCTGTTCATGAACAACACCGGCGACCGGGTCGTCCCGTCGAAGGCGTCCGGCACACCGAGCGTCAGCGGCCCGATCAGCGGTGCGATCGGCCTGTCGACGTGGGCGACCAGCGCGGCGTACGACGACGTGAAGGTCACCGCGGCCGACGGTACGGCGCTGTTCGGTGACGACTTCTCCACTGACGCGTCGCGGTGGACCCACACCGGCGGTGGCAGCTGGAGTGTCCAGGACGGCCAGTACGTCCAGACGGACGCGGCCGCCGAGAACACCATGGTCCAGGCAGGCGACCCCGCCTGGCACGACTACGACCTGCAGGTGAAGGCCACCAAGAAGTCCGGCAAGGAGGGCTTCCTCGTCGCCTTCGGCGTGAAGGACACCGGCAACTACTACTGGTGGAACCTCGGCGGCTGGAACAACACCCAGTCCGCCGTGGAGCAGGCCACCGACGGCGGCAAGAGCACGCTGCTCACCAAGGCCGGGACGATCGAGACGGGCCGCGCCTACGACCTCGACGTCAAGGTGCGCGGCCGCCAGGTCACCCTCTTCCTGGACGGGCAGCAGTGGGGCGGCTTCACCGACGACAAGCCGGCCGAGCCCTTCCGTCAGGTGGTGACGCGGGACGCGGCCACCGGTGACCTGATCGTCAAGGTGGTCAACGCCCAGGACGCGGCCGCCCGCACCGCGCTCGACCTGGGCGGGGCGAAGGTCGCCTCCCGGGCGACGGCGACGACCCTCGCGGCGGCGCCGGACGCGGTGAACAGCGAGATGAACACGCCGGTCACCCCGGTGACCTCGACGGTGACCGGGGTCGCCGCGAGGTTCACGTACACGTTCCCGGCGAACTCGGTCACCTTCTTGCGGATCAGGCGGAAGTAGCCGGGGGTTCCTGTGCGGGCTGCTGCCCGGCCGGCAGCAGCCCGCGCTCGGCGAAGACCTTCTTCGCCACGAAGGTGGCGTTCAGGGCGCGGGGGAAGCCGCAGTATCCGGCGGCATGCAGCATCGCCTCGACGATCTGCTCGGGCGTGAGGCCGACGTTCAGCGCCGCGTTGACGTGCACCTCGAGCTGCGGCTCGCAGCCGCCGAGCGCGGTGAGCATGCCGAGGGTCACCAGCTGGCGGTCGCGCGGCACCAGCTGGGGCCGCTGGTAGATCTCTCCGAAGCCCCAGGCGACGATCTGGTGGCCGAGCTCGGGGCTGATGTCGGCGAGCGAGTCGATGACCCGCTGCCCGGCCTCGCCGTCGACACTCCTGAGGACCTCGAGGCCCTGGGCGAAGCGCTCGTCACGGGTGGTGCTGTGCTGGTTGGTCATGACCAGAACCGTAGGAGTTCGAGCGCGCTCCAACGCAAGGCCCGTCAGGCGGGCCACGATGAACCCTCCGGTCGGCCGGTGTCATGCGGGCCGTGATCCGCCAGGATTGCATAAACGTGCAGCGATACGTATAGTCATGCCATCCACGAGGAGGATTCCATGGCAGTACGCGCGGCAGTCGCCGGAGCGAGCGGATACGCAGGTGGGGAGCTGCTGCGCCTGCTCCTGGCCCATCCCGAGGTCGAGATCGGTGCCCTCACCGGCAACTCCAACGCGGGCCAGAAGCTGGGCGCCCTGCAGCCGCATCTGCTGCCGCTGGCCGACCGCACCCTCGCCGGGACCGGCGCCGACACCCTCGCCGGCCACGACGTCGTCTTCCTCGCCCTGCCGCACGGCCAGTCCGCCGCCGTCGCCGAGCAGCTCGGCCCGGACGTCCTCGTCGTCGACATGGGCGCCGACTTCCGGCTGAAGGACGCCGCCGACTGGGAGACGTTCTACGGCTCCGCGCACGCCGGCACCTGGCCCTACGGCCTTCCCGAACTTCCGGGCGCCCGCGCCGCGCTGGAGGGGTCCAAGCGCATCGCGGTCCCCGGTTGCTACCCCACCGCCGTCTCCCTCGCCCTCTTCCCGGCCTACGCCGCCCAGCTCGCCGAGCCCGAGGCCGTGATCGTCGCCGCCTCGGGCACCTCCGGCGCGGGCAAGGCGCCCAAGCCGCACCTGCTGGGCAGCGAGGTCATGGGCTCCATGACGCCGTACGGCGTCGGGGGCGGCCACCGGCACACGCCCGAGATGATCCAGAACCTCAGCGGCGTGGTGGGCGAGCGGGTCTCCGTCTCCTTCACGCCGACCCTCGCGCCGATGCCCCGCGGCATCCTCGCCACGTGCAGTGCGAAGGCCCTCCCGGGCGTGACCGCCGAGTCCGTGCGCGCCGCGTACGCCAAGGCGTACGCCGACGAGCCCTTCGTCCACCTGCTGCCCGAGGGCCAGTGGCCCGCCACCGCGTCCGTCTACGGCTCGAACGCCGTGCAGGTGCAGGTCGCGTACGACGCGGCCGCCGGACGGATCGTCGCGATCAGCGCCATCGACAACCTGACCAAGGGCACCGCGGGCGGTGCCGTCCAGAGCATGAACATCGCCCTGGGTCTCGACGAGACCACGGGGCTGACGACGATCGGAGTTGCACCGTGAGCGACGCGCGGGCAGCCACCGGCCTGCAGACGACCACGATGCCCGCACCTCCGCGCTGCACGGGCGCAGAGGCGAACAAGGAGATCCAGTGAGTGTGACGGCAGCGAAGGGATTCACGGCGGCGGGCATCGCCGCCGGGATCAAGGAGAACGGCAACCCCGACCTGGCCCTCGTGGTCAACACCGGCCCCCGCCGCGCCGCCGCCGGCGTCTTCACCTCCAACCGCGTCAAGGCCGCCCCGGTCCTGTGGTCCGAGCAGGTCCTCAAGAGCGGGCAGCTGACCGCCGTCGTCCTCAACTCCGGCGGCGCCAACGCCTGCACCGGCCCCAAGGGCTTCCAGGACACCCACGCCACCGCCGAGAAGGCTGCGGAAGTCCTCGGCTGCGGCGCCGGCGAGGTGGCCGTCTGCTCCACCGGCCTCATCGGCCTGCTGCTCCCCATGGACAAGGTCCTGCCCGGCGTCGAGACCGCCGCCGCCCAGCTCTCCGAGCACGGCGGTGAGAAGGCGGCCATCGCCATCAAGACCACCGACACCGTCCACAAGACGTCCGTCGTGACCAAGGACGGCTGGACGGTCGGCGGCATGGCCAAGGGCGCCGGCATGCTCGCCCCCGGCCTCGCCACCATGCTCGTCGTCCTCACCACCGACGCCGACCTCGACAGCGAGACCCTGGACAAGGCCCTGCGCGCCGCCACCAAGGTCACCTTCGACCGGGTCGACTCCGACGGCTGCATGTCCACCAACGACACCGTCCTGCTCCTCGCCTCCGGCGCCTGTGGCATCACCCCCGAGTACGCCGAGTTCGCCGAGGCCGTCCGCACCGTCTGCGACGACCTCGGGCGGCAGCTCATCGGCGACGCCGAGGGCGCCAGCAAGGACATCAAGGTCGAGGTGGTGGGTGCCGCGACCGAGGACGACGCCGTCGAGGTGGGCCGCTCCATCGCCCGCAACAACCTCCTCAAGTGCGCCATCCACGGCGAGGACCCCAACTGGGGCCGCGTCCTGTCCGCGATCGGCACCACGAAGGCCGCCTTCGAGCCGGACCGGCTGAACGTCGCCATCAACGGCGTCTGGGTGTGCAAGAACGGCTCCGTCGGCGAGGACCGCGAGAAGGTCGACATGCGCTACCGCGAGGTGCACATCGTCGCCGACCTCGCCGCCGGCTCCGAGACCGCGACGATCTGGACCAACGACCTCACCGCCGACTACGTCCACGAGAACAGCGCCTACTCGTCATGACATCCACCCGGAAGCACACCGCGCTGCCCAAGGCGCAGATCCTCATCGAGGCGCTGCCCTGGCTGACCCGGCACAACGGCAAGACCGTCGTCATCAAGTTCGGCGGCAACGCCATGGTCGACGAGGAGCTGAAGGCCGCCTTCGCCCAGGACGTGGTCTTCCTCCACCACGCCGGCCTCAAGCCGGTCGTCGTGCACGGCGGCGGCCCGCAGATCAGCGCCGCCCTCGACCGGCACGGCATCGTCAGCGAGTTCAAGGCCGGCCTGCGCGTCACCACCGAGGACGCCATGGACGTCGTACGGATGGTGCTGGCCGGGCAGGTGCAGCGCGAGCTGGTCGGACTGCTCAACCAGCACGGCCCGCTCGCCGTCGGCCTGACCGGCGAGGACGCGCACACCATCACCGCCACCAAGCACACCCCCGAGATCGACGGCGAACTGGTCGACATCGGCCGCGTCGGCGAGATCACCGGCATCGACACCGGCGCGATCGAGGCGCTGCTCGCCGACGGCCGCATCCCGGTCGTCTCGTCGATCGCCCGCTCCCAGGACGACGGACATGTCTACAACGTCAATGCTGATACGGCGGCTGCGGCACTCGCTGCGGCACTGGGCGCCGAAACCCTCATGGTCCTCACCGACGTCGAGGGTCTCTACGAGGACTGGCCGAACTCCGACGAGGTGATCAGCCGCCTCACCGCTTCCCAACTGGAGAAGCTGCTGCCGGAGTTGAGCTCCGGCATGGTCCCGAAGATGGAGGGCTGCCTGCACGCCGTGCGCAACGGCGTGACGACCGCTCGCGTCATCGACGGCCGCGTCCAGCACTCGATCCTGCTGGAGATCTTCACGGACGAGGGCATCGGCACCATGGTCGTGCCCGACCAGGACACCGAGGGGGAGTCATGAGCAACCAGGAGATGACCGCGCGGTGGCAGGGCGCGCTCATGAACAACTACGGCACCCCGCGGCTGCCCCTCGTGCGCGGTGAGGGCATGAAGGTCTGGGACGCGGACGGCGCCTGCTACCTGGACTTCGTCGGCGGCATCGCCACCAACGCCCTCGGCCACGCCCACCCCGCGATCGTCGAGGCCGTCAGCCGGCAGATCGGCTCCCTCGGCCACATCTCCAACTTCTTCATGGCCGAGCCCACGCTCGCGCTGGCCGAACGGCTGCTGACGCTCTTCGGCCGCGACGGCCGGGTCTTCTTCTGCAACTCGGGCGCCGAGGCCAACGAGGCCGCCTTCAAGATCGGCCGGCTGACCGGGCGCACGCACATCGTCGCCACCGACGGCGGCTTCCACGGCCGCACCATGGGCGCGCTGGCCCTCACCGGCCAGCCCGCCAAGCAGGACCCCTTCCGGCCGCTGCCCGGGGACGTCACCCACGTGCCGTTCGGCGACGCGCAGGCGCTCGCGGCGGCGGTCACCGAGGAGACGGCCCTCGTCGTCATCGAGCCCATCCAGGGCGAGAACGGCGTCGTCGTGCCGCCCGCCGGCTATCTGAAGGCGGCCCGCGCGATCACCGCGGCCACGGGCGCGCTGCTCGTCCTCGACGAGGTGCAGACCGGCGTCGGCCGCACCGGGCACTGGTTCGCCTACCAGGCCCACGAAGGCGTCCTGCCCGACGTCGTCACCCTCGCCAAGCAGCTCGGCGGCGGCCTGCCGCTGGGCGCGACCGTCGCCTTCGGACGGGCCGCGGAGCTGCTCCAGCCCGGCCAGCACGGCACGACCTTCGGCGGCAACCCCGTCGCCTGCGCCGCCGGCCTCGCCGTCCTCGACACCATCGCGAACGAGGGCCTGCTGGAGAACGTCAAGCGCCAGGGCGAGAAGCTGCGCACCGGAATCGAGGCCCTCGGCCACCCCTTGATCGGTCATGTCCGGGGAGCGGGACTTCTCCTGGGTATCGTGCTCACCGGGCCGCACGCGCAGCAGGTGCAGGAGGCGGCCCAGGAGGCCGGGTTCCTGGTGAACGCGCCCGCCGCCGACGTCGTACGGCTGATGCCCGCGCTGAACCTGGGCGACGACGAGGTGGACGCGCTCCTCGGGGCGCTGCCCGGCATCCTGGCGCAGGTCGACGGGGACGGACGATCCGGAGAATGAGACGACGATGAGTCAGGCGCAGGAGCACGAGAACGGCACCGCGGGGCCTGCCGTGCCGCAGACCCGCACCGCCCGCCACCGCCGGATCGTGGACATCCTCAACCGGCAACCGGTGCGGTCGCAGAGCCAGTTGGCGAAGCTCCTCGCCGACGACGGACTGAGCGTCACCCAGGCGACGCTCTCCCGGGACCTCGACGAGCTGAACGCGGTGAAGATCCGCAACACCGACGGCGACCTGATCTACGCGGTGCCCAGCGAGGGGGGCTTCCGGACCCCCCGGGCGCCCCTGGGGGAGTCCGCCAAGGAAGAGCGGATGCGGAGGCTGTCGCAGGAGCTGCTGATCTCCGCGGAGGCCTCCGCGAATCTCGTGGTCCTGCGCACCCCTCCGGGGGCCGCCCAGTTCCTGGCCTCGGCCATCGACCAGGCGGAACTGCACGACATCCTCGGGACGATCGCCGGGGACGACACGCTGTTGCTGATCAGCCGGGAGCCCACCGGTGGGCAGGCTCTCGCCGACCATCTGCTGCGGCTGGCGCAGAACGGGCACTGATCCTCCTGCACCGCCCGGTCCGGCGGCGGAGAATGGATGTGTGATCTCCCGGGGCGGGCGGGCAATCCCCTGGCGGCCGGCGACCGTATACACAGATGTGTCGGGTTTCCGGTTCCCCCTGGGCCGTCTCCCGGACGAGGCTCTGCTGTCCGGGCTGGCCACCGGTGATCCGGAACTCGCCGTCACCTTCGTACGGAGGTTCCAGCACCGGGTCTTCGGGGTGGCCATGGCCGTCACCGGGGACCCCCAGCTCGCGGAGGACGTCGCCCAGCAGACGTTCGAGCGTGCCTGGCGGCACGCGCAGATCTACGACTCGCGTCGCGGTTCCGTCACGACCTGGCTGACGGCCATCGCGCACAACCTCGCCATCGACGCCGTCCGCGCGCGGCGGACGGAGCCCGTGGCACCCGAGGACCTCGACGCCCTCCTCGGCGTCGTCACCGAGACCCCCGAGCGCTGGGCCCTGGTCGACGAGGCCTCGTCCCAGCTCCGGGCCGCCGTGGCACGGCTGCCGCGGGGACAGGCCCGGGCCCTGGTGATGGCGGGGATCTACGGGATGACGGCCCAGCAGATCGCCGAGGCGGAGGCGATCCCGCTCGGCACGGCCAAGACGCGGATCAGGGCAGCGATGGCGAAGCTGCGCACCACACTTGCGTCTCCGGAGCGAGGCGGCCATGGCCAGTGATGTGACCTGCGAGAAGATGCGGGAGCACGGCGCCGAGCTGGCGCTCGGGGTGCTGCCCGGCCGGGAGCGGGCCGAGGCGGTCGGCCATCTGGAGCGGTGCGCGGGCTGCCGGGAGTACGTCCGGCAACTGACCCTCGTCGGCGACCGGCTGGTCGGCCTGCTCCCCGACCGCGAGCCGCCGCTCGGCTTCGAGACCCGGGTGGCGCGCAGGCTGCCCCAGGTCGCGGCGGCGTACGAGGGGCGCCCGAACGCCCGCGGAGCGCTCGCGCACCACGGTCTGCACGGCCGCGCCCGCCGGACCCGGCTGCGGCTCGTGGCGGTGGCGGCAGGGTTCGCGGTCGTCTTCGGGTTCGCCGGCTGGACGGTCGGCACGACCGTGGACGGCAGCAGGGCCTCGGGCCCGACCGCCGTGGAGTCCGAACCCATGCTCGTCGGGGACATGACCTCACCCGCCGCGGACGGCGGGCAGCCTGTCGGCGAGATCTACGCCCATCCCGGCGCGCCCGGCTGGGTCTTCGTCTCCGTCGATCTCCCGGGCCGCGGCAGCGCCTACAACGGCAGGGCGGACTGCCTCCTCGAGCGCGCGGACGGCACGACCGTCAGGGTGGGCGACTTCACCCTGCGGGACGGACACGGACACTGGGGCGTGGCCGCCCGCGTCGACCCCGTGGCGGTCTCGGGCGCCCGCCTGACCGCCCCGGACGGCACTGTCCTCGCCACGGCCAGGCTGCAGACGAGCCGCGTCGTGACCACCGCGGACTGACCACCTCCCACCCGACGCCCGGGCGCGGCACCCTCCGACGCCGCGTTCAGCCCAGTGCCGCCTCCAGCGCGGAAGCCAGCTCGGTGACCGTCGGCCGGGCGGCCGCCTCGGGCCGCAGGCAGGCGTCGACGGCAGCGGCGAGCGCGGCGGGCAGACGCCGCCGGGACCGGACCGGCGGGGCTCTGTGCTCCGCTTGCGGGAACCACTCGTCCGGGCCGTCGGCCCCCTGGTCGTCCGGTGCCTGCGGGGGGCTGTCACAGTCGAACGGCAGCTCGTCGCAGGCGAACTCGAACAGGGTGATGCCGATGCCCCACACGTCGGCGGCGGCCGTGAGCGGCCCGCCGCGGGCCTGTTCCGGAGAGAGATAGCAGCACGTGCCGAGCCCGGCGGGGGCCGGACCGGGCGGCCGGGCCACGCTCAGGTCCAGCACCTTGGCGTGGCCGCGGTCCACGACCACGTTGGACGGCTTGAGGTCCAGGTGCAGCAGGTCCCGGCCGTGCAGATAGTGGATCGCCGAGCACAGCTGCACCCCGAGAAGCGCCACGTCGGCGGCGGCCGGCCGGCGCCGCAACCGGTCGATCAGGTGGGACAGCGTCTCACCGGTCAGCGTCTCCAGGACGACCGTCGGCTCGGGCGACTCGAAGGTCTCGTAGGCGCGGGTCAGATGCGGATGGGTGAAGTCCCGAAGCCACCGTCCCTCCCGCAGCAGCCGTGCGCGCAGCCGCTCCTCGCCCAGGCGGTCGGGACGCACCCGCTTGATCACACACCGGCAGGCCCGTTCCTCGCTCCACGCGTCGTAGACGTCGAGCCAGCCGGTGCGCGTCAGGTGCGCCAGGATCTCGTAGCCCGGCACCGGCCGGGTGCCCGGTGTGAGAGGAGGGGCCGCCGGGGCCGCGGTGACGTTCACGACAGCACCGTCCCCGCCGCCGGGGTGCCGGTCACCGTACCGAGCCGGTGCAGCCGGGCGTAGGTCCCGCCGCGGCGCAGGAGGTCGTCGTGGGTGCCGTGTTCGACCACCCGGCCGTGGTCGAGCACCACGATGTGGGTGGCGTCGCGGACGGTCAGCAGGTTGTGGGAGATGACGACGGTCGTACGCCCGGCCATCAGCCGGCGCAGCGGATCCATGATCCGCCGGCCCGAGCCGGCGTCGAGCCCGGTGGTCGGTTCGTCCAGCAGGAGCACTGGCGCGTCCCTGATCATCGCGCGGGCGATCGCCAGCCGCTGGCACTGCCCGCCGGAGAGGGTGCGGCCGCGCTGGCCCACCAGCGTGTCGTAGCCCTCCGGGAGCCGCTCGACGAACTCGTGCGCGTCAGCGGCGCGTGCCGCCGCGACGATGTCCGCCTCCGTGGCCCCGGGCCGGCCGTAGGCGATGTTCTCCCGCACGGTGCCGTGGAAGACGAGCGTCTCCTGCAGCACCACGGCGACACTCTCCCGCACGTCGCACAGTCGCAGCCGGCGCAGGTCGGCACCGTCGAGGCGGACCGCGCCCCGGTCGGGGTCGTAGAACCGCAGCTGGAGCTTGGCGATGGTCGACTTGCCGGCGCCGCTGGCCCCGACCAGCGCCAGCGTCTCCCCGGGCGCCACACGGAAGGACACCTCCGACAGGGCCGGGTGGGAGGTGCCGGGGTAGCGGAAGCAGACGCCGTCGAACTCCACCTCGCCCCGCGCCCGCCGGATGCGCCGGGCCCCGGCCGCATCGACGACCTGGGGCTGTTCGTCCAGCAACTCGATGATCCGCTCGGCCGAGGCGGACGCCGTGTAGAAGGTCGTGCCCAGGCGGGACAGGCCGCGCACCGGGCTGTACATCTTGCCGATCAGCGCGAGGAAGACCAGCAGTTCGCCCAGTGTCAGCTGTCCCTGGGCGAGCTTCCAGGTGCCCAGGCCCATGACCGCGAGGCCGCCGGAGACCTCGATGATCTCGACCACGGGGCCGTAGACGGCGCGGATGCGTGCCGATGCCATCGCCGCCCGGAACCTGCCGAGGCTCTCCCGCTCGAACCGGTGCTGCTCCCAGCCCTGCCGGTTGTACGCCTGCACCAGGGCCACATTGCCCAGCGACTCCTCGGCGATCGCGCTGATCGAGCCGGTGCGGCGCCTGCGCTCGCGCGACGCCTTCTTGATCAGCCGGGAGAAGTGCCGGGCAGCGCCCCAGAACAGCGGCACGATGACCAGGGCGAGCAGAGTCAGGTCCCAGCGCAGGTAGAACAGCAGGCCGAGGAAGACGCCCAGGCGGATCACGTAGTACAGGGCATCGGCGACGCCCGACAGCAGGAAGGTCTCGACCGCGTCGACATCACCGGTGACCCGTGACAGCACGTCGCCGAGCCGCCGCCGTTCGAAGAAGCCGAGTGACAGCCCCTGGACATGCCGGAAGACGTCGGAGCGCAGCGCGAGCAGGAACCGTTCGCTGACCCAGGTGGACGTCACGTCGTCGGCGAATCCCAGGATGCCGGAGCAGATGATCAGCCCCAGATAGGCCGGGGCGATCCACAGGAAAGGTCTCAGATCACGGGGGACCAGCACGTCGTCCACGACGATCTTGAACAGCCAGATCTCCGCGGCGTCGACGACGGGGCCGGCCAGGCTGAACAGGACGACGGGCACGAGCCAGCGCCGGCCACCGCGGGTGTAGGGCCAGAACCGCCGGAACACCTCGAGCGGGGGCAGGGGCGGCGCGGCCCCGACCACGGCGTCGGAGGACTCGCTCACCGACAGCAGACGCCGCAGGACATGCACCATGGCAGGTGTACCCATGGGTTCGAAGGCCGAGCGGACGGGCCCGTCGGGCCTCCGGTCCGCTCAGCCCTCGTGCGGGACCGCTACTTGTTGCGGCTGTGGCCGTGACGGCTGGTGTGGCCGTGGCGGCTGGTGCTGTCGCGACGGTGGCCATGCCGCGTGGAGTCCTTGCTGGATGTGTCCTTCCCGTGCTTGCGGTGCTTCGCCGGCATGAGAGCGGTGAAGATAGCCATACCGTGCCTCCTGAAATGTGCTCAGAGGGGATACGTGGCAGGGCCGCGGACGGATGGCGTTCCAGGGTAAAAATGGCGTTCCACCGCGAAAGACGCGCAGGGCCGAGGGGGTCACGGGAGCCAGGGCGTGCCTCAGCCCAGCCGCGCTGCGAGCCCCCCGGTGCACCTGACCTCGTCGCCCGACGTGATCAGCAGCGCCTCCACCCCCGGCAGGGACTCCAGCCAGGGCAGGGCCGTCCTCGAGCCCATCGCGAAGGCCGCCGTCGCCCAGCAGTCCGCCCAGGTCAGCGAAGGCGCCGTCACCGTCACCGCCACCAGGTCCGTGACCGCCGGGCGGCCCGTGCGCGGGTCGACGATGTGGGTGCCGCGTTCCGCCGTGCCGGAGGTGGCGACCGCCAGTTCGTCGGTGCCGGTCGCGGAGATCACCGCGGCCAGGCCGCCGGGGCGCAGCGGGTCCGCGATGCCGACCCGCCAGGGGCGATCGGGGCCGGGCGAGCCGTACATCTGCACGTCCCCGCCGCCGTTCACGCTCACCCCGCTCGCACCGGCCTGCGCCAGCACCCGGGCCGCGCGTTCGGCCGCCCAGCCCTTGACGATGCCGGTCGGGTCCAGGCGGCCCCCATAACGCGGGCTGAACCAGCCGTCGCTGACCAGCTCCGCCTGCGCCGCGAGCTCCAGCACCTCGGCGACCTCGGGGTCACAGGCGTCGACGGTCAGCTCGTCGCGGGCCAGCCGGGAGAGCTGGCTGTCCTCGCGGTAGGTGCTGAACACCTCGTCGGCCCGGTGCAGTCCGGCGACGGCCTCCTCGAGCGCGGCCCGCACGACCTCGTGGTCCCCGCCGCGGACGTCGAAGGAGAAGACCGTCCCCATGACCTCCTCCGTCCGACGCTCCGCGGCGGGAGTCGTTGCGTCCATTCGTTCAGCCACCTGCCTTGTCCAATGCCGACTGGAGTGACTGCTTGTACCCGGTGCTGGTGTACGTCGCCCCGGAGACCGCGTCGATGTCCGCACTGCCGGCCGCGACCGCCTCCCGGTTGAGCCGGGGCACGGCCAGCGCCGTCTTCTGGTCGCTGAGGCCGCCCTTGGGCGCCTGGACGGCCTCCGCCCCGGTGACGCGGCCACCGCTCACCGTGATGCGGACCTGCACGGGACCGTACTGGGTCGTCGCCGTCTCGCCGGTGACGGTCCGCGTCCCGGAGCCGGCGGCCCCGCCCCGCGTCCCGGAGCCGGCGGCCCCGCCCCGCGTCCCGGAGCCGGCGGCCCCGCCCCGCGTCCCGGAGCCGGCGGCCCCGTCTTTCGCCCCGGAGCCGGCGGCCCCGTCTTTCGCCCCGGAGCCGGCGGCCCCGTCTTTCGCCCCGGAGCCGGCGGCCCCGCCCTTGCCGAGCTTGTCCAGGGCCGACTGCAGCGACTGCTTGTACCCGGCGCTCGTGTACGTCGCACCGGAGACCGCGTCGATGTCCGCGCTGCCCGCCGCCACCGCCTCCCGGTTGAGCCGCGGCACCGCCATCGCCGTGACCTGGTCGCTGTGGCCGCCCTTGGGCGCCTGCACCGCCTCGGCCCCGGTGATCCGGCCGCCGGCCACGGTCAGGCGCACCTGCACGGCCCCGTACTGGGTGCGGGCCACGTCCCCGGTGACCGTGCCCTCCGCGGTGCCGCCCTGCGCGGACTGCCGCGCCGCGGCCGGCGGCGGGGCGACCGCGCCGGCCTGCGCGGACGCCGGGTCGGAGGCGGGTTTGAGGGTCAGCAGCAGGACGACACCGGACACGGTGGCCGCCGTCGCCAGCACGGTCCGCCGGACGGGGTGGTTCTTCCTCATCTGTGTGCAGCTCCCGCTCACATCTCGAACGACTCGTGGTGGATACGACGGGCGGGCACGCCGGCGCCCCGCAGCGCCTCGTAGACGGACTGCGCGAACCCGGGCGGCCCGCACAGGAAGACGTCGTGGCGGTCGACGTCCGGGATCTTGCGTTGCAGCGACTCGGGCGAGATGTCGGGGCGTTCGCCGTCGGGGCTGTTCACGGCGTACATCAGCCGTGCCCCGCGTTCGTCGGCGATCGTCGCCAGCTCGTCCCACAGGGCCAGGTCCTGCGTGCTGTTGGCCCGGTACAGCAGCGTGAGGTCGCCTGCCGCGCCGGGCAGCGTCTCGAACAGGGCCCGCATCGGCGTGATGCCGACACCGCCCGCCACCAGCAGCACCTTGCCCCGGCTGCGCCGCTGCGCGGTCAGCGCGCCGTAGGGGCCCTCCGCCCACACCCGGGTGCCCGGCGTCAGCTCGCGCAGCCGGGAGCTGTGGTCGCCGATCGCCTTCACGGTGATCCGCAGCATGCCGGGACGCGGCGCCGCCGACAGCGAGTACGGGTGTGAGCTGAACCGCATCCCCGGCGCCAGGAACCGCCAGCGGAAGAACTGCCCGGCCTCCGCACCGATGCGGTGCAGCTTGGTGCCGCTGATGAGGACCGACACGATGCCCGGCGTCTCCTCGATCACCGCCTCGACCCGCATGCGGTGGCGCAGGTTGAGCCGGACCGGGGTGAGGACGCGGTACCAGAGCACCAGCGCGGTGACCGTGCCGTACAGCCCGTACCAGAAGGTCTTCGCGGCGGGTTCCACCGCGAAGTCGTTGCCGTCGCTGATCTGGTGCCAGAACGTCAGGAACACCGCCGCGTACGTCAGCAGATGGACGTGGTACCAGGTGTCGTAGCCCAGCCTGCGGCGCACGCCGCCGGCCGACACCAGTCCGATGAGCAGCAGCAGGCCGGTGCCGATCGCCGCCTTGCCCAGGTCGGGCAGCTGGGTGACCGAGTCGACCGTCTGCCGGGCGATGTCCGTGACCGGCCTGCCGGCCTGGAGGGCGTAGCCCCACATGGTCAGGACGATGTGGGCGAGCACCAGACTGATCGTGTAGCGGCCGCTCATCGCGTGCCAGCGGGCCACCCGGTCGGAGCCCACCCGGCGCTCCAGCGCGGGCACCCGAGCCATCTGCAGCACCACCAGCGCCATCAGATAGCCGGCGAGCAGGCCGGTGATCCGGCCCGCGCCGAGGATCCTTCCGGTGTCGTCCGCGATGGACGGCGTGTTGCGCCACCACAGCCACAGCACACCCGCCGCGCCGGCACCCACGGCGAGCAGCAGTGCGGCGGCGGGGGAGCGGCGGGGGCGGATGCGGCGCATCGTCTGGCGGCGGGCGGCACGGCCGCCGGCGAGCGTGGTGCTCACGGTTCCTCCGGGGGGACGGGACCCTTGGCCCACACATACGCGCCGTCCCGCGGGAGCGTTCAGAGGCCGGCCGAGTCCAGCGCGGACTGCAGCGACTGCTTGTAGCCGTCACTGGTGTAGGTGGCGCCGGAGACGGAGTCGATCTGCGCGCTCTGCGCGTCCAGCGCCTCACGCCGCAGCTGGGGGATGGCGTAGGCGTTGATCTCCTGGTCGCGGGGGTTCTCCGACGGGTAGACGACTGCGGTGACGTCGGTGAGTCTGCCGCCGGTGACGGTGACGCGCACCTGGACGGGGCCCCAGCGGGTGTCGACCGACTCGCCGGTGGCGGTCTTGGTGCCCGTCGTGCCGGTGGCGCCGGGCGCCGCGGTCGAACTCACGCCGGGCCTCGGCGAGTCGGCGGTCGCGAGCGCCGGAGCGGCGTGCGGCTTCAGTGACAGCAGCAGCACCATCCCGGAGACGGTGGCGGCGCTCGCCAGCACGATCCGGCGCAGCGGGCGGTTCTTCCTCAGTGCGTGCACGACTCAGGCCTCACAGCTCGAAGGACTCGTGGTGGATGCGCCGGTCCGGCACCCCGGCGGCGCGCAACTGCTCGTACACGTAACGGGCGAAGCCGTGCGGGCCGCACAGATAGACGTCGTACGCGGTGAGGTCCCCGAACGCCGTCCGCAGCGCGGCGGCCGACAGGTCGGGGCGTTCGCCGTGCGGGCCGTTGAGGGCGTACCGCAGACGGGCCCCACGCCGGCGGGCGAGTGCCTCCAGCTCCCCGCCGAGCGCCAGGTCTTCCGCCCGGCGCGCCCGGTACAGCAGGGTCACCTCGCCCGGCAGTGTCTCGAACAGCGCGCGCAGGGGGGTGATGCCCACACCGCCCGCGATCAGCAGCGACTTCGCCGCCGTGCGCCGGTCGGCAGTGAGCGAGCCGTACGGCCCCTCCGCCCAGACCCGGGTGCCCGGCCGCAGCACCGCCACGGCGGCGCTGTGACCGCCGAGCGCCTTGACCGTGATCCGCATCCGGTCCGCACGCGGCGGCGCCGACAAGGAGTACGGCGTCGACGTCCACGCCAGCCCCGGCGCGAGGAACCGCCACCGGAAGAACTGCCCCGGCCGCGCCCCGAGTTCGTCCAGCCGCCGCCCGCGCACGACGACCGAGTACACACCCGGCGCCTCGGGGTGCACGGACTCCACGCGCAGCCGGTGCCGGGAGTTGAGCCGCCACGGGGTCAGCAGGCGGAACCACACCACGAGCGCGGCGGCCCCCAGGTACAGCGCGTACCAGAAGGCGGTGGCGACCGGCTTGCCGTTGAAGTCGTTGCCGAGGGTCAGCTGGTGGCCGAAGGCGAGGAAGACGGCGGCGTAGGTGAGCAGGTGGACGTAGTACCAGAACTCGTAGCCGGTGCGGCGGCGCACCGCGCGCGCCGAGGTGACGCCGACCGCGAGGAGGATCACCGTGCCCGCGGTGGCCTTCAGCATGTCCGGATAGTCCAGGACCACCGTCAGCGTCTCGTGCAGCAGGGGGGCGTGGTCCTGCGCGGCGTACCCGGTCAGGATCAGCGCGATGTGCGCGAGCAGCAGGCAGATCGTGTACCGGCCGGCCATGGCGTGCCAGCGGGCCACCCGGTCCGAGCCGATCCGCCGCTCCAGCAGCGGCACCCGCGCCATCAGCGCGACGAGCACCGCGCACGCGTACCCGCACAGCAGCCCCGCGATCCGCCCGGCCCCGGTCAGCCATCCCGCCGTCCCCACCACGGACGCGGTGTCCGACCACCACAGCGCGATCACCGCCGCGGCCCCCGCCCATATCGCGGCCGGCACGCCGGCCGCGGGGGAGGGCCGGGCGGGCGGCGCCACGGGCGGGGCGGCCCGCCGCTCGTCCACCGTCTGCATCAGTCGTGTCCTTTCGCCTGTCCGGAACGCAACTGTGCGGGGCGAACCTCTGAGGACCCTCTGAAACGGGTGCCTCAGTGCGGACTCAAAGGAAACTCAGAGCCTGCGCCGACGTCCGCCGCCCGCGCGAGGGGCGATCCTGGAGACAGCCATGAACACCACCACCCGCTCCGGCCGCCCCGCGCTCACCCGCCCCGACGGCACACCCCTGCGCGTCCTCGTCGTCGACGACGACCCCGACCTCGCCGAGGTCCTCTCCGGCGCCCTGCGCTACGAGGGCTGGCGGATCGGCATGGCAGGCGACGGCGCGTCGGCGCTCACCGCCGCCCGCGAACTGCTGCCCGACGCGGTCGTCCTGGACGTGATGCTGCCCGACACCGACGGCTTCGCCGTGCTGCGCGGCCTGCGCGCGGTCCGGCCGGACGTGTGCGTGCTGTTCCTCACCGCGCGCGACGCCGTGGAGGACCGCATCGCCGGCATCACCGCGGGCGGCGACGACTACGTCACCAAGCCGTTCAGCCTGGAGGAGGTCGTCGCCCGGCTGCGCGGCCTGCTGCGCCGCGCCGGCATGGCCCGCCAGAGCGAGGAGGGCCCCCAGCTGGCCGTCGGGGACCTGGTCATGGACGAGGAGGCCCGCGAGGTCACCCGCGCCGGGGAGCTGATCGAGCTGTCGCCGACGGAGTTCGAGCTGCTGCGCTTCCTCATGCGCAACCCGCGCCGGGTCCTCAGCAAGACACAGATCCTGGACCGCGTCTGGTCGTACGACTTCGGGGGCCGCGCCCATGTCGTCGAGCTGTACATCTCCTACCTGCGCAAAAAGGTCGACGCCGGCCGTGAGCCGATGATCCACACCGTGCGCGGCGCCGGTTACGTGCTCAAGCCGGTGACACCGTGACGCCGCGCCTGCCCCGGCCGCGGCGGATCCGCCTGCCGTGGCCGCGGACGCTGCGGGCCCGGCTCACCGCCGGTCTGGTGGTGCTGCTGGCCATCAGCTGCGCCGCGGTCGGCGTGGCCGCCGTCGTCGAACTGGACGGGTTCCTCACCCGCCGCCTCGACCAGCAGCTCACCGACGTCGGAAGCCGTTTCCCGGCGAGCCTGGAGCACGCCGGCCAGAAGCCGGACGATCACGACGGCGACGAGCACGGCGACACCCGCCGCCAGGCCACCGGCACCTTCGGTGCCCGCCTCGTGAACGGCACGGTCACCAACGCGGCGGTGGTCCGCTCCGGTGATGTGGCGACCGATCCGGGCGTGAACCTCTCGCCCCGGGACGAGCGCACCCTGGCCGCCGTCCCGGCCGACGGCCGCGGCCACAGCGTCCACCTGTCCGCACTGGACGACTACCGGGTCATGGCGGGCCGCGGCAGGGACGGCGACGTGCTGATCACCGGGCTGCCGCTGGAACCCGTCGAGGCCGCCGTGCACCGGCTGGAGGCGGTCGCCGCGATCGTCTTCGGCGTCGCGCTCGCCGTGACCGGCGTGGCCGGGGCGCTGTGGGTGCGCTGGTCGCTGCGGCCGCTCAGCCGGGTCGCGGCCACCGCGACCCGGGTCAGCGAGCTGCCCTTGGCCAGCGGGGAGGTGGCGCTGCCGCCCAGGGCACCGGAGTCCGACCCGCGCGGTGAGGTGGGGCGGGTCGCCGCCGCCTTCAACCGCATGCTCGGCCACGTCGAGGACGCGCTGACGAAACGGCACGCCGGCGAGGAGCGGCTGCGCCGCTTCGCCGCCGACGCCAGCCACGAGCTGCGCACCCCCGTCGCCTCGGTGCGCGGGCACGCCGAGCTGGCGCTGCTGCACCCCGGACCGGTGCCGCCCGAGATCAGCCGTGCACTGGAGCGCATCGCCGCCGAGTCCTCCCGCATGGGCGAGATGGTCGACGAGATGCTGCTGCTCGCCCGCCTGGACGCGGGCCGCCCGCTGGAGAGCCACCCCGTCGACCTCACCCGCCTGGTGCTGGACGCGGTCACCGACGCCCGCGCCGCCGGCCCCGGCCACCGTTGGACGCTGGACCTGCCGGAGGAGCCGGTGACGGTCGCCGGCGACGCCCACCGGCTGCACCAGGTGCTGGCCAACCTGCTGGCCAACGCCCGGGGCCACACACCCCCCGGTACGAAGGTCACGGTGTCCCTGACGTCCGACGGCCCGGACGCGGTCCTCACGGTCCACGACGACGGCCCCGGCATCCCCGCCGACCTCCAGCCGGACGTCTTCGAACGCTTCACCCGAGCCGACCACCGCCGCACCCGCACCCCGGGCGGTGGCGCGGGCCTGGGCCTGTCGATCGTCTCGGCGGTGACGAAGGCACACGGGGGGAGCGTGGAGGTGGAGAGCCGGGCGGGCTCCACGGTGTTCCGGGTGCGGATACCGACGTAGAGGGGCGCGGGGAACCGCGCACAGCACTCTCAGTAACGCGTAACAGCCGTAACTCCGGCCACTGTGCCCACAGCGATGTGCGGCTCACGACTCGGCACAGCCCACCGCAGAATCCGCCGCATCGCCCCCTCCGGCACCGACACACACCCCGCCGTGGCCCCACGCCCGGTGACGTGCAGAAAAATGCCGGCGCCGCGACCGCGCACCGGCGCCCGATAGTTGAACCCGACGACCAGCGCGTAGGCGTACTGCGTCCGGTAGGACACCAGGCGCTCGGCCTCCGCGGCCCGGCAGTCGGACGCCAGCGGCTCGCTCCACCGGTTGTAGGCACGGGAGTCGTTGTCCTGACACCACCAGGAGTTCTGCCGAACCGGCCGGTACGGCATCCGCGTACCGCCCGGCGCCGCCTTGACGCCGAAGGCGAACGGCAGCTCGTACAGCCCCGTCGGCGTCGTCTTCGTCCCCTGCCGCCGCGCCGCGCCCTCCACCAGCCCGTTCGCCCCGAACCGGGCCGGCGCGGAGCCCGCCCTCACCCACCGGCCGCGGCGCAGGTCCCACCAGCTGACGGTGCCCGTGGTCGAGGCCGTGCTCGGCGCCCGGGCGACGATCAGCTGCGTGCCGCCGCCGGTGTCGCGCATCCGCTCGGGCAGCGGGGCCTCGCCGCCGGGCGCGGCACCGAGGACGGGCAGGGCCGCGCAGGCGAGGGCAGTGGCGACGACACGGGAGCGCATGGCTCAGACGGTAGACGGGGGCAGCGGCAGCGGCAGCCCGGGTAGGCCGTCCAGGCTGGTCGCGATGTGCTCCTTCTTGGTGAAGTACGCGCTGAGCGAGGCGTCGTCCTCGCGGGCGAACCGCTTGCCGTGCAGATCGCGGTCGGCGTCGTACGTCATGAACGGCACCGCGTATCCGCAGCTGTCGCGGACGAGTTCGGCGTGCACGACGATGATCGCGCGCAGCCCGTGCAGGGTCTGGTCGATGTCCGGGAAGTGGGCGAGCAGCTCCGGGAAGCGGGCGTCGTCGCGGAAGACGGGCTCGCCGCGGCCGTGCACGCGCACGATGTCGGGCGGGCCCTGGAAGGCGCACCACATCAGCGTGATCCGGCCGTTCTCCCGCAGATGGGCGACGGTCTCGGCGGTGGATCCGGCGAAGTCCAGGTAGGCCACGGTGCGCTCGTCGAGCACCGCGAAGGAACCCTTCAGGCCCTTGGGGGAGAGGTTGACGGTGCCGTCGCCCGCAAGGGGGGGCGGTCGCCGTGAAGAACAGGGGCTGCTCCTCGATGAACCTGCGGAGCCTGCCGTCGATGCGCTCATAGGTCTTTCCCATGGCTAACGATTATTGGGCAAAAACGTTTGACTGTCTAATGAATTCCCGGCTCCGCATCGAGCTCCACGAGCGGGCGGATTGACGAACCATGCAGAGTTCTGCATACTCATGCATGTCAGCGAATGCACTGTGAGGAGAAACCCGTGACCGAGCGCGTCGTACTCGCCTACTCAGGCGGTCTGGACACCTCCGTCGCCATCGGCTGGATCGCCGAGGAGACGGGCGCCGAGGTCATCGCCGTTGCGGTCGACGTCGGCCAGGGCGGCGAGGACCTGGACGTCATCCGCAAGCGCGCGCTCGCCTGCGGTGCCGTCGAGGCCGAGGTCGCCGACGCCAGGGACGAGTTCGCCGACGAGTACTGCCTCCCGGCGATCAAGGCCAACGCCCTCTACATGGACCGCTACCCGCTGGTCTCCGCCCTCTCCCGGCCGACGATCGTCAAGCACCTCGTCGCCGCCGCCCACAAGCACGGCGCCACCACGGTCGCCCACGGCTGCACCGGCAAGGGCAACGACCAGGTCCGCTTCGAGGCCGGCATCGTCGCCCTCGCCCCCGACCTGAAGTGCATCGCCCCGGTCCGGGACTACGCGATGACCCGGGACAAGGCCATCGCGTTCTGCGAGGAGAAGAACCTCCCGATCGCGACCACCAAGAAGTCCCCGTACTCCATCGACCAGAACGTCTTCGGCCGCGCCGTCGAGACCGGCTTCCTCGAGGACATCTGGAACGCCCCGATCGAGGACATCTACGAGTACACGCAGAACCCGGCCGTCGCCCGCGAGGCCGACGAGGTGATCATCTCCTTCAAGGAGGGCGTCCCGGTCGCCATCGACGGCAAGCCCGTCACCGTCCTGCAGGCCATCCAGCAGCTCAACGAGCGGGCCGGCGCCCAGGGCATCGGCCGGATCGACATGGTCGAGGACCGTCTCGTCGGCATCAAGTCCCGCGAGGTCTACGAGGCTCCCGGCGCGATCGCCCTGATCACCGCCCACCAGGAGCTGGAGAACGTCACCGTCGAGCGCGAGCTGGCCCGCTACAAGCGCCAGGTCGAGCAGCGCTGGGGCGAGCTGGTCTACGACGGCCAGTGGTTCTCCCCGCTCAAGCGCGCCCTGGACGGCTTCATCAACGAGGCCAACCAGCACGTCACCGGCGACATCCGGATGACCCTGCACGGCGGCCGCGCGGTGGTCACCGGCCGGCGCTCGGCGGAGTCGCTCTACGACTTCAACCTCGCCACCTACGACACGGGCGACACGTTCGACCAGTCCGCGGCCAAGGGCTTCATCGACATCTACAGCCTGTCGTCGAAGATCGCCGCCAAGCGGGACCTGGCGTAACACGCACGGGTCACCTCACCCGCAACAGCCTGACAGCCGCCTCCCCGCCTGGAAACGTGGGGAGGCGGTGGCACATCACGAGCCCGATCAAGAGCTTTTCCCAGCTTGAGGAGCAACGCAGTGAGCAGCAACAGCGGTGACGTACGGCTCTGGGGCGGCCGTTTCGCCGACGGTCCCGCCGAGGCCCTCGCGAAGCTGTCCGCATCCGTCCACTTCGACTGGCGGCTCGCGCCGTACGACATCGCCGGATCCCGTGCCCACGCGCGCGTGCTGCACAAGGCGGGGCTCCTCACCGAGGACGAGCTGACCCGGATGATCGCCGGGCTCGACCGGCTCGAAGCCGACGTGGCCGCCGGCACCTTCGTCGGCACCATCGCCGACGAGGACGTGCACACCGCCCTGGAGCGCGGCCTGCTGGAGCGGCTCGGCCCCGACCTCGGCGGCAAGCTGCGCGCCGGCCGGTCCCGCAACGACCAGGTGGCGACACTCTTCCGGATGTACCTGCGGGACCACGCCCGGATCATCGGCGGCCTGATCGCCGAGCTGCAGGAGGCGCTGATCGGCCTCGCCGAGGCCCACCCGGACGTGGCCATGCCCGGCCGCACCCACCTCCAGCACGCCCAGCCGGTGCTCTTCGCCCACCACGTCCTCGCGCATGTGCAGTCCCTGTCCCGGGACGCCGAGCGGCTGCGCCAGTGGGACGAGCGCACGGCCGTCTCGCCGTACGGCTCGGGCGCCCTGGCCGGCTCCTCGCTGGGCCTGGACCCGGAGGCGGTGGCGAAGGACCTCGGCTTTGAACACGGCAGCGTCGGCAACTCCATCGACGGCACGGCCTCCCGGGACTTCGTCGCCGAGTTCGCCTTCATCACCGCGATGATCGGGGTCAACCTCTCCCGGATCGCCGAGGAGATCATCATCTGGAACACGAAGGAGTTCTCCTTCGTGACCCTGCACGACGCGTTCTCCACCGGCTCCTCGATCATGCCGCAGAAGAAGAACCCGGACATCGCCGAGCTGGCGCGCGGCAAGTCCGGCCGCCTGATCGGCAACCTGACCGGCCTGATGGCCACCCTGAAGGCCCTCCCTCTCGCGTACAACCGCGACCTGCAGGAGGACAAGGAGCCCGTCTTCGACTCCTGCGACCAGCTGGAGGTGCTGCTCCCGGCCTTCACCGGCATGGTCGCCACCCTCACGGTCAACCGCGAGCGCATGGAGGAACTGGCCCCGGCCGGCTTCTCCCTGGCCACCGACATCGCCGAGTGGCTGGTCAAGCAGGGCGTCCCCTTCCGGGTCGCGCACGAGGTCGCCGGCGAGTGCGTGAAGGTCGCCGAGGCCGACGGCAAGGAACTGGACGAGCTCACGGACGAGCAGTTCGCGAAGATCTCCGCCCACCTCACCCCCGAGGTGCGCTCGGTCCTCAACGTCCCCGGCGCCCTCGCCTCCCGCAACGGCCGCGGCGGCACGGCGCCCAGCGCGGTCGCCGTCCAGCTGGCCGAGGTCAAGGCGGACGTGGCGGCGCAGCAGGAGTGGGCCAACGCCAAGCGGAACGGCTGACGGCCCGTCCCGCCCGCCTCCGCCCGCCTCCGCGCGTCGGCGCGCGGGGGCGGGCGGGACCGCTGCGCGAGGAGGCGGGCGGGACACGCGGCGCGCGTGGGGATCAGGGCCCGTTGTGCGCGAAGGGCGCCCACACCGTCGGGTCGTGGAGGTGCTCTTCGCGTAGCTCCGCGACCGCCAGATGCAGGGCCGCGGCGCTGTCGGAGGCGTTCGCGCCCCGGGCGAGAAGGTGCCGGTAGAAGGCCGAGGCGACACGGGGAGCGGCCTGGTCGTGGATGGACCACAGCGTGGCCACCACGTGCCGGTAGCCCGCCATGCGCAGTGCTGCCGCGGTGTGGATGGCCTCGTCCGGCAGCAGACTGCTGCCCACGTGCGTCAGACAGGCGGACAGGAACGCCAGTTCCGCCTCGTCGAGGCGGAGGTTCGCGAAGTCGAGGACGTTCATGTCACCGTCGCGCAGGCACAGGCCGGATGTGGAGGGCGCCGTCATGTCGAGCCTGCCGTGGCACGCGAAGTGGCTCCACGCGTAGGACGGGAGGTGGCCGCGGACCGCCTCCACGGTGCACTCGTCCTCGGCCAGCACCTTCAGCCGTCGGCCGGAGAAGCACTCCTTCAACGCCTCGAGTTCCACGTCGACGCCGGGCAGCGGGCTGTGGCCGCGGCCGGTGTCCGTCAGCGCGACCGCCAGCAGCCCCTCAGCGGCGTTCCGGGGAGCCTGCCGGGCCACGACGAGCGAGTGCAGGGTGGTGGTGTAGGACGACACCACCTGGTACGGCACTCCGACCGGGGCCCGGGTGTCCGCCTCGGCGCGCGGATAGCGACCGGCCGCGTGCAGCGGCAGCACCGCCAGTGACGCCGTGGGGCACCACCACACACGCGCCGGCATGTCCTCACCGGCGGGAGCGAGCCGGGCGAGAACCGGCTCGGCGATGTGCTCCCACAACCATGCGAGGGTGTCGTGCACGGTGTGCCGCGCGCGTTCCTGCCGCAAAGCGGTGGCGCCCGGCTGCTCGGCCTGCGTGAGGTGGGCGACGTAGGTGTTGGCCACGCGGTCCATCTCGGGAACGGTCACACCGGGCAGGGGCACGACCTCGGGCCGTCCGCTCGGCCGGACGATGAGCGCGTCGCAGCGGATCGTGCTGATGTTCACGATGACGACCGGCCCCGCCGCGGCCGCCCGCGCGAGCGTGTCGAACGGGGGCGGCATCAGGAACGTCTCGAACCGGGGGAGCGCCCGTACCTTGTCGAGCAGTCCGCTCCACTGCCGGGCCAGTTCGAGGCGGGTTTCCGGATCGAGGTCGACGGTGGTGTGGATCCGGCTGCGGATCCGCTCCAGCTCCTCGGCCAGCGCCGGTTCGCGCGCGGAGAGCAGGGACACGTCGCCGCGCAGGTGCATCGTCGTGCGCCACAGCACCGAGCGGCCCTGCTCGAGCAGTTCCACCGCCAGTTCCGGCCGACCGGTGAGGAGGGCCAGGGCCGCGGCATCGCGGGGCATGGCCGCGCCGTCCCGCAGGCCCTGCTCCTGGTCGGCGCGGTCCAGCCCCATCCAGCCGTACTCCTGCAGCAGGGAGAGGGCGACGCGCGCTCCGGCGAGCGCGTCGACCGGATCACCCGCCTCCAGTGCGACCCCGCTCCACAGCTGGGAGGCGTACAGGCGGTCTCCCAGGGCCGAACCGGCCGCCCGGGCAGCGGTCCGCAGCAAGGTGAGCGCTTCCCTGCGGTCGGAGGCGACCGATCGGCTCAGGAACCGCATGAGCAGGGAGGACGCCCACTTGACCAGCACGTCGGCGTAGTGGACGGCGCTCTTGTCGCAGGCCAGGGCCGCCGCCGACAGCGTCCGGACCGCTTCGGCCACGGCGGCGTCCGTCGGGCCGGCGCCTTCTTCCGGACCGGTCAGCAGGATGCTGCCCAGTACGTGCCGTGCCGCCACCTCCGTCTCCTTGGTCGACGCGGTGCGCACCGCTTCCCGCGCCACCGTGACGGCTTCCTCCCACTCGCCCCCCTGGTGCAGTGCCACGGCCAGCCGGGCCAGGAGCGCCGGGTACTCCGCGTGAGTGGGGGGCAGTGCGGACAAGGCACGGCGGAGGGCGTCGAGGCCGAGCTCGCCGTCGTGGACGTACGTGGCGTGCAGCAGTGCCTGCGGATGGGCCGGGCCGTCCGTCGGCAAGGTTCCGGCGGCGTCGGCCGCGACCGCGCGTGCCCGCCGGGCATCCTCCGACCGGCCGGTGATCTCCGCCCGGACCCGCAGCGCCGAAGCCAGGTTGACGGCCGCGGCCGCCTGCGCCGGATGCGGGCCCGCCTCCCTCGCCTCGTTCAGCAACCTGACGGCGGCGTCGATGTCGTCCAGGTTGCCCTGGTGCTGCCCCCGGTACATCAGCGCCGCACCGAGGTTGACGAGCACCGGGCCCGCCTGCGGTAACCGCTCTGCTGCCGCCCGGCCCAGTTCCACCGCTTCGGACCAGTCCACGCTGTCCGTGTGCCGGGCCAGCGACACCAGCGCTCCGCACAGAGCCGACGAGAGCTGCGCCCACGTCTCCCCGTCGGCTTCGTTTCGGCTCAACTCCCCTTTCGCGGAGTCCAGTCGCGCAAGCAGGGGCCGGGGGTCGCGGGTCAGCTCGCAGTGCTTGCGCAGCAACTCGATCGTCACCCGCGCGGCGTCCAGCCGCTCGGCCCCGTCCTGCGGCGTCGCCTGCCAGACGTCCAGGGCCGCCGAGGCCGCGTCCCTCAGGTCGCTGTCGTGCCCCCGCAGCTCGTAGCGCTTCCACAGGATGTCGCGCAGATTCGTCAGGAGCGGGAGCCGTGCCGGGTGGTCGGCCGGGGCCGTCCGCGCCGCCTCCCTGTGCAGGTTCACCGCCCGTACCAGGTTCGCGTCCGTCCCGGTCGCGGCGAAGTGCTCGTAGGACGCCAGGGCCAGCAGGTCGAGCATCACAGGCCGCAGCATCGGGTCGTCGGTGTGCGTCGGCACCGGCCGGTCCGCGCACAGCCTCAGGTTCTCGACGGCCTGAGGATGGCCGGCATCGGCGGCGACCCGGAACCAGTCGACGGCTGAGGGGTCGTCCGCGTTGAGCAGCAGGCAGCCGAGGTTGTTCGCCGCCTCCGGGTGCCCGGCCTCATGGGCACGGACGTACCACTCCCTGGCCTCCTCGGCGCGGCCCGTCCGCTCGGTCAGGAGTCCCAGGTTGTACATGGCGTTGAACTCGCCCTGCGCCGCCGATCTGAGGAAGGCCCGTTCGGCCTCCTCGTTGCGGCCGTACTGGACGAGTTGACATCCGTAGGCGTTCCACTTGGACGCGTCGTCGTCATGCCGTTCCTTCGAGCGCACGCGAAGCCCCCCTCGCAGTTCTTGCTCAACTGCCCATAACGTAGCGGTTTTTCGCTAAAGTCGAGGGCATGCCGGGATCGTCTGCTTACCTGCCGACCACTGATTTCAACTGGACGGAACGCGCGTTCGCGCTCTACGAGCAGGGGCGGCTCACCGTCACCGAGCACACCGCGGACGGCGTGTCGGGGGCCGTCGTGTCCGGCCCGTGTCCGCGCTGCGACCATCACTTCGTCGACCGGCGCTCCCTCGACGCCCTGACCGGCCTGGCCGGGGTCAGCCGCAATGGGGAGGGTGAGCCGTCGGACCTGATCCTGCTGGATGTGACCTGCGGGTGCGGCACCCCGCACGAAGGGGCGCCCGAGGGCGCGACCGGCTGCGGTGTGAGCTTCCGGATCGAACTGAAGCGCCTGTGACGTTCCAGGCCCAGCCGCCGCGCCGGCCGCCCAGCCCGGTGGACCTCGCCGAACGGGACCGCTTCCAGCGCATGGTCCGCCGCTCCCTGCCGGACGCGCGGGCCAGCGCCGAGGCGTGGCGCAACGGACTGGCCGCCTTCATCACCCTGGTCGGCACGGCCGTCGTGGTCAAGGGCCGCAGCAGCACCACCGATCTGCCGACCGCCTGGAAGGCCGCCGTCACCGCCCTGGTCGGTGGTGGCCTGGCGCTGGCCGTGGCCGGTCTCTGGCAGGCCCTGGCCGCACAGGCGGGAGCCGGCCCTGAGGTGCGCTCGCTGGACGACATCCACCGCGTCCACGGGTCGATCGACCTGTACGAGGTGGCCATGGCGAAGCGGATCACCCGCCGGATCACGTTCGCCCGCCGCCTCGTGGCCTGGGCGCTGGTACTGCTGTTCGCCGGTACGGTGCTGACCTGGTGGGCGCCGGGCCGGTGAGCGGCGCCGCACCGCCGCGTCCCCTTGGCCGGCGGTCCCGTCCCGTTCGTTCGGCCGCCGTGTGCCCTTCCACGGCCCTCGCGTCCGAGCCGTCGCGGCCCGCACGGGTTACGTTGGTCCGCGGCAGCCAAGGAGCAGATCCGGAACGGAGTACCCGATGCCCTTCGCCCGTCTCGCGACCGTCACCACGCCCACCTGCCACATCGGGCTGGGGCTCGCCGCCGTGGGCCGGCCCGGGTACATCAATCTCGGACGGGACCGGGACCTGCCGGACGACCGCAGTGTCGACGCCCTGCGCGAGCGCACCCACGAACTCCTCGACGCCGCCTACGCGCAGGGCGTGCGCTACATCGACGCGGCCCGCTCCTACGGCCGCTCCGAGGAGTTCCTCGCCGACTGGCTGAACGCCCGCCCCGGAATCCAGGACGTCGTCGTCGGCAGCAAATGGGGCTACACCTACACCGCCGACTGGTCCACCGACGCCGTACAGCACGAGGTCAAGGACCACAGCCTCGCCGCCTACGAGCGCCAGCGCGCCGAGACCGACGCCCTTCTCGGCGACCGGCTCGACCTCTACCAGATCCACTCCGTCACCCCGGACAGCCCCGCCCTCACCGACACCGCCCTGCATGCCCGCCTCGCCGAGGCCGCCGCGCAGGGCGTCACCATCGGGTTCTCCACCAGCGGCCCGGCCCAGGCGGACGCCGTCCGGGCCGCGCTCGCCGTGACCGTCGACGGGGAGCCCCTCTTCCGGACCGTCCAGTCCACCTTCAACCTGCTGGAGACCTCCGCCGGGCCCGCCCTCGCCGAGGCACACGCCGCCGGGCTCACGGTGATCGTCAAGGAGGGCATGGCCAACGGGCGCCTGGCCGGCCCGCAGGCCCCGGACGCCCTGCGCGCCGTGGCCGCGTCCACCGCCCTCGGCTGCGACGCCGTCGCCCTGGCGTTCGTGCTGCGTCAGCCGTGGGCCGGAGTCGTCCTCTCCGGCGCGGCGACCACCGAGCAGCTCTCGTCCAACCTGCACGCGGCCGTCGTCGACCTGGACGAGGAGCAGCTCGCCCGGCTCGCCGCCCTGGCCGAGGACCCCCACGCCTACTGGGAGCGGCGCGGCGGGCTGCCCTGGCACTGAGCCGGACCGCGAGGGCCCGTCACTGACTCCCGCGCGCCCATCGTGAGACACGAATGTCTCACATGGGCTAGTCTTGTCTCATGGCTGTCGATCGTGACCAGGTGCTGCGCAGCGCCGCCGCCCTGCTGACCCGGAAATCCACCGCGACCATGGACGAGGTCGCCAGGGCTGCCGGGATCAGCCGGGCCACCCTGCACCGGCAGTTCGCCGGAAGGGACGCGCTCGTCCGGGCGCTGGAGGCACTCGGCATCGCCGAGTGCGAGGCGGCCCTGGACGCGGCCCGGCTCGACGACGGCCCGGCGGCGGACGCCGTCCACCGGCTCGTGCGGAAGATCGAACCCGTCGCCGGCCTGCTCGCCTTCCTCTACACGGAGAACCAGCTCTTCGAGGGCGAGCAGCAGCACGCCGGCTGGGCCCGCATCGACGAGCGCATGACGGCCCTGTTCCGGCGCGGCCAGGAGAGCGGCGAGTTCCGTATCGACCTCACCCCGGTCTGGCTCACCGAGGCGCTGTTCGGCCTGCTCGCCTCCGGCGCCTGGGCGGTGACCGAGGGCCGGGTGGCCCCCAACGACTTCACCTACATGATCGTCGAGCTGCTGCTCGGCGGCGCACGACGCAACGACCCGATCAGAAGAGAGGAATCATGACCAGCACCCTGCAGCCGGCCGGCACGACGGAGGCGGTGAAGCGCCCGGGCCGCTGGCTCGCGCTGTCCGTCCTCGTCCTGGCCGTGCTGCTGGTGGCCGTCGACGCCACCGTCCTCGGCCTCGCGACCCCCTACATCAGCGAAGACCTGAACCCGTCCGGCACCCAGCTGCTGTGGATCGGCGACGTCTACTCCTTCGTCATCGCCGGACTGCTGGTCTCCATGGGCAGTCTCGGCGACCGCATCGGCCGCAAGCGGATCCTGCTGGTCGGCGCCACCGCGTTCGGTGCCGTCTCCGTGCTCAACGCCTACGCCGGCACACCCGAGCTGATGATCCTGGCCCGGGCGCTGCTCGGCGTCGCGGGCGCCACCCTGATGCCGGCCACTCTCGCCCTGATCCGCAACATCTTCCACGACTCGCGCGAGCGCAGCCTCGCCATCGGCATCTGGGGCGCCACCGCGTCCGCCGGCACCGCCGTCGGCCCGATCACGGGCGGCTTCCTGCTGGAGCACTTCTGGTGGGGCTCGGTCTTCCTCATCAACCTGCCGGTGATGGCGGTGCTGGTGCTGGTCGGCGTCAAGATGCTGCCGGAGTCCCGCAACCCGAACCCGGGCCCCTGGGACCTGCGCAGTGTCCTGCTGTCACTGCTCGGCATGATCGGCGTCGTCTACGCGGTCAAGGAAGTCGCCTCACATGGATTCACCTGGCCGGTCCTCGCCGTGGGTCTGCTGGGCGCGGCGGCCCTGTACGGCTTCGTCCACCGCCAGCTGACCATGCCCGCCCCGCTGCTCGACATGCGGCTGTTCCGCAGCCGCGGCTTCAGTGGCGCCGTGCTGGCCGACCTGCTGACCGTCCTCGGCATGTCGGGGCTGGTGTTCTTCCTGTCCCAGTACCTGCAGTTGGTGCAGGGCAGGCGCCCGTTCGAGGCGGGCCTGGCCGAAGCCCCGGCCGCCGTCGGCGCGGTGGCGGCCGGTCTGATCGCCGGCCGCGCGGCGCGCCGCTTCTCGGTCCGTACGGTGGTCTCCGGCGGTCTCGCCGCGGTCGGCCTCGCACTGGCCGCGCTGACCCTTCTGGGCCGGTCGACGGGTTACCCGGTCCTCGGCACCGTGCTGCTGGTCGTCGGCATCGGCGCGGGCTTCTCGTTCACGGTGACCGCCGACGTGATCCTCTCGAGCGTCCCCAAGGACCAGGCGGGCGCGGCCTCGGCGGTCTCCGAGACGGCGTACGAACTCGGCGCCGCCCTCGGCATCGCCGTCCTCGGCTCGATCGTCACGGGCGTCTACCGAGGCTTCCCGTCCCCGGCGGGCACCCCGGCCGCAGCCCACGAATCACTCGGCGGCGCGATGGAGGCGGCCCAGGGCCTGCCGGCGGACAAGGCGGAGGCGTTGCTGGATTCGGCCAGGGAAGCCTTCGTCAACGGTCTCAGCATGGCGTCGGGAGTAGGAGCAGCCGTCCTGCTGACGGCGTCGGCCGTGGCATGGCTGCTGCTCCGGGACCAACGGCTGGGAACCTGACCTTCAGGGGCGCGGGGCTGCATCCGGTATGCGGCTCCGCCGCGCCGCGACCAGCCACGACGACGCCGCACCCGCCGGGCCGGCAGAAACCGACCCGGCGGGTAGGCGCCCCGCCGAAAAACTACGCCGCTTCCTTCGCCTTGCTCGCGTACATGTCCACGTACTCCTGCCCCGACAGCCGCATCACCTCGGCCATCACGGAGTCCGTCACGGCGCGCAGCACGTACCGGTCCCGGTCCATCCCCTCGTACCGGGAGAACTCCATCGGCTCACCGAACCGCACGGTCACCTGCCCCGGCCGCGGCATCCCCGACCCGCCCGGCTGGACCTTGTCCGTGCCGATCATGGCGAACGGCACCACCGGCGCACCGGTCATCAGCGTCAGCCGCGCGATACCGGTGCGCCCCCGGTACAGCCGCCCGTCGGGCGAGCGGGTGCCCTCGGGGTAGATGCCGAAGACCTTGCCCTCCTCCAGCACCCGGCGGCCGGTCATGAGCGCCGCGACACCGCCGCGGCCGCCGTCGCGGTCGACCGGGATCATGCCGACGCCGGTGAAGAACCAGGCCATCAGCCGGCCCTTGAACCCCTTGCCGGTGACGTACTCGTCCTTGCCGATGAAGAACACCTGACGGTCGCAGACGACCGGCAGGATCATCGAGTCGATGAAGGTGAGGTGGTTGCCGGCCAGGATCACCGGGCCGTCGCCCGGGATGTGCTCGGCGCCCTCGACCCGGAAACGGAACATCAGGCGCATGACCGGTCCGAGCACTGCCTTGATGATCGCGAAGCGGGACAACGGGCCCTCCGGTGTCAAGGGAGTCGGTATGGAGTCTGTGCAGGTGAGGACGATACTCGCGGCCAGGGGGCCGGCGCACATCGGGTTCACCCAGGTCTTACGCACTGTTGACGCCCGTTCACCTGCGGTGCCGCCGTGTGGACGGCATGTGACGCGCGGGCGAGATGTGACCGACGGCTCACCCGGACACCGCACGAGTACCCCTACGGCGGGTCACCAGGCGGGGGACCAGACGGAATACGACATCCGCAGTCATCCGCGTGTTCCGGCCGAGGCCTCCCCTTCGTCATGTGCACGCCCCTACGATCGCCGCGCACGGACAACCGAGGGGCAGGAGGCCGCAGATGGGCACACAGCAGTCGCGGGAGACCGAGGGCACGAGCGGGGGGACCGGACGGCGCGCGCTGCTCGGCGCGGCGGTGCTCGGCGCCGGCGCCTCCGTGCTGGGGCTCACCGGCACGGCGCGGGCAGCCGACGGTGCCGCGCGGCACGGCGGGGGCCTGAAGAGCCTGCCCGTGCCGACGGTCATCGGCCACCGCGGCGCCAGCGGTTACCGGCCGGAGCACACCTTCGGCTCCTACCAACTGGCTCTCGACCTGGGTGCCGACATCGTCGAGGCCGGCGACCTCGTGCCCACCAAGGACGGCCATCTGGTGTGCCGGCACGAGCCGGAGATCGGCGGCACCACGGACGTCGCCGACCATCCCGAGTTCGCCGACCGCAGGACCACCAAGACCCTCGACGGCGTGCCCACCACGGGCTGGTTCACCGAGGACTTCACCCTCGCCGAGCTGAAGACCCTGCGCGCGATCGAGCGCATCCCCGCCAACCGGCCGCACAACACGCTCTACGACGGCCGCTGGGAGATCCCCACCTTCGAAGAGGTCCTGAAGTGGCAGGACGAGCAGACCCGCAAGCGCGGCAAGCAGGTGTGGATCTACCCCGAGACCAAGCACCCCACCTACTTCCGCAAGCTGGGCCTCGGCCTGGAGGAGCGGGTGGCCAAGCTGCTGCACAAGCACGGCAAGGACAAGCGCACCTCGCCGGTCATCCTGCAGTCCTTCGAACCCACCAGCATCCAGCGGCTGAACAAGCTCGTCGACAACCCGCTGGTCGTGCTGCTGTCGTCCGCGAGCAGCCGTCCGTACGACTTCGTCGAGTCCGGTGACCCGCGTACGGTCGCCGACCTCATCACCCCCAAGGGCCTGCGCGAGATCGCCGGCTACGCGCAGGGCATCGGGCCCACGCTGGACCTGGTCATCCCCAAGGACGCGAGCGGCAACCTCACCCGGCCGACCACGCTGGTCGCCGACGCGCACAAGGTGGGGCTGGTCCTGCACCCCTACACCATGCGCAACGAGAACCTCTTCCTGCCGGCCGGCTTCCGCAAGGGGACCGACGCCGACGGTTACGGCGACGCGTTCGGCGCCTTCCGGACGTACTTCGCCACCGGCATCGACGGCGTCTTCACCGACAACCCGGACACCGGACTGCTGGCCCGCGAGGCCTTCGTCAACGGCTGACCGACTCGTTGGAGTGAGCTCACGGCCGCCCGGGCAACCCACCGCCCGGGCCGCCGCGTCGTTGCGGACATGACGCACGACGTGCCGCACAGGGCACACGACCTGCTCGCCATCCTGCGCCCGCTGCTCGCCGCCGAGGCCCGGGCCGAGGCGCACGCCTGCGGGGGCGAGGCCGCGGACCTGGAACAGGAGGTCTGGCTGCGGCTGCTCGAACGCCTCGCCGCCGCCGACCCGCCGCCCGATCCGCACGGCTGGCTGCGCCGGGCCGTCCGCGCCGAGGCCCGCCGCACCCGTCGCACACGGCGGTGGGAGCAGCGCTACGACGGTGATCCGGCCGGCAAGGAGCCCGGGCCGGAAGCGCTCGTGCTGGCCGCCGCGCGGGGGCGGGCGCTTCGGGCCGCGGTGCGCCGGCTGCCGGGCCGCTGCCCGGGGCTGCTGGAGGCGCTGCTGTCGCCGCGGGACCCGACATACCGGGAGATCGCGGGGGAGTTGGGTATCTCACAGGGCAGTCTCGGCCCGGAACGCTCCAGATGTCTGGGATGTCTGCGTCGTTTGCTCGTAGGGGAGGTTGCGGCGCGCTGACCGCGGGGATAGGAGTGGGGGACGACAGATGATCAGGTGAGCGGGAGGCGTGCGCACATGGGCATGAGCGTGACCATCTCTGCGGCGACCGAGCAGGATGCCGAGCAGATTTTCAGGCTGCAGTACCTGTGCTTCCAGAGCGAAGCCGCGCTGTACGGCAACTACCGCATCGACCCGCTCGTCCAGACCCTGGACTCGGTGCGCGAGGAGGTCGCCCGGGACTGCGTCCATGTGGCGCGGCTCGGCGACGAGGTGGTCGGCTCGGTGCGCGGCCGTGTCACCGAGGACGGCTCCGCGGCCATCGGCAAGCTGTGCGTCCACCCGCGACTGCAGGGCCACGGCATCGGCGCCCGGCTGCTGCGCACGGCCGAGACGGCGCTCGCCGAGGAGCACGGGGTCACACGGTTCCGCCTGCACACCGGCCACCGCAGCGAGGGCAACCTGCGGCTGTACCGCAAGGTCGGCTACCAGGCGGTCGGCACCGCCGAGGGCACGGACGGCGTCCGGATGATCGTCCTGGAGAAGCCGGCCGGGGTGTACCTGCAGACGGCGTGACTCAGGGCTGCTGCTGCCGCCGTGATGTGCGCAGCCAGTAGATCGCCGAGAGCGGCAGCAGCACCGGGATGAAGAGGTACCCCATGCCGTAGTCGGACCACACGGTCGCGTCGGGGAACGCCGACGGCTGCACCAGGGTCCAGGTGCCGACGGTCAGCACGCCCGCGAGTTCGGCGGCGCAGCACCACAGGGCGGCGCGGCGAGCGGTCTCACCGCCGCGCACCAGGGAGTACGTGATGAAGCCGTAGACGACTCCGGCCACCGCCGACAGCGAGTAGGCCAGCGGCGCCCGGTCGAACTCGGTCGCGATCTGGTACACGGACCGCGACACCGCGCCGACCACCATCACGCCGTACAGCCACACCAGCAGCATGCCGGGCCCGCTGATCAGCCGGGCCGGCTTCTCCTGCACCGCCGTCATCTCAGCCTCCCCAGATGTCGTAGAGCCGTACTTCCAGCACGGCGAGCACCACGCCGCCCGCGGCGACGGTCACCGAACCCCACCGGGTGCGTTCGGCCAGCGACATGAAGCCGGCCGCCGGGACACACGCGAAGGCGCCCAGCAGATACGCCACGAAGATCGCCGTGCCCTGCTCCGGCTTCTCGCCCCGCGCCAGCTGCACGATCCCGACCACCAGCTGGACCACCGCCAGCAGCGAGACCACGGCCATGCCGATGAAGTGCCAGTCCTTGGTCGGCTGGTCTCGGTAGGCCGCCCAGCCGCACCAGGCGGCCAGCAACAGCGCGGCGACCCCGGTCACCAGCGTCAGGACATCTAGCATGCAGCGACTTTATTACGACCGAATCGCCCCACCGTCCCCGCCCCCGGCCTCCTCGGCCATGACGAGCCCGGCGTTCGCGCCCCGCCGCCACAGCCGGCGCCGCCACGGCCCGGCATGGGCGTCCGGCGGTTCGGTGAGTACGGGGTTCGGGCCCGTCTCGATCAGATGCAGCAGTAACCAGGCGACGCCGTAGCAGTCGTCCGGCCCGAAGCAGCCCGCCCGGGCGCCGCCGGCCTCCTCCCCAGGGCCCACGTCCGCGCCGACACAGCACCCCCGGCAGGGCCGCCGTGGCGTTGGCCACAGCCCGACGCGGCCATGGGCGGTGCGCCGGCCTGGTCGTGGGCGACCCGTCGGCCCCGTCCGCACTGGTCACCGGCGAGGGTGTCGCGATCGGCGTACGGGTGTGCGTCGCGTCCGGCGCCGTCCCACCGCTGTCCACTATCCGGACAGCGGTGACCGGTCAGCACCGTAGGTCTGGTTTACTGATCGCATGACCACGACGAGCGACCGCACCCCTGCGACCGAGGCGACCATGACGCCCGGTGCTCGTTGTATGTGTCGTACGCGCCGAATGTGCGCCTGCTAGAGGGCCCCCGCACCACCCGAGCCTCGCGCCCCGAAGCGAGTGCCCGCTCGTGTTCCGCCCTGCGCGACCGAGCCCCGCCCCCGCGCGCACGTTCCCACCCCCCACGGCCGCACCCCGCGCCGAAGAACATGCCGCGTCCCGGCTGCCTTCGATTCTTCATGCCCCGTGCCCGGCGCCCACGACGTGCCGCGCACTCGACAGCGACGGAAACCCCACGTGATCACCACACAGGGCCTCACCAAGGTCTACCGCTCACGCGGCCGCGAGGTCACCGCCCTGGCCGGCGTCGACCTGCACGTCCGCGAAGGCGAGGTCTACGGCGTCATCGGCCAGTCCGGCGCCGGCAAATCCTCCCTCATCCGCTGCGTCAACCTGCTGGAGCGCCCCACCTCCGGCACCGTGACCGTCGACGGCCAGGACCTCACCGCCCTGGCCGGGCGCGGTCCGCGCGCCGGCCGTGAGCTGCGGCAGGCGCGCAGCCGGATCGGCATGGTCTTCCAGCACTTCAACCTGCTGTCCTCGCGGACCGTGCAGGACAACGTCGAGCTCCCCCTGGAGATCCTCGGCCGCTCCGGCAAGGACCGCTCCCGCAAGGCGCTGGAACTCCTCGACCTCGTCGGCCTCGCCGACAAGGCGGGCGCCTACCCCGCCCAGCTCTCCGGCGGCCAGAAGCAGCGCGTCGGCATCGCCCGCGCCCTGGCCGGCGACCCCACGGTGCTGCTGTCCGACGAGGCCACCAGCGCCCTGGACCCGGAGACCACCCGCTCCATCCTGACCCTGCTGCGCGACCTCAACCGCGAACTCGGTCTCACCGTCCTGCTCATCACCCACGAGATGGACGTCGTGAAGACGGTCTGCGACTCCGCCGCGCTCATGGAGAAGGGCCGCATCGTCGAGTCCGGCACGGTCAGCGAACTGCTCGCCACCCCCGGCAGCAAGCTCGCCACCGCGCTGTTCCCGGTCGGCGGCGACGCCTCCGGGGACGACCGCACCGTCCTCGACGTCACCTTCCACGGCGAGGCCGCCACCCAGCCCGTCATCTCCCAGCTCGCGCGCACCTACAACATCGACATCTCGATCCTCGGCGCCGCCATCGACACCGTCGGCGGACTGCAGATCGGCCGCATGCGCATCGAACTGCCCGGGCGCTACGAGGACAACGTCGTGCCCATCGGCTTCCTGCGCGAGCAGGGACTCCAGATCGACGTCCTGGGCCAGGAGCCCGTGCTGGTGAAGGAAGGTGCCAAGTGACCTGGTCCGAGATGCAGCCCCTGCTGTCGCAGGCGTGTTGGGACACCCTCTACATGGTGGGCTGGTCCACCCTCATCGCCGTCGTCGGCGGCCTGCCGCTCGGCATCCTGCTCGTGCTCACGGACCGCGGCGGGCTACTGCAGAACGTCGTCGCGAACAAGGTCATCGGGCAGATCGTGAACATCGCCCGCTCGATGCCGTTCATCATCCTGATGGTCGCGCTGATGGGCTTCACCCGCTGGGTCACCGGCACCACCATCGGCCGCGACGCCGCGATCGTGCCGCTCGCGATCGGCGCGATCCCGTTCTTCGCGCGGCTCGTCGAGACATCCGTCCGCGAAGTGGACGGCGGTCTCGTGGAGGCGGTGCAGGCCATGGGCGGCAGCACCTGGAAGGTCGTCCGCAGCGTCCTCGTCCCCGAGTCGCTCCCCTCCCTGATCTCGGGCACCACCACCACGATCATCGCCCTCATCGGCTACTCGGCCATGGCCGGCACCGTCGGCGCGGGCGGCCTCGGCGACATCGCCATCCGCTACGGCTACCAGCGCTTCGAGACCGGACTGATGTGGATCACGGTGGCCATCCTGGCCGTCGTCATCTCCCTGCTGCAGTTCGTCGGCGACTACGCCGCCCGCACCCTGCACCGCCGCACCGGCAAGACCGGCGGCCTGCTGCTGTTCCGGCCCATGCGGGGCGTCTTCGGCGGCACGGTCGCCGCCGACGCCGTCCGCAAGGGCTGACCGGCACGCACCCCCGAACTCCCCGTCCACCTCATGACGGGGTCGCACCACCCATAAGGAAAGGCACTTTTCGTGCGTAACACCGCCAAGATCACCACCGCCGTCCTCGCCGCCGCAGCCCTCACCCTGGGCCTGTCCGCGTGCGGCTCGGACAAGGACTCCGCCAAGGACCCGGGCGCCACGCTGACGGTCGCCGCCACGCCCACCCCGCAGGGCGAGATCCTCACCTATATCAAGGACCACCTGGCGCAGAAGGCCGGCCTCAAGCTCGAGGTCAAGGAGTTCACCGACTACGTGACTCCGAACACGGCCGTCCAGCAGGGCGAGGTCGACGCCAACTACTTCCAGCACAAGCCGTACCTCGACGACTTCAACAAGAAGAACGGCACCGACATCGTCCCGGTGCCCGGCGGCACGGTGCACCTGGAACCGCTCGGCGTCTACTCCAAGAGCCTGAAGAAGCTCGACGACCTCAAGGCCGGCGCCACCGTCGCGCTGCCCAACGACACCACCAACGAGGCCCGCGCGCTCAAGCTCCTCGAGGACAACGGGGTCATCAAGCTCAAGGCCGGTGCCGGGTACTCCGCGACCCCCAAGGACGTCACGTCCAACCCCAAGAACCTGAAGTTCAAGGAGCTGGAGGCGGCCCAGCTGCCGCGCTCCCTCGGTGACGTGGACGCCGCCGTGATCAACGGCAACTACGCGCTGGAGGCGAAGCTCAGCCCCGCCAAGGACGCCCTCGTCGCGGAGAAGGCCCAGAACAACCCGTACGCCAACTTCCTCGCCGTGAAGAAGGGCGACGAGAGCGACCCGCGCGTCAAGAAGCTCGCTGGGCTCCTCACCTCGCCCGAGGTGAAGAAGTTCATCGAGGACAAGTACCAGGGCGCCGTCGTCCCGGCGTTCTGAGCCGGCACGTGCGCCAACGGGGTCCACTCCTCACGGGGGGTGGACCCCGTTGTGCGGTTCAGTGGTTACATGCTGCATGCTGGGCAGTTCAGCAGGCCTGACGGTCTCTCAAGAATCTCCCGAAGGTTACGGAGCGGCGCATGACTAGCACCTTCCCCAACATCTCCATCAGCACGGAGCGGTTGGTGCTGCGTCCCCTCGACGAGGACGATGTGCCCGCACTGACCGAGATGATGAACGACGAGCAGGTCGCCGCCTGGACCGACGTGCCCCGGCCGTTCACCGAGGACGCCGCCCGGCAGTGGATCACCGAGTACGCCCGCACCGAGCGCACCACGGGACGCGGCCTGGACCTCGCCGTCACCGAGTTCCTCACCCAGCGCCTGGTCGGCGTCGTCCAGCTCACCAGGACCGACTGGCACATCCGGTCCACCGAACTGTCGTACATCGTCGCCCCCTGGGCCCGCGGCGAGGGCTACGCCTCCGAGGCCGCGCTCGCCACGTCCCAGTGGCTCTTCAACGACCAGAAGTTCGAACGCATCGAGCTGCGCACCGCCGCCGACAACACCGCCTCCCAGCAGGTCGCCCAGAAGATCGGCTGCATCAGCGAGGGCGTGCTGCGCAACGCCTGCATAGTCCACGTCCGCACCGAGGACGGTACGTGGACCGACGTGCGTACCGACTTCATCGTGTGGAGCCTGCTCCCGGAGGACCTCGAGGGCGCCGACGAGCAGCTCGCCGACACCGGTGGGTTCGCGCCGTACTCCGACTGGAACTGAGTCGCGGCACCCCACCAGGTACGCTCGAAGCCGCCCCCGGGCCCAGCACCCCTGACGACCTGCGCAAACCTGGAGACTGACGACGATGGCCGACCGGGTCACGGTGATCGGCTGGGACGGCTCGCCGCTGACCGAGGCGGCACGCGCCGCCCTCGGCGCCGCCACGCTGGTGGCCGGTGCCGCCCACCACCTGGCACTGCCCGAGGTGCCGCCCGGCGCCGAGCGCATCCGCCTGGGCAGCGTCGCCCTCGCCGCCCGCCGCATCGCCGCCCACCGCGGCACCGCCGTCGTCCTCGCCGACGGCGACCCCGGCTTCTTCGGCGTCGTGCGCACCCTGCGCGCCCCCGAGTTCGGCCTCGAAGTCGAGGTCGTCCCCGCGGTCTCCTCCGTCGCCGCCGCTTTCGCCCGCGCCGCCATGCCCTGGGACGACGCCCTGGTGGTCGTCGCCCACCCGCGCACCCTGCGCCGCGCGGTCAACGTGTGCCGCGCCCACACCAAGGTCGCCGTCCTCACCGCCCCCGGCGCCGGCCCCGCCGAGCTGGGGCTGCTCCTGGACGGCGTCCACCGCACCTTCGTCATCTGCGAGGAACTCGGCACCGACCGCGAACAGGTCTCCGTCGTCACCTCCGACAAAGCCGCCGACCACAGCTGGCGCGACCCGAACGTCGTCATCGTCATCGGCGGCCGGGCCGGCGCCGCGGAGGACGGCGGCTGGATCGCCGGCCGCGACCCGGCCACCACCCCGCGCGGCTGGACCCTGCCCGCCGACGCCTACGACGGCGACCTCGGCGAGGGCGAGACGGAACAGCTGCGCGCCGCGCAACTCGCCCGCCTCGGACCCCGCGTCGGCGACCTCGTGTGGGACATCGGCTGCGGCTCCGGCGCCTTCGCCACCGAAGCCGCACGCGCCGGCGCCGCCGTCCTCGCCGTCGACCGGGACCTGGACGCCTGCGCCCGCACCGACGCCGCCGCGCGCCGCCACGGCGTCCAGCTGCAGGTCGTCCACGGCACCGCCCCGCAGGTCCTGGAGGACCTGCCCGAACCCGACGTCGTACGGGTCGGCGGCGGGGGAGCGGCCGTCGTCTCGGCCGTCGCCGACCGGCGCCCGCAGCGCATCGTGACCCACGCCGGAACCCGGGACGCCGCCGAACTCATCGGCCGCGACCTGACCGAGCACGGCTACCACGTCCAGTGCGCCCTGCTGCAGTCCGTCGAGCTCGACACCCGCGCCTGGACCGAGACCGAGCGGAGCGTGGCGTTCCTGCTCACCGGGGTGCTCGCGGACCGAACCCCGTGATCGGCTTGTCGTATCGCGGGGTAGGCTGGCCGATCGTCGTACCGCAACCGGTCGTCCGGCGCTCCGCCGGTCAATGTCCGTAAAAACCGGTCCGTTTCGGGGCGGGTGTGGTACGGCAGAACGCGTGGATGCGCAACGTGGCGCAGTCCACAGCGGGCTGTCGCGGATCACGCTGTCGCGACGGCGCAACGGCCGGGACAATGCCACTGAATGGCTTTGTCGCCTTTTCCGGGCGGTCGTTCGTGCCGCTGGGCACGCCCGCTCGTTCTTCACTGCGGGGCGGTCGGTGCGCCGTTCCGGGTGAACTGGTCGTAGAGGCACTAACCGATGGGCGAGGGGTACGCATGACCGACACCGGCCAGGTCCCGGGCGAGGGGCTGCCGGAGAACGCAGGCACGGTGGAGCAGCCGGGCGTCTCCGCGCCCGGTGCGTACGCCTACCTCTCCGAGAGTCCCGCCGAGGACGAAGACCTGCTGCTGCCGGGCTCCCACGGGGCCTGGGGCAACGAGGTGGCGCCGCCCGCGCCCGAGCCGGTCGTCGAGGCCGTGCACGAGCCGGGCCCGCACGAGCTGTCCGGCCGCGACAGCGGCTCCGTCGATCTGAACGGGGTACGGCTCCCGGGCCCGGCGCCGCAGCGTACGGCGCCCACCCGACCCATCCCGCCGATCACGCCCCGCCGGCCGTTGCACCTCGGCCCGCCGATCCCGGACACCTCCGCCAGCCCGGTCCGCTCCCTTGCCGACCGCGGCCCCGCGGACGCGCCGGTCCGGCAGGCGGCCCCGTCGACGACCGGCCCCGAGTACCTGGACGCCCCGCAGCAGGGCGCCGCGCCGGCGTCCCCGGAGGCCGCGCCGTGGCCCGCGCAGGCCCAGGCGGCCGCCGGGGCGGCCCCTGCCGAAACGGTTGTTCCGGCGGCGGCCCCGCAGCCCGGCCCGGTGGACGCGGCCCAGGCCGCCGTGGCCCGCCTCGCGACGGAAGCGGTCACGGCGACGGGCAGCCACGTGCTGCCGCCGCAGGCCCAGGAGGCGGAGACGCAGGCGGCGGCGCACGGCGAGGCAGCCGACGCCGGTGCCGAGGCGCAGGCGCCGACCGAAACGCCGGCCCCGACGCAGGTGCCTGCACCGGCCGAACTGCCGGACGCCTTGGAGCCGGAGCAGGAGGCGCCGGCGGCTGCCGGGCCCGTCCCTGCCGAGACGCCGGTGCAGGACACGGCGGCCGAGGCAGGTGCCGAGGCGGCGCCTGCCGACGGCGCCGTGGGCGCCGCCGCCGCGGGCGCGCAGGCACCGGCCGACGCCCCGGAGCAGACGGTCGTGGCCGTGCCCGAGGCCGCCGAGGCCCCCGGCGCCCAGAACGCGTCGGCGGACGAGCCGACGGCCGCCGAGCGGACGGCCGCCGAGCCGATCGCCGACGAGCCGACCGCGGCGGAACCGGCCGTGGCGGGGGAGACCGTGGGCGCCCAGCCGAGCGAGGACGCCGCCGCGCAGACGCCTGAGCCGGTCGCCGTAGCGGACCAGCCCGCCGATGCCGCCCCGTCCGCCGCTCCGGCCGTGGAACCGGCGCAGTCCGCCGCTCCGGTCGTCGAGCCCGCGCCGGCCGCCGAGCCGCTCCCGGCCGAGGACACGCCTGCCGCCGAGCCGGTCGCAGCCCAGGTGGCCGAGCCCGCCGAGCCCGTGGCGCCCGAGACCGTCCAGCCGCTCGCCGCCCCGGCCGAGGCAGCGCAGGCCCCCGAACCGGCCGCCGCCGAGGCACCGCAGGCTTCCGCACTTCCCGCCGAAGCGCAGACTCCCGAGTCGGCTGCCCCCGAGGCACCGCAGGCCGACGAGCCGTCCGTGGCCGACGCCGCCCAGGCAACCGGCGCACCCGAGGCGCAGAACACCGACGCGATCCCGGCGGACGCGCCCGCGACGCCCGAGGTCCCCGCCGCAGCGCAGGCGCCCGAGGCGCCCGAGGTCCCGGCGGCGCAGGCGCCCGAGGCCACCGCGCCCGCCGAGGCACAGCCCGTCGCCGCGGCACCGCAGGCGGAGGCGCCCGCTGCCGTCACCGCCGAGGAAGCAGCCGCCGCACCGGCTCCGCAGGCAGAGGCGTCGCATGCGTCCGCACCGGGGGCAGCCGAACCCGCTGTCGAGGCCCCGCAGGCTCCTGAGCCTGCCGCTTCCGAGGACCAGGCCCCCCAGCCCGCCGCTGCCGAGCCGATCCCGGCCGAAGCCGTCCAGGCCACGGAGCCCACCCCCGCGGCAGCGCACCAGCCCGTCGAGCCCACCCCCGCCGAGGTCCCGCTGCCCGTCGACGCGACCGCCCCGGCCACCGAGCCGGGCGCCGCCGCGTCCCCGCAGCTCATCGAGGCCCCGGCCGCCGACCAGGGCACCGCCCAGGTCGCCGCCCCGCAGGACGCGTCCGCCGCCGCACACCCCCCGGTGGCCGCCGCCGCAGCCCAGGAGGTCCCCCTGTCGACCCCGGACGAAGCGGCGCAGCCCGCGCCCGCCCCGGCCTCCCCGCCGGACACCCCGCCCGCCGTCACGGTCCCCGCCGCCCCGCCCCTCCAGGGCCCGCAGGTGCCGCAGGCGCAGGACGCCCCGCAGCCGCCGTCGGCCGTCGCGGCGCCCGAGGCTCCGCAGACGACCGTCCCCGACGCTCCGCAGGCCACCGCTCCGGAGGCCGCGCAGCCCGCCCCCGCTGCGTTTCCCGCGCCCTCCGACCTGCAGCCCGCCCCCTCCGGCTTCGTCACCCCGCTGCCGATCGGGCAGTTCGTGCCGGTGGAGGGTCAGGTGCCGACCACTCCGCACCTCGCCCCGACCCCGCCGCACCCCCTCACCCTGCCCGCGGAGGAACAGGTCGCGCACCCGGCCGCCCCGGTCCCGGCCCCCCGCGAGGCCGAGGCCGACGCCGGCGTCGTACAGCACGCGGACGATCTGCAGACGAGGGCCGCGGACCAGGAAGACCTGGCACCGCAGGTGGACCAGGAACAGCCGGAAGCCCGGGACGACCGGGAAGAAGAGAGCAAGGCCGCCGTGGCAGAGGCACCAGAGTCCACCGGTCCGGCCGCACCCGGCTATGACGAGGCCGAGCGCGAAGCCGTGCTGAAGGTGATGCGCGAGCGCCGCGACATCCGCAACGGCTTCCGCAGCGACCCCATCCCGCACGAGGTCCTGCTGCGCGTCCTGGAGGCGGCCCACCACGCGCCGTCGGTCGGCCACTCCCAGCCGTGGGACTTCGTCGTCATCCGCTCCGCGGACACCCGCCGCGCGATGCACGAGTTGGCGATGCGGCAGCGCGAGGCGTACGCCAAGTCGCTGCCGAAGGGCCGGGCGAAGCAGTTCAAGGAACTGAAGATCGAGGCGATCCTCGACACCCCGGTGAACATCGTCGTCACCGCCGACCCGACGCGCGGCGGCCGCCACACCCTCGGCCGCCACACCCAGCCGCAGATGGCGCCGTACTCCGCCGCGCTCGCCGTGGAGAACCTGTGGCTCGCCGCCCGCGCGGAGGGCCTCGGCGTCGGCTGGGTCAGCTTCTTCGACGAGCGGGAGATGGTCCGCGCGCTCGGCCTGCCCGAGCACCTGGAGGTCATCGCCTACCTGTGCGTCGGGTACGTCGACGAGTTCCCGGACGAGCCCGAGCTGATGCAGGCCGGCTGGTCCAAGCGCCGCCCGCTGTCCTGGGTCGTGCACGAGGAGACGTACGGCCGCCGCGCGCTGCCCGGCGAGGAGCCGCACGACCTGCTCGCCGAGACGGTCGCGCAGATCCGCCCGCTGGACGCCAAGGCGCTCGGCGAGGCCTGGGAGCGGCAGAAGCGGATGACCAAGCCGGCCGGTGCGCTCGGCATGCTGGAGATCATCTCCGCGCAGCTGTCCGGCCTGTCCCGGCAGTGCCCTCCGCCGATCCCGGAGCCCGCCGCCGTCGCGATCTTCGCGGGCGACCACGGCGTGCACGCACAGGGCGTCACTCCCTGGCCGCAGGAGGTCACCGCCCAGATGGTGGCCAACTTCCTGGGCGGCGGAGCGGTCTGCAACGCCTTTGCGAACCAGGTCGGCGCCGAGGTCTGTGTGGTGGACGTCGGTGTCGTGGCCGACCTGCCCGCCACGCCCGGCCTGCTGCCCCGCAAGATCCGCGGCGGCACCTCCGACATGACCACCGGCCCCGCGATGACCCGCGAAGAGGCCAAGAAGGCCATCGAGGTCGGCATCGAGACCGCCCGCGACCTGGTGGCGGCCGGCAACAAGGCGCTGCTCACCGGCGAGATGGGCATCGCGAACACCACCGCGTCCGCCGCGCTGATCTCCGTCTACACCGGCGCCGACCCGGCCGAGGTCACCGGCCGCGGCACCGGCATCAACGACGAGACGCTGGCCCGCAAGACCGAGGTGGTCCGCCGCGCCCTGGAAGTGCACCAGCCGGATCCGGCCGACCCGATCGGCGTGCTCGCGGCGATCGGCGGCTTCGAGCACGCGGCCATGGTCGGCCTGTTGCTCGGCGGTGCCTCCCTGCGTACGCCGGTGATCCTGGACGGTGTCAGCGCGGGCGCCGCGGCCCTCGTCGCCCGGGCCATCGCGCCCGAGGTGCTCGCCGCCTGCATCGCCGGTCACCGCAGCGCCGAACCCGGCCATGTCGCCGCGCTCAACAGGCTCGGCCTGCGCCCCCTGGTCGACCTCGACCTGCGCCTCGGTGAGGGCACCGGCGCGCTGCTCGCCCTGCCGCTGGTGCAGTCCACGGCCCGGGCGATGCACGAGGTGGCGACGTTCGACTCGGCCGGCGTCACCGAGAAGTAGGCGACCCACTGACGGGTGGTCCGGCGTTCACCTGCCGGACCACCCGTGCGGTCCGCCCCGCCCACCGCCTAAAATCCGCACGTCAGGGCCGCTCCGGAGCCGCAGCGCGCCCCACCGCACCGCTGCACGAGGAGCCGTCCCTCATGGCCGAACACCCCGCCTACCCCGTAGGACTCCGCCTCACCGGCCGTCGCGTGGTCGTCCTCGGTGGCGGCCAGGTCGCCCAGCGCCGCCTGCCCGCCCTGATCGCGGCCGGCGCGGACATCCACCTCGTGTCGCCCGAGGCGACCCCGTCGGTCGAGGCCATGGCCGACGCCGGCGAGATCACCTGGCACCGGCGCCCCTACCGGGACGGCGACCTCGCCGAGGCCTGGTACGCCCTGATCGCCACCAGTGACGCCGACGCGAACACCGCGGCCTCCGCCGAGGCCGAGCGGCACCGTGTGTGGTGCGTGCGCTCCGACGACGCCGACGCGGCGACCGCCTGGACCCCGGCCACCGGCCACAGCGAGGGCGTCACCGTCGCCGTGCTCACCACCGACGCCCGCGGCCGCGACCCGCGCCACACCGCCGCCATCCGCGACGCGGTCGTCGAGGGCCTGCGCGACGGCACCCTGGTCGCCCCCCACCACCGCACCCGTGCCCCCGGTGTCGCCCTGGTCGGCGGCGGCCCCGGCGACCCGGACCTGATCACCGTGCGCGGCCGCCGTCTGCTGGCCGAGGCCGACGTCGTCATCGCCGACCGGCTCGGCCCGCGCGACCTGCTCGCCGAACTCCCGCCGCACGTCCAGGTGATCGACGCAGCGAAGATCCCTTACGGCCGTTTCATGGCCCAGGAGGCCATCAACAACGCGCTCATCGAGCACGCCAAGCAGGGCAAGTCGGTGGTCCGGCTCAAGGGCGGCGACCCGTACGTCTTCGGCCGGGGCATGGAGGAACTCCAGGCGCTCGCCGAGGCGGGCATCCCCTGCACGGTCGTGCCCGGCATCTCCAGCTCGATCTCCGTCCCGGGCGCTGCGGGCATCCCGGTCACCCACCGCGGGGTCGCCCACGAGTTCACCGTCGTCAGCGGCCATGTCGCCCCCGACGACGAGCGCTCCCTGGTCGACTGGCCGTCACTGGCCAAGCTGACCGGCACGCTCGTGATCCTCATGGGCGTCGACAAGATCGGCAAGATCGCCGAGACGCTGGTGGCGCACGGCAAGTCCCCGGACACCCCCGTCGCCCTCGTCCAGGAGGGCACCACGGCCGCGCAGCGCCGCGTCGACGCCACCCTCGCGACGGTCGCCGAGGCCGTCCGCACCGAGGACGTGAAGCCCCCGGCGGTCATCGTCATCGGCGAGGTCGTGAAGGTCGGCCCTACGCCGTAACCCCGGGCGCCGCACCCCTCACCCGCGCCGTCGGCTCCGTGCGCGCGACAGCCCGCCCGACAAGCCGACACGACAAGCCCGCCCGACAAGCCCGCACGACAAGGCAGTATCACCCCGTGGCCGAACTCATCACCATCGACGACCCCGACGACCCTCGCCTCACCGACTACACCGGACTGACCGACGTCGAGCTGCGCCGCAGGCGCGAGCCGGCCGAGGGCCTGTTCATCGCCGAGGGCGAGAAGGTCATCCGGCGGGCCGGGGAAGCCGGTTACGCGATGCGCTCGATGCTGCTGTCGGCCAAGTGGATCGACACGATGCGCGACGTCATCGAGGAGTCGACGGCCCCCGTCTACAGAATCGACCCGGAGCTCGCCGAACGGGTCACCGGCTACCACGTCCACCGCGGCGCCCTCGCCTCCATGCAGCGCAAGCCCCTGCCGACGGCGCGCGCGCTGCTGGCGGGCGCCCGCCGCGTCGCGGTCATGGAGTCCGTCAACGACCACACCAACATCGGCGCGATCTTCCGCTCGGCGGCCGCCCTCGGGATGGACGCGGTGCTGCTGTCCCCGGACTGCGCCGACCCCCTTTACCGGCGCAGCGTGAAGGTGTCGATGGGCGCGGTCTTCTCCGTGCCGTACGCCCGGCTGGAGACCTGGCCCAAGGGGCTCGACTCGGTCCGTGAGGCCGGCTTCACGCTGCTCGCCCTCACCCCCGACGAGAAGGCCAGGACCCTCGACGAGTGCGCCCCGCACACCATGGACCGGGTCGCGCTCATGCTCGGCGCGGAGGGCGAGGGCCTGTCCCGGCAGGCCCTGGCAGCCGCCGACGAGTGGGTCCGCATCCCGATGTCCCACGGCGTGGACTCCCTCAACGTGGGCGCGGCGGCCGCGGTCGCCTTCTACGCGGTCGCGACGGGCCGCCCGCAGCTCTGAGAGCGCGTCCTCGCCTCTGAGGAAGGGCGTTCTCTCAGTCCCGCCGCAGAGTCGACTCGTACCGCTGCGACATCAGCCCGTCCTCGGGCAGGGACGTGAAGCCGGGCCGCGCGCTCTCCTGCGTCTGCCGTACGCCGCTGTTGTCCCCGAGCCCCCGGTCCGGCCCCTCGCAGCCCTGGACCAGGGCGATACCGAGGGCCACCAGCAGTGTCACCACCACGAACACGGTCAGCCGCTGGCGCAGCAGCCGGGGGTTGGCCGGGCGCAGCCGCGTCCCCGTGGTGCGCGGTGCCGGCCGTCCGGAGCCGCCGCCCTGCGCGGGCCGACTGCCGCTGCCCGGCCGCCGTCCGTCGCGCGAGGCCGGTGTCGGCCGGCCGGTGGACCGGGACCCGGAACCGCTCCGCGACGCCGGGCCCCCGCCGCGCGCGGCCGCGCTCCCGCCCCGGGAGGGACTGTCGGCGCGTGAGGGCGTCCCGCCCCGGGCGGCGCCGGCCCGCGACCCCGCGTTCCCGCGCGGCAGCGGAGTTCCCGGGTTGCTCGCGGGGCCCTGCGGCCGCCGCTGGGTGTGGTCCGGGTACAGCGTGTCGGCCAGCCGACCCGTGGGCCGGTCGGCCTCGGCGGCGCGGGGCGCGGGCGGGCGCACGTCGGCCAGGCCCTGCGCCTCGCGGGCCGCGATCTCCTTCAGCCGCAGCGACAGTTCCAGCGTGCTGGGCCGCTCCTCGGGATCCTTCGCCAGGCAGGTGCGCACCAGCGGCGCCAGCGCGTCCGGTACGCCGTGCAGCTGCGGCTCCTCGTGCACCACCCGGTACAGCATCACCTCGGAACTGCCGTGCCCGAACGGTGAGTCACCGGTGCACGCGTAGGCCAGGGTCGCCCCCAGCGAGAACACGTCCGTGGCCGGTGTGACGGCCGCGCCGCGCACCTGTTCCGGCGCCAGGAAGCCGGGCGAGCCGACGGCCGTACCGACGTGCGTCAGCGTGGAGGCGCCCGTGGCCCAGGCGATGCCGAAGTCGATGATCCGCGGGCCCTTGGGGGAGAGCAGGATGTTGGACGGCTTCAGGTCCCGGTGCACCACGCCGGCCTCGTGCACGGCGACCAGCCCCTCCGACAGGGCGGCCCCGACCGCCGCGACGTCGGCCGCGATCAGCGGCCCCTCGTCGGCGACCTTGTCGTGCAGCGACGGTCCGGGTACGTACTGCGTCGCGAACCAGGGCCGCTCCGCCTCCAGGTCGGCGGCGACCAGCCGGGCCGTACACCCGCCGCGGATGCGCCGCGCAGCCGAGACCTCGCGCGCGAACCGCGACCGGAACTCCTGGTCCTCCGCAAGATCGGGGCGGATCACCTTCAGCGCGACCCGCTGCCCCTTCTTGTCGGAGCCCAGGTAGACCACGCCCATCCCGCCCGCGCCGAGCCGTCGGTGAAGCCTGAACGAGCCGACGACGCGCGGGTCCTCGCGCCTCAGGCGCATCATCGCCATGTTCATCCCCGCTGCCCGGTCCGTGTGACGTGGCACAGCTTACGTTTCCGCGGCCGGTTGCGCGCAGAGGCCGCGCCCTCTCGTGCCGATGCGTTCCCGGTTGCCTGCACGGCACTTGAGGACGGATCAGAAGCAGTACGGACGACCTGCTTCCGAGCCACTGCGGTCCCCAACCTCCCACCCCGCCAAGCCTGTTGATCTTGACTTGCACGACCGCCCCGGGTCGGACCCCGCAGTGGGGGACACCTTGCGCCTGGGCGGGACGCGGTCGGGCGGGGCGGGCCGCCGGGCGACGACGGCGGTATGCCGCAGACCGGGCGAAGTGATCGAAGTCACCCGGCCGGGCTCCCGGTGCGGGGCCGAACGGACGGGGCAAACCGCCCCGGAGCGGACGCCCCCTCCGGGAAGACCCCGAGTCCTGGGTCCGCGTCTCCACCCAGGGGAGTACGTCCCAGGTGGTGGCTCATCCTCCGGGAGGCCCGCCAATCGATACGAAGGCATGACGTGCCGGGTCCGCCGCCCGCCTAGATTTGAGGTCAAGCGGCGGGTGGCAGCACTCGTCCCCCGAGGTCACGACACTCGCCGCTGCCAAGGACGACTGACACGGTCGGGAGAGGGACCATGGCCCACACGGCACCGCGGACACTGCTCCGCACGCAGGGACGCCTCACGCGCCCCCGCCGCACAGGCCGCCGCCACCCCCTGGTGGCGACGCTGATGGCCCTTCCCCTGGCGGCCCTGCTCCTGCTCGTCTTCGACGGCTGGGAGACAGTGGCCACACAGGCGTCGTCCGTGGGTGTGATGCTGGGGCGCTGAGCGGCGACCCCAGGCCCGGAAGAGCGGTCCGGGCGGGGACATCCACCCATGAAACCCCGTGGGGACGGGGGTGCGGCGGACGGCAAAAAATGCCGGCGCAGCTGGGGAGCTGCGCCGGCATTGCCATTCCCCCGAGCACCCTCACCCCTCCGGCACCACGATCCCGCGGACGGCGAGCCGAGCCCTACGGCCGTTCCCGCACCCGCGCGAACGCCACACGCGGCGAGCGGCCACGTCACACAGCTCCCTCCTCCCACGCACAGCGCGGTGCCCGGCTGGTCCGTCATCCGCGTGCGGCGCGGTGTCGGCTGGTCCGTCATGCCGCTTGCGGCGCGGTGCCCGGTCGGCCCGTCATCCCGCGTGCGGCGTGGTTCCCGGTCGGCCCGCCACCCTGCGTGCGGCGCGGTGCTCGGCCGGTCCGTCATGCCGCGTGCGGCTCAGCCCGCTTCGCAAGCCCGCGGGCAGTCGTGCCGCAGGGCGGCACGGGAGGGCGCGGACGGCATCCCGCGGCGCCGGGCTGCGCACCCCACCCCCGGCCGGCGGAAGCCAGCGGCACCCCGCGGCGCCGGGCTGCGCACCCCGCCCCCGGCCGGCGGAAGCCAGGGGCACCCCGCCGCGCCGGGTTGCGCACCCCGCCCCCGGCCGGCGCCAACCAACCGCCCCCTTGCAACGCGCCGAGCTCATAGCCGTACCCTCAGCCCATGCCCCATGCCCTCCTCGCCGACCTCACCCGCGAGGTCAGACAAAGGGCCCACCCCGCCGACACCCCCTGCTCCGCCTGCGCGGCAACCACGCTGGCCGACCGCCCCGACGCCACCGTCGTCCGCCACGCCGGCACGGTCGCCAAGGCGCACGCCCCGCACACCGATCCCGCCGCTCTGGCCCCCCGCCTCGCCACCGCCGCCCGGCTGCCCGACGTCCTCCTGCCCCCGCTGACCGGGAGCCCGCTCACCCTGCACGGACGCCTGGTGACCTTCTGGCCGTACGGCGCCCCCGTGGACCCCGACGACCCGGACGCCGCCCCGTGGGAGGCCGCCGCCACCCTCCTCGCCCACCTGCACCGCACCCCCGCCCCGCGGGACCTGCCCGACATGCGCGGCCCGGCCAAGGCGGCGGACGCGGTCACCCGCCTGCGTGCCGCCCTCGGCGTCACTCCCACCCCGCCCGCCGAGGGCACCGCACGCATCCCCGCCCCCCTCACCGCGGCGACGCCCGTCCTGCGCGCCTGGGCCGCCCTGCCCGACTGGGCCCGCGCCGAGGCGCCCATGCCCGGCCCCCTCGCTCTCTGCCACGGCGACCTGCATCTCGGCCAGCTCGTCCGGCACCCCGCCGCGGCCGGTGCCTGGCGGCTCATCGACGTCGACGATCTCGGCGTCGGCGTACCGGCCTGGGATCTGGCCCGTCCGGGCGCCTGGTACGCCTGCGGGCTGCTGCCGCCGGAGGAGTTCTCCCGCTTCCTGGACGCCTACCGTGCCGCCGGCGGCCCCGCGGTCCCCGCGACCGGCGATCCCTGGCCGGCCCTGGACGTCCCGGCGCGCACCCTGACCGTGCAGACCGCCGCCCGCGCGCTCGTCAAGGCCCATGCGGCCGGCCGCCCGCTGGACGAGGTGGAGCAGGCCGTCGTGAACGCCTGCGCGCGGATGGACGGCGCCCCGGCGCAGACGGCGGTGCAGGTCACACCGTAGGGTGCAACCGACCGCGGCCGGACGGAGTCTGTCCTGGCGATACGCGAAGCAGGACCGAACGGCGAGGAGTTGGAGCCGACCATGCAGTGCCCCAAGTGTCATGCGCCCATGCACACCTACAACCGCAACGGCGTGCAGATCGAGCAGTGCAGCGGTTGCCGGGGGATCTTCCTCGACTACGGCGAGCTGGAGGCGCTGACCCGCCTGGAGTCGCAGTGGTCCCAGCCCGCCCCGCCCCCGCCCGCCCCGCAGTCCTACCCGGCCCCGCAGGCGCCCGCCTGGGGCGCTCCGCAGCACGGCGGCCACGGTGGTCACTACGGCCACGGCGGTCACCACCGTCACAAGAGCTTCGGCCACATGCTCTTCTCCAGCTGAGAGCGGGGCACGAAGAAGCCCCCGGTCGCAGGACCGGGGGCTTCGGTGTGTGGACGATACTGGGATTGAACCAGTGACCTCTTCCGTGTCAGGGAAGCGCTCTCCCGCTGAGCTAATCGTCCGGGATCAGTGACCACCGGGTCACCGACAGTGCGCGATACTGGGATTGAACCAGTGACCTCTTCCGTGTCAGGGAAGCGCTCTCCCGCTGAGCTAATCGCGCGGGGATGCGGATCTTCGAGAAGATCCTCGGACCTCCGGGGAGATCCAGTGGACGATACTGGGATTGAACCAGTGACCTCTTCCGTGTCAGGGAAGCGCTCTCCCGCTGAGCTAATCGTCCTTGGAGGTGGAGACGGGATTTGAACCCGTGTAGACGGCTTTGCAGGCCGTTGCCTCGCCTCTCGGCCACTCCACCAGGAGTGTAGGGGATCCGGGAAGGTCCCTTACTTCCTTCGAGCGGACGACGAGGTTCGAACTCGCGACCTCAACCTTGGCAAGGTTGCGCTCTACCAACTGAGCTACGTCCGCCTGTCGTTTCGGTCCGCTTCCGCGGCCCGGCGACGTGTTGAACTCTAGCGGATTCCTGGGCCAGCACAAAAACGCGTTTGCGCAGCGTGCTGCGGTGCGTGCCCGCGACGACCTGGTCAGGGCCGCTCGCACCCCCGCCGGGGGCACCGCCCGGACACGCCCGGGCCACCCGACGGACACCCGCCATAGACTCGACAGCGTGCTCGAACTGCCCCCGCTCGCCCGGTTCGGCGACCGCCTCGCCATCGGCCTGACCGACGTCACCGACGACCCCGCGGCCCTGGACTCCTCCGGCTTCTGGGCGGTCGCCGCCGACTTCGAGGGCCGGCTGACCTGCGCCCGCTTCTCGGACGTCCGTCAGGAGCCGGTGCCCGCGCCCGTGTCCGGCGCCTGGCACGGCCCCGCGACCGGCGACTGGACGTCGTCCCTGGACCGCGCCGCGTACACCGCGGGGGTGCGGCGGATCCGCGAGTACATCGCGGCCGGCGAGGTCTACCAGGCAAACCTCTGCCGCGTCCTGTCCGCGCCGGTATCGCCGGACGCCGATGTCGACGCCCTCACGGCCCTGCTGGCCCGGGGCAACCCGGCGCCGTATGCAGGAACGATTCGGCTGCCCGCGCACGGCGTGGAGATCGCCACCGCCTCGCCGGAGCTGTTCCTGCGCCGCGACGGGCGCGTCGTCGAGTCCGGGCCGATCAAGGGCACCGGGCGGACCGAGGCGGACCTGCTCGCGAAGGACTACGCCGAGAACGTGATGATCGTGGACCTGGTCCGCAACGACATCGGGCGGGTGTGCGCCACCGGCAGCGTCACCGTCCCCGACCTGTGTGTCGTCGAGAAGCACCCGGGCCTCGTCCACCTGGTCTCCACCGTGCGCGGCGAGCTGCGCGAGGGGGCCGGCTGGCCCGAGCTGCTCGCCGCCGCCTTCCCTCCCGGCTCCGTCACCGGCGCCCCGAAGTCCAGCGCCCTGCGGATCATCGAGGAGCTGGAGACGGCACCCCGCGGCCCGTACTGCGGCGGCATCGGCTGGGTCGACGCCGACCGGGGCGTCGGTGAGCTGGCCGTCGGCATCCGCACCTTCTGGATCGACCGTGGCGAGGGCACGCTGCGCTTCGGCACCGGCGCCGGGATCACCTGGGGATCCGACCCCGAGGGGGAGTGGCGGGAGACCGAGCTGAAGGCGTCCCGGCTGCTCGCGGTAGCGTCGGGGACGTACGAGGTGAGTGAGGAGGGACCGGCGACGTGCTGTGCCGATCCGGGGGACGCCCCCCGGACCGCCGGCCGCAGTCAGGTCCCCGGCCCGAAGTTGCGAGGTAGCGACCAGTGAAGATCTGGCTGGACGGCGCGCTGCAGGACGTCGAGTCCGCCCGCGTCTCCGTCTTCGACCACGGGCTGACCGTGGGCGACGGCATCTTCGAGACGGTGAAGGCGGTGGACGGCACGCCGTTCGCCCTGACCCGCCATCTCGACCGGCTGACCCGCTCCGCGCGCGGCCTCGGCCTGCCCGACCCCGACCACGACGAGGTCCGCCGCGCCTGCACGGCCGTCCTCGCGGCCAACCCGATGCCGCTCGGCCGGCTGCGCATCACCTACACCGGAGGCCACGGCCCCCTCGGCTCCGACCGCGGCGAGCACGGCCCCACCCTGGTCGTCGCCCTGGGCGAGACCACCCGCCGCCCGGACACCACGGCCGTCGTCACCGTCCCCTGGACCCGCAACGAGCGCGGCGCCCTCACCGGACTGAAGACGACCTCCTACGCCGAGAACGTCGTCGCCCTCGCCCGCGCCCATGAACAGGGCGCTTCGGAGGCGCTGTTCGCCAACACCGTCGGGCAGCTGTGCGAGGGCACCGGTTCGAACGTCTTCGTCGTGCTCGACGGCGAGATCCACACCCCGCCGGTCGCCTCCGGCTGCCTCGCCGGCATCACCCGGCAGCTGGTGGTCGAGTGGACCGGCGCCAAGGAGACCGACCTGCCGCTCGACGTGCTCCAGCGGGCCGAAGAGGTCTTCCTGACCTCCACGCTGCGCGACGTACAGGCCGTGCACCGGATCGACGGCCGCGAACTGCCCGGCGCCCCCGGCCCGGTGACCGCCAAGGCCATGCGGATCTTCCAGGAGCGCGCCGGGGACGACCTCGACCCGTAGACCCCGCGATATTCGGCTGACGCGGGGCCGTACGGCGGGTAGAACACCCGTGATGACCACCACCCTGCGGCCGACCGAGCCGCTCCAGCGAAACGCCGACGGGACCCGTTCGCGCCGCTTCCAGGTGTGCGTGAACGGCCGCCCCGTCGGCGCGCTCCACCTCCGCACCCACCCCGTCTTCGGCGACGCCGTCGCCCAGGTCCTCGACCTGCGCATCGAGGAACCCGACCGCGGGCGCGGCCGGGCCACGGTGGCCGCGCTGGCCGCCGAGGAAGTCGTACGCGGCTGGGGCTGCCGGCGGATCGAGGCGAGCGTCCCGGCCGACGCCGGCGCCGCGCTCCGCCTCGCCACGGCGCTCGGATACGTGGTGCGCAACCGGACCATGGCCAAGCCGCTCGACGGCACCCCGCCACGGTTGCCCCGAGGCAGCACCGGGCGGCCCATGACGGACGAGGAGTTCGGCCCCTGGCTGGCCAAGGGCAAGGAGGACTACGCCCGCAGCTGGATCCAGCGCGGGGTGCCCGAGGCCGAGGCGCGGGCCAAGTCGGAGCGGGACCACGCCACCCTGCTGCCCGAGGGCCGCGCCACGCCCGGCACGCTCATCAGCGTCCTCGAACACGAGGGGACACCGGTCGGCACGCTGTGGCTGGCGCTGCGCGAGGACGGCGCCTTCGTCTTCGACGTCGAGGCCGACGCCGCCCACCGCGGCCGCGGCCACGGACGCTCCCTCATGCTCCTGGCGGAGGCCCAGGCCGTCACGGCGGGGGAGCGCAGGATCGGCCTCAACGTCTTCGCGGGCAACACGCCAGCCGAGCGGCTCTATGAGTCACTCGGCTACGAAACGACGCTGTACTCCCTCTACAAGCAGCTGGTGTAGCCGTACCGCAGGGGCCGTACCGAAGAGCAGGTGCCGGAGGCGTCGCTGCCGGAGGAGGGGCCGGGGCCGTCAGCTCTCCTGGCCCGACGCCAGCAGGCGGTCGGCGATCTCCTGCACGCGCTCGCGCAGGCCCTCCTGGCTCTTGCCGCCGTCGAGACGCTCGCCGCCGATGACGTACGTCGGGGTGCCCGTCACGCCGATCGCCTTGCCCTCGGCCTGGTCGGCGTCCACGATCAGGATGTGCCGGCCGTCGATCAGCGCGGTGTCGAACTCCTCGGCGTCCAGGCCGAGTTCGCCGGCCACCTCGACGAGGAACGGCTCCCCCTTGCGGTCCAGCTCCTCGACCCGGCCGAGCACGGCCTCCACGTACGGCCACCCCTGCCCCTGCACCGCGGCCTCCTCCGCGGCCTGCGCCGCGGCGAAGGAGTGCTGGTGCTTCTCCAGCGGGAAGTGCCGCAGCCGCAGCTCCAGCCGCTCGCCGTAGCGGGCACGCAGGGCGCGCACGTCGTCGAGGGCGGTGCGGCAGTCGGGACACTGCAACTCGCACCACACGTCGAGGACGACAGGGGTGGCGGGGGACGCGGAAGGGGTGGCCGCGGGGGAGGACTCGCTCATGCGCCCAGTCTCCCAGCCCGGCCCGCCACACCCCAATCCGGACCGGGCAGGCCGCCCCCGTACGGCATTGAGGGTGCGGCCGGAGGCCATGCCGCCCGGGCCCCGGGGAGGAGGGGAATCTGCTCCCCGGGGTGGAGAGGACCCTGACACCCGGGAGGAGGCGACCCCGACATCTCCCTGATGTGCGGCCTCAGGCATGGCCCGAGGGGGATCGGGCGGTGCAGGATGGAAGGGACGAACCGACCGACCGGCCGTCTGCACCCGACCGAGCCCGCTGGAGGACCGGATGATTGCCGAGACCGTCTGCTCAGCCGTCGCCGTGGCCGGCCTGGGCATCGCGGTGGTCACCGCCTACCGCAAGCGCTTCCTCGCCGCTGCCCGCATCGCGGCGTACGCCCTGGTGCCGCTGGGCCTGGTCATGACCGGGGTCGTCGAGTGGGCAGCCCACACCGCCTTCAGCCCCACGGCCTGGGCCGGTGTCGTCGTACTCGTCGGTGCCTGGGGCCTCTTCATGACGACCCGCGTGGTCGAACGCCGCCGCGGCGGCACCCGCGCCGAGCGCAAGGCCGCCCGCGCCGCACAGCCGGACGCGGTCGCCCCGACCGCCTCCGCCGCATCCCTCGGCCCCGGCACCCGGCCGGCGACCCGGCCCGCGACCGCACCCAAGGCGAACGCGTCCGACGACTTCTCCGACATCGAGGCCATCCTCAAGAAGCACGGCATATGACGGACGCCGGCGGACCGAAACGACACACTGGGTCCGCGCACGGCCCGAAGTGATCACTCAATGATCACGGTTCGCGCAGGTCATCACGGATTCCAGCGACTCCTGGACATTAGGTCGTGTTGATCGCCGAGGGGGGCCCGGCTGCGCCATCATCACCGCGAGATGCTGGACACGACGCAGCCGGACACGACACAGAGCGAGGCCGCGCCGCCGCAGGAAGAGCCGCGCGGCTGCCTCTTCGCCCTTTCCCAGCCACCGCTGATGATCTTCCTTGCGGTGATCGGGTGTCTGCTGCTCATGGCTTCGTTGCACGATCTGCTGTTGCTGTGAGCCGTACCCGTGGAGCCCGGCGTCACCCGCCGGGCCTCGCGACCTCGCCCGGGTCAGCCCGCCGCTTCCTTGCGTCGCGCCCGGTAGGCGGCCACGTGCAGACGGTTGCCGCAGGTGCGGCTGTCGCAGTACCGGCGCGAGCGGTTGCGGGACAGGTCGACGAAGGCGCGCCGGCAGTCCGGTGCCTCGCAGCGCCGGAGCCGCTCCTGCTCCCCGGCCACCACGAAGAACGCCAGCGCCATCCCGCAGTCGGCCGCCAGGTGGTCGGCGACCGACGCACCGGGGGCGAAGTAGTGCACATGCCAGTCGTAGCCGTCGTGGTCCGTCAGGCGCGGGGTGGTCCCGGCCGCGGCCACCAGATCGTTGATCAGGACGGCAGCGCTGCGGGCGTCCGGCGCGGCGAAGATGCCGGCGAACCGTCCGCGGATCTTGCGCACGGCCGAGAGATCGAACTCCGACAGCACCCCCACATCGCTGATCTGGTGGTTTTGCACGAACTCCGCGAGTGCGGCGACGTCCGGAAGCCCGTCCGGCGTCGCATCGTCCTCCGGTGCGGTGTTCACCAGATCCACCACGGCGTCGAGGGCGCACCGGGTGTCATGGGTGATCAGCACGTTTCGCTCCCTGGCCTGGGGGTCGGGCGGGCGCCCGCCGATGGTGGCCGATGGTAATGGCTCCCGTCGACTGCGCACCCGTGTGCTCCGACCCGTGTATGCCGGGAGAACGGCGACGAGGTGCGCGAGGGTTCCCGGGCGAACGCGAAGAGTGAGGGACGGAGCGTGACGCGTGCGGGGAGGAACGTGGCGAGTGAGGCCGAGCGGGTGGGGGCCCCGATGCCCCTGACGCGCGCACGCCGACGCCGTCTGGCAGCGAACTGCTCAGACGACGTCGGCGCATGCCCTGTGCGGTTGTCCTGGCCCGAGCCGTCTCCCCGAGTGGACGGCGCCGGGCGGCTTGGTGAGGGCCGCGGCCTAGCTCTCCGCCAGGATGTGGGAGAGCTCTTTGTCGAGATCGAAGTGCCGGTGCTCCGTGCCGGGAGGCACGGCGGCGTCCGTCCGCTTCAGAAACGACTCCAGGGCCCGCGCAGGGGCCTCGAGCAGGGCTTCGCCCTCCGGCGAGCTCAGGGCGATGCAGACGACGCCCTGACCGTGACTGCGCGACGGCCAGACACGGACGTCGCCGGTGCCGGTGGGTCGGTGAAGCCCCTCGGCGAGGAGGTCGCGGGCGAACACCCACTCGACGGTCTCCTCGGCTCCGGTGTGGAAAGTGGCGTGCACGGCGTAGGGGTCGGCCGTGTCGTACCGCAGGCCTGCGGGGACAGGCAGGGAGGACTCGCTCGACACAACGAGGCGCAGGTGCAGCTCGCAGCTGACCGTGGTGTTCATAAGCGCCAGGGCCTTTCGCTCAGTGTGCGCTCGGGGATTCGCACGTCGGCGAAATCGACATGCCACCTACGGTGCCGTTGTAAACCCCTCTGAGGGTTTTGCGTGTCTTTACGTAACTCTTCCGGCCGAGAGATCTTCGCGAACTACGTCCATTCCGGTGACTGGTTTCCCTCGGGTAAAGTTTCTCCGTATGAATACGGGGAGTGACGGTTCTGGCGAGGTTGTCGTGTCGGCGGACGGCGAGAAGCCGGAGGAGGCGCAGACGAACGAGGGCGAGCGGGGTCTCGGTTCCCGGGCGCCGGAATTCATCAAGTCCCGCCGGATGCTCCATCTGAGCTGGCAGGTGGGCGTCTTCGTGATCGGCCTCGCGGTCGTGGCGGCCGGCATCGTCATGCTGCCGCTGCCCGGGCCGGGGTGGGTCGTGATCTTCGGCGGCATGGCGATCTGGGCGACGGAGTTCGTCTGGGCACAGCTGGTGCTCCGCTGGACGAAACGGAAGGTCACCGAGGCGGCCCACAAGGCGCTCGACCCCAAGGTACGGCGGCGCAACATCATCCTCACCAGTATCGGCCTGGTCATCGTGGCGGCGCTGGTCGGCTTCTACGTGTGGAAGTTCGGTCTCGTGATGCCGTGGAAGATCAAGGATCAGTGACAGGCACCGGGGCGCGGGCGGCGCGGGGCGCCCTGCCGGGTCCCCGGGTGGTCACAGGCACCCCCTGACATGGGGTAATGTTCTTCCTGCGTCCGGGCGATTAGCTCAGTGGGAGAGCGCTTCGTTCACACCGAAGAGGTCACTGGTTCGAACCCAGTATCGCCCACCCGGAACACCGGCCCGCCTGCGACAACGCAGGCGGGCCGGTGTCATTTGATGCGCGGAACCATCCCGGCGGTGCGTGGTCGCCTACGGCTGGTGAGGTACCGCGTCCGCTTGGGGAAGCGTGGGCTGTGCACGGCGCCGGCGCCTTCGGGGGCGGGGCCGATGCCGTATCCCCGGCGGCAGACCGCAGGCGGCTCGGCGGCGTTTTCGGGCGCGCGGATGCCGCTGGCGCGCCGCTGTGGGAGGCAGGGCCCCCGTGCCGCACCTGGTGGGTCTCCAGCGGGGCGCCGGGGGCGGTCGGCGGGGCGTGGCGTGGCGGCCGGTCGGCTGGGCATGGCGGCGGGGAGTCGGAGGCGGTCGGCCAGGCGTGGCGGCGGGGGTCCTCGGTCCGCGGACCGGCGCTGTCGGTGCGGTTCTGTGCGGCGCGGGACCCCCCCCGCGTCGTTTCTGCACGTGAGAGGTCGGTTGCCGTCCGTCGGGGCGCGGCGGCGAAGACCCGGCACGACGGGCGCGCGGCTGTGTGACGCGTGGGCCTCCTCCGTGCCGGGCGAGCTGGTCCGGCGGGCCGCCGCCCGGACGTCGGCCGTTCCGTCACGCGGTCGGACGACTCGACCCCTGCCTCCCGTCGATCCGCCTGTCGCCGGGCGCGGCCCGAGCCGGAGTCTCGGCCGGCACGCGTGGCCGCCGCCGATCCACGTTCCCAGCCACCCGCTGCCTGCCGCAGAGCCGCCCCCGCCCCCGCCGCGCGAGGGCCCTGCCGGCACCCGTCTGCCCCGCACCGGCGCCCCAACGGTTTCCACCCCGGCCCGGCCCTCAATCCACCTCACCCCGCCCCCCGTCCCACTCCTCGAACCACCCCTCCCCACCTGCGCCATCCCTCGCCCGTCGCCACCCCCGCACCCCCACCCGCCACCACCCCCCAGCGTGCCCCGCAAGAAAATCCTGTGCGAATCATTGACGCACTCCCCACCCCTCCGTACCTTGTGCCAGCAAGCGCTTACTTGAAACGATTCACGAGGCGGCGAGCACACACTGCGGGGAGGGCCCGATCATGGGAACCGGGAATGTTGACAGGCGCACGATCCTCAGGGCGGCCGGCGCCTCCATGGCCACGCTGGGCCTGGCCGCGGCCACCGGCTGCGGTGGGGGCGACGGCACGGCGGCCGACGGCACGGTGACGATCCGTTACTCCTGGTGGGGTGCCGACGAGCGCGCCAAGAGGATCAACCAGTCGATCGCACTGTTCGAGAAGAAGTACCCGAAGATCGAGGTGAAGACCGACTTCCAGGACTACGTCTCTTTCTGGGAGAAGTTCCAGACGCAGGCCGCGGGCGGAAATCCCCCGGATGTTTTCCAGAACTCCGTCGCATTTCTTAGGAAGTACGACAAGCGCGGAGTCCTTCTCGACCTCAAGTCCCAGATCGACGCAGGGAATCTGAGGCTCAGTAACTTCCGATCCGGCGTCACATCCGTTGGTGAGGTGGACGGTAAGCAGCTCGCCATCCCCGTCGGCTCCAACACCATGGCGCTGGTCATCGACAAGAAGCTCTTCCGGAAGGCCGGCGTGGAGCCGAAGCCGGGCTGGACCTGGGACGAGTACTTCAAGGCCCTGAAGACCATTCACGACAAGACGAAGGTGGCCGGCGACACCGGCTACTTCGCCATCATGTACCTGTACGACCTCTACCTGCGGCAGCACGGCAAGGCCTTCTTCACCAAGGACGGACTCGGCTTCGAGCAGGCCGACCTGACGGAGTGGTGGACGGACGCCTACAACCGGGTGAAGGCCGGCATCATCACCGATCCGAAGATCGTCGAGCAGGACAAGCCCAAGTCATCCGTGACCGCCGGTCACGGCGCCTCGGAATTCACCTGGGACAACTTCACCGTCCGCTACACGGCCGAGGGTGACAGCGAGTACGGCCTCGCCCCCGTCCCCACCACGGACGGCAAGCAGACCGGGCAGTACCTGGCCTCTCTGATGCTCAGTGCCTCCGCGCGCACCAAGCACCCGAAGGAGGTCGCGCAGTTCATCGACTTCATGGTCCACGACCCCGAGGTCGGCAAGATCATGGGCTACGACCGCGGAATCCTGGCCGGCACCGAGCAGTACCAGGCGTACCGGCCGGCCGACCCGGTCAACAAGGAGATCGCCCAGTACGAGAAGGACACCGCCAAGGCGGGCGTCCTCGGCACGATCACCCCGCACCCGTCGGGAGCCGACACCGTCGAGGCCGCCTTCCTGCGCATCGGCGGTGACATGGCCCAGGGCAAGACGAAGGTCCCGGACGCGGTGAAGCAGTTCTTCTCCGAGGCCGAGGCCGCCTTCCAGGCCTGATTCGGACCTCACCCGGAATTCGATGGGAACCCCCGTGACGCTCGTCAAGGACTCACCGCTCGACACCCGGAAGGTCCGCTCCGCCGCCCCCGCCGCCGGCAAGCGGCGGGGCCGCCGGGAGAACCTCGCCGGTTATCTGTTCATGTCCCCGTGGATCGCGGGTTTCCTGCTCCTGACCGCGGGCCCCATGGTCGCCTCGCTGTACTTCGCCTTCACCGACTACAACCTCTTCGCCTCCCCCAAGTGGATCGGCTTGGACAACTTCACCCGGATGTTCGACGACCCGCGGTGGCAGAAGTCGGTGGAGGTCACCGCGAAGTACGTCGTCATCGGCACGCCACTGAAGCTGCTCCTCGCCCTCGGTGTCGCGCTGCTGCTCGCCCAGAGCCGGCGCGGGCAGGCCTTCTACCGGGCCGCCTTCTACGCCCCGTCGCTGATCGGCGCCAGCGTGTCCGTCGGTTTCGTGTGGCGAGCGCTGTTCTCGGACGACGCCGTCGTGGACCGCGGGCTGTCCTTGTTCGGCATGGACATCGGGGGCTGGGTCGGCAACCCGGACTGGATCCTGTACTGCCTGGTCGCACTGACGGTGTGGCAGTTCGGCGCGCCGATGGTGATCTTCCTGGCGGGGCTGAAGCAGGTGCCGAGAGAGCTGTACGAGGCGGCGGAGATGGACGGCGCCGGGCGGTTCCGTCAGTTCTGGAGCATCACGCTGCCGATGATCTCCCCGGTGCTCTTCTTCAACGTGCTGCTGGAGACCATCCACTCCTTCCAGATCTTCGGCTCCGCCTACGTCGTCTCCAACACGCAGTGCGGTCCGGCCGACGCCACCCTCGTCTACACCTGCTACCTGTACCAGAAGGGCTTCAAGGAGTCCCAGATGGGCTTCGCCTCCGCGATGGCCTGGATGCTGCTGCTCGCCGTGGCCCTGGTGACGGCCGTGCTGTTCTGGTCGCAGAAGAAGTGGGTGCACTACGCGGAGGACGCCCGATGAGCGCCACCACTCCCACCGCCCCCACCCCCGCCGTCCCCACGCCCGCCGCCCCCAGGTCCTCCGGTCTCGGCCGCCGGCGCACCGGATCGCTCGCCTGGCACATCGGCGCCCTGCTGGTCCTCGCGGTCGTCCTCTACCCCGTCGTCTGGGTCGTCGGTGCCTCCTTCAAGCCCAGCCGGGACATCATCGGCAGCCTGGAGCTGTTCCCCGCCAGGCCGAACCTCGGCAACTTCAAGGGCCTGGCCGACGGCATCGCCGACATCCCGATCCGGACGTTCTTCCAGAACTCCCTCTTCTACGCGCTCGTCTCGGTCGCCGGCATCCTCATCTCCTGCTCGCTGACCGCGTACGCTTTCGCCAAGATCCGGTTCGCCGGGCGGAACCTGCTGTTCGGCCTGATGATCGGCACGCTGCTGCTGCCGTACCACGTGCTGCTCATCCCGCAGTACGTGATGTTCCAGAAGATGGAGCTGATCAACACCTATGTGCCGCTGCTGCTCGGCAAGTACCTGGCGACCGAGGCGTTCTTCGTCTTCCTGATGGTGCAGTTCATGCGGAACCTGCCGCGCGAACTGGACGAGGCCGCCCGCATCGACGGCTGCGGCCATCTGCGGATCTACTGGTCGATCGTGCTGCCGCTGTGCCGGCCCGCGCTCATCACCAGCGCGATCTTCACCTTCATCAACGCCTGGAACGACTTCATGGGCCCGCTGATCTACCTCAACGAGCCCGGCAAGTACACCGTCTCGCTCGGCATGATGATGTTCCGCGACCAGGAGAGCGTCGCCAACTACGGCGGCATGATCGCCATGTCCCTGGTCGCGCTGCTGCCGGTGCTGCTGTTCTTCCTCGCCTTCCAGCGGTACCTCATCGACGGCATGGCGACCTCCGGACTGAAGGGCTGAGGCGGCACCCATGGCACAGGCCCGCACCAAGGCGCTCGGCCGCAAGGAGCCCCGCGAGTCCGCCCTCGCCAATGGGGTCTCCCCTGCTCGAGCGGAGTCGAGAGCTTGGGGAAGGTTCGCTCTCTTCTCGGAGTGTCTGCTGACCGGCGTGTGGATCGCGATCGCCTCGCTCGGCGTCGTCACCTGTCCGGCCGCGTTCGCCGCCGGATGCCGGCATCTGCGCCGCGGTACCGCTCATGAGGCGGGCGGGCTACGCGAGTTCGCCGCTGACTTCCGGGCCGCCCTGCGGGGTGGATGGCTCGCCGGGCTCGTCGGTTGGGTGCTGGCGGCCATGGTGTGGGTCGACGTCCAGGCCGCGGGCGCCGGGCTGCCCGGCGGGCCGCTGGTCGGGTCCGTCGGTCTCGCCGCGCTGATCGGCCTGGCCGTCACCGGTATGCGCGCCGCCGCCACCTGGACGCCCGGAGCCGGATGGCGCGCGCTGCTCACGGACGCGGGCCGCCGTACCGTGCGCGATCCCGCCGGATCGTTCCTCCTCGTGGCCGGGCTCGCCGTCGTGGCGCTGTCCGGCTGGTTCGTCGCCCCCTTGGCGGTCCCGGTGCTCGGAGCCGTCGCGGCAGCGGCCCTCGCCGTCGAGACGCGGTACCGGCACCACCGCTGACCTCCGCCCCGAACCGCGCCCAGGGCTGCGCCCCCGCGCGCCCGCACCTCTCTCTGCCCTGCCCCTGCACGCCTTGCCCCCGCATGCCTCCGCACGTCCCCGTACGGAAAGGACCCACGGCACCCCATGTCTTCCATCCCGCGCAGATCCCTTCTGAAGGCCGCCGCCGTCGCCGGAGCCGCCGCCCAGTTCAGCTGGGCGCTCGGCAGCAGGGACGCCCAGGCCGTGGCCACCGCCGGCGCCGCCGACACCGACCCGGTGACCCTGGACTGGCTCGAGGACGGCGGCCTCGGCGCCGCCCCCGGCTCCACCGTCGGCGTGCCCTGGCCCATGGGCGCCCATCAGGAGGACCAGACCTTCGCCCTCACCGATGCCGACGGCAAGGCCGTCCCCGTCCAGACCTGGCCGCTCGCGTACTGGCCCGACGGCTCCCTGAAGTGGACGCGCACGCCGTCAGTTCCGGCAACGGCAAGCTCACCGTGACCGCAGGCACCCCCGCCGCCCCCGAGAAGAAGGTGACCGTCGACAGCGGCGGCGGTACCGTCACCGTCTCCACGGGGGTCATCACCGCGAAGATCGGCAAGAACGGTTCCACCCTCGTCAAGTCCGTCACCCGCGGTTCCACCGAGATCGCCAAGGACGGCAGGCTGGTCCTGATCCGCCAGCCCGAGATCGAGGACGAGGACCAGGGCGCGGTCAAGACCGAACGCTTCGACGGCGCGATCGACAAGGTCACCGTCGAACAGGAGGGCCCGGTCCGCGCCGTCGTCCGCATCGACGGCAAGCACCGCAAGGGCGACCGCAGTTGGCTGCCGTTCTCCATCCGGCTCTACTTCTACGCCGGCGCCGAGTCCTTCCGCATGGTGCACACCCTCACCTACGACGGCACCCAGGAGCCCGGCAAGGCGTCCGGCGACTTCATCCGCGGCCTCGGGGTGCGCTTCACCGTGCCGATGCGCGACGCCGCCTACGACCGGCACATCCGCATCGGCGGCGAGGGCACCGGCCTGCTGCGCGAGGCCGTCCAGGGCATCACCGGCCTGCGCCGCGACCCCGGCGCGGCCGTACAGTCAGCCCAGTACGAGGGCAGGAAGCTGCCCGACCCCGCGACCTGGGACCAGCGTGTCACCACGCGCCTGCAGTACATCCCCGAGTGGGGCGACTACACCCTCTCCCAGCTCTCCGCCGACGGCTTCACCGTCCGCAAGCGCACCAAGAAGGGCCACGGCTGGATCACCGCGGGCGGCGGCCGGCGCGCCTCCGGGTTCGGCTACGTGGGCGGCGTGAGCGGCGGCTTCTCCTTCGGCCTGCGCGACTTCTGGGAGAAGTTCCCCGCCCAGCTCGACATCCGCGGCGCCCGGACCGACGAGGCCGAGGTCACCCTGTGGCTCTGGTCGCCCGAGGCCCAGCCGATGGACCTGCGCTTCTACCACGACGGCATGGGCCAGGACACCTACGCCGAGCAGCTCGAGGGCCTCAACATCACCTACGAGGACTACGAGCCGGGCTTCGGCACCCCCTACGGCATCGCCCGCACCTCCGAACTGCTCTTCTGGGCCAACGAGTCGACGCCCACCGCCGACGCCCTCGCCCAGCAGGTGCAGGCCGTCCGCACGCTCCCGCAGCTCGCCGCGCCGCCCAAGCAGCTCATCAAGGCCAAGGTGTTCGGCCCCGGCCTGTACTCCGAGCCGGACCGCTCCACCCCGGCCAAGGCGAAGATCGAGGACCACCTGGACTTCCTCTTCACCCACTACAAGGACCAGGTGGAGATGCGCCGCTGGTACGGCTTCTGGGACTACGGCGACATCATGCACACGTACGACGCCGCGCGGCACGTGTGGCGCTACGACATCGGCGGCTATGCCTGGGACAACTCCGAGCTGTCGCCCGACCTGTGGCTCTGGTACGCCTATCTGCGCTCCGGCCGCGCGGACATCTTCCGCTTCGCCGAGGCGATGACCCGGCACACCGGCGAGGTCGACGTCTACCACATCGGCCAGTGGGCCGGCCTCGGCACCCGGCACGGCGTGCAGCACTACGCCGACAGCGCCAAGCAGCAGCGCATCGCCAACACCACCTACCGCCGCTTCTACTACTTCCTCACCGCCGACGAACGCGTCGGTGACCTCATGGCCGCCAACGTCGACTCCGACGAGACGTTCCTCGTCCTCGACCCGCAGCGCAAGGTCCGCACCGACCCGTACACGCCCGACCGGCACGCCCTGTCCATCGGCTTCGGCACGGACTGGAGCGGGCTGGTGTCGGCCTGGCTGACGGAGTGGGAACGCAAGGGCCCCAAGTGGGAGAAGGCCAAGGCGCGGGTGCTGTCCACGATGGAGGGCATCGCCGCCCAGCCCAACGGCTTCGTCCAGGGCAGCGGACTGTACGACCTGGACACGGGCGAGTTCGCCGTCGCCACGCAGCCCGTCGTCGGCGTCTCGCACCTGTCGGCTGTCTTCGGCCTCAACGAACTGTGCGCCGAACTCATCCACTTGGTCGACATGCCGAAGTTCAAGGAGGCCTACCTCGACTACTGCCGCTACTTCAACGCCACGAAGGCCGAGCAGGCGGCCCGGTACGGCTCCAACTTCGGCTCGCTGATCCTCTTCCAGGGCCACTCCCGCCTGGACGCCTACGCCGCCGTGCAGACCGGCGACGCGAAGCTGGCCAAGCGGGCGTGGGAGAAGTTCTACGACTCCGACGGCTACAAGGAGTCCGCGCCCTGGAAGACGGAGCGGCTGACCGGTCCCGCCACCCTCGTCGAGGGCAGCGAGGCCGCCTGGGTGTCCAGCAACGACACCGCGCTGTACGGCCTCGCCGCCATCGAGAACCTGGCGCTGCTGGGCGACAGGATGCCGTAGCCGTGGGCTCCGTGGGCTAGTTCATCCGCCCCAGCACCTCCCGCACCCGTCGCACGTCCCGCAGGCGCCGTTCATAGGTCGCGCCGACGGCGAGCAGCAGGGCTCCGGCCAGTGCGGGAGGTACCCAGCGGGGGAGGGCGTCGGCGACCTGCACCAGGTAGGGGGCCAGTTCGTGCAGCGCGTCCAGCACGAGCACCCCGCCGCCCAGCAGCAGCGGCGCCCGCAGCCGGTGCCGGGCCCCCAGCAGGGTGACCAGCAGCGCCGCGGCGCCCAGCAGCCAGGGCCGGGTGGCGTGCGCATCGGTCCAGGCGGCCGCGAGGCTCGGCACCAGCGTCACCGCGAGACCGGGCCCGTACGCCGCCCACGACGACGCCTGCGGATCCCGGCGCCGGCGCAGGACGCCCACCGCGAGCGCCGGGACGGACACCGGCAGGGTGTACGCCTCCGGTGCCGTGACGTCCCAGGCCGCGAGGCGCACCCAGGCGGCCAGCGCGAACAGCGCGGTGGCCGCGTAGGCGGCGGGGCGGCGGTCGGCGCGCACGGCCGTCCCGGCGGCGATCACCGCGCACGCGGACAGCACCAGCGCGAGCATCGCCGGTTCGGTGACCGCGAGTGCGATCGCCAGGAGACCGGCGGCCGCGCCCGTCGCCTCCACCGCCACGGTCGTCGGCACGTCGGCGATCCGGGCGGCGAGCAGCGCCGCCACCGACGGGACCACGAGCACGAGCAGCGCGGTGTGCCACGGCGCCCCGTGCGCCGCCGCCCCCAGGGCACAGGCCAGGGCGGCGCCGTACCCGAGCGCGGCCGGGGCCGTCACCGGGGCGAGGCGCGGCCTCAGGGAGGCGGCCGCGAAGAGCGCCGTCAGGGCGGTGAGCACCCCCAGGGTCGCGGACCGCACCGGCAGTGCCAGCAGCGCGAGCGAGACCGAGGTGAGCAGGGCGAGCACCAGCGCGGGCAGCGCCTCGGCGCGCCCGGCCGTCCGGCTCCGCGCCGCCGCCGCGAGCAGGCCCGCCGTCGCCAGCGCCTCCACCAGCAGCGCCGCCGGGTACGGCGCGTCCAGCGCCACCGGTACGACCACGACCGCGCCCCACCCGAGCGCCGACGCGCCCGTCAGCGCCCGGGGCCGCCATGCGACGTCGCGGACCGCGAGCGCGAGGACGGCGGCGACGGCGGCCAGGACCAGCGGGGCGCTCTGCAGCTGCGGCAGCCACGGTTCACCGGCCGTCACGGCCTCCCGGGCACCGCCCGGCGCCCCCGACCACACCCCGGTCACCGAGGTGGCCGGTCCCATCAGCGTCAGCGCGAGCAGCGGCAGCGCCCACAGCACCGCCAAGGCCTGGACGGCGGCGGAGGCGACGGCGAGGCCGCGCCGCACCGGCTCCGGCAGACCGGCCCGCTGCGCCGCCAACAGCGCGATACCGAAGGCGAGATGCACCGGAACGGTCCAGGTGACCGGCAGGGCCGGGCGGGCCGTACCGCCGAGCGCGGTCACCACGAGCAGACCGGCCGCGGTGGAGAGCCCGACGGCGTGCCCCTCGGCACGTTCGTCCCGGGCCGCGGCCAGCGCGACGGCGGCCGCGAACAGCAGCAGTCCCGCCGCACGAGCCCCGGCGCCCGGACCACCGGCCGTCCACGACAGCCCGGCCGCGGCCAGCGCGCCCCACGCCCCCGTGCCGTACGCGCCGACCATGGCGGTGATCCGCACCGCCCCGGCCGGCGCGCGCAGCGCCACGACCGTGTCGCATGCGGCCGTCACCAGCAGCGCTGCGGTGATCCCGTAGCGCCCCGCGTCGGCCGCCGTCGCCCACAGCAGCAGCGGCAGCTGGGCCGCGGCCAGCGCCGCCGGACGCGGCAGCCGCAGCACAGCCGTGCGCGGCAGCAGCCCGTAGCCCGTCCACACGGCGGCGAGTACCGCCGACGCCCCGGCCGCGTACGCCGTGCCGTCCACGCCGGTGAGGGCGGCCTCGTGCAGCGCGTACGCGTCGAGCACCGTCAGTGCCAGGGCGAGCCCCGCCACCGCCTCGGCCGTCGACCGCAGGCCGCGCCCCAGCAGCGGCAGCGGGGCGGCCAGCGCGGCCACCGTGACCGCGCCCAGCACCAGCGAGCGGCCGGTGATCCCCAGGTGTCCCCAGCTGACCAGCGTGAACGCGATCGCCGCGATGGTCAGCAGCAGGCCGCCGAGGAGCAGCAGCAGGTTCTGCACCCGCGGGGCGGAGGCCTCCGCGCCGGGCTGCGCGGGCGTGGCCGCGGACGGCACCGGGGCGTGCGGCGGCAGCGAGGGCAGACGGGCGACCAGCCAGGCGCGGCGGGCGAGCAACTGGGCCCGGCGGGCGTCCAGTTGCCACAGCTCGGCGTCGATGAGCCGCAGCTCCTCGGCCGGTGGCGGAAGGTGTGTCATGGTTCGGAGTGTGGGCCGTGTCACGCCGTACGGCATGAGCGCACGTACTCAGAACGTACTCAGGTCCCGGTCAGGGGCCCCGGGCGGGCAGACTCGGCGTATGGACTGGACGCACTACCGCTTCCTCAGCGAGTGGCCCCTGCCCGCCCCGCCGGCCGCCGTCTTCGCCGTCCTGGAGCGGGCCGAGGACTATCCCCGCTGGTGGCCCCAGGTGCGCACGGCGACCCGGCTCGACGACACGACGGGCGTGATCACGATCCGCTCCCTGCTGCCGTACGCCGTGACGTTCACCGCGCGGTCGGTGCGCCGCGACGCGGCGGCCGGCGTGCTGGAGATCGCGATGTCCGGCGACATCGACGGCTGGGCGCGCTGGACGGTCACCCCCGCCGGCCCCGGCAGCCTCGTCCACTACGAGCAGGTCGTCGAGGTGAACAAGCCGCTGCTGAGGCGGCTGGCCGTGCCCGGACGGCCGCTGTTCCGCGCCAACCACCGGCTGATGATGCGCGCCGGGCGGCGCGGACTCGTGGCGTATCTCGGAACGGTTTGAAGGAAGCGCGCCGGCACCTGTATTGTTCAGTGCGTTCCCGGGCGATTAGCTCAGTGGGAGAGCGCTTCGTTCACACCGAAGAGGTCACTGGTTCGAACCCAGTATCGCCCACCGGGAGGAAGGCCGGTCCGCAGCAGCGGACCGGCCTTCCGCGTTCTCACGCCGCCGCCGGCAACTCCGGGCGCAGCGGCCACGCCGGGTCCACTTCCTCCTCCGAACCGCTGCGCGCGAACCACGCCTGCAGACCGCGGGCCTGTGCCGCGTGCCAGGTCGCCTGCAGGGTGTGCAGCTCGGCGGGGGTCAGCCGCTCCAGCCGCGCGGCGAACCGGCGGCCCAGGGCCCGTACGACCTCCAGCGCGGCCAGCGCGTCCGCCGCCGCGTCGTGCGCTTCGTCCAGCGTGACGCCGTAGTGCGCGCACAGATCGGTCAGCGTGCGGCGGCCCTTGCGGTAGCGGTCCAGATGCTTGTCCAGCACCCGTGGGTCCAGCACCAGCAGCGGGGCCCGCTCGAACCAGCGGTCCAGGCTGGAGGCCCGGTGCCGGCGCAGCTCACGGTCCAGCAGCGTCAGGTCGAACGGCGCGTTCATCACCACCAGCGGGCGGCGGGCCAGCGCCTGTTCGGCCAGCTGCTCGGCTATCTCGTACATCACCGGCGCCGGCCAGCGGCCATTGCGCTGCAGATGATCCTCCGTCAGTCCGTGCACCGCCGTCGCCTCCTGCGGCACCGGAACGCCCGGGTTGACCAGCCAGCGGCTCACCCGCGGCCGGTAGCCCGGACCGTCCTGGACGACGAGGGAAGCCGACACGATCCGGTCGGTCTCGACGTCCACACCCGTGGTCTCCGTGTCGAAAGCGGCCAGGGGCCCCTCGTACCAGCACGCCATACCCAACAACCCCTCGTTCACCGTCGGCAGTTGACGCACCGTCTTCTGCCCGTTTCGGTGATACCCGGGCTGTTTGCGCCGTACGCCGGAAGGAGACAACAGGAGTACGGGTCTTTGCAGTTCAGCGGCCCGCAGCGGGGAATCACTTTGCGTGGAAGGCTGTTCGCCATGGCGATAGCGCAGCCCGAGCGGGGCGGGCTGCTGCCCGATCGCACGGCCACCCTTCGCGGCACACTCGCCACCACCGCCTGCATGGAGACACTGCAGGTGGGCTATCTGCACGCGGTCGCGGCGGCCGCGGGGTGCTCGCTGTCCCAGCCGTTCCCGGACAACGGCATCGACTGGCACGTCAGCCATGGCTCGCCCGGGCACACCGTGGACGACGAGGTCACCATCAAGGTGCAGCTGAAGGCCACGTACCAGGTCGCGCCCCATCCACCGGGCCGCTCCTTCTCCTTCACGCTCGACAACGACCACCTGCGCAAGCTGGCCCGCACACCGGTCTCCGTGCACAAGATCCTCGTCGTCATGATCGTCCCGCGGTCCCAGGACCAGTGGCTGCGCGCCGGCCACGACCGGCTCGACCTGCGGCACTGCTGCTACTGGGTCAACCTCGCCGGGCACCCGATCACCGGGCGGAACCGCACAACCGTGCGGATCCCGACCTCGCGCATCTTCGACGACCGGGCGCTGTGCGAGATCATGACGCGGGTCGGGACGGGAGGCAGACCATGACCCACCGCCCACCGCGGGACGTCCCGCGGGCCCACCCCGAGATCTTCCCGGAGCGTCCGCCCGCGTCCGGCGACGTCGACCCGGCCGTCCTCACCGCCCTGCTGCACCGGCACGGCTGGCAGCGCCGCGGCGGCGCCCCCGGCCGCTACGGCCGCTGGACACCGCCCGGGCCGGGCGGGGCCGGCACCAGCCTGCTCGTGCCGGTCAGCCGCGCCTTCCCCGACAGTGACGATCTGCTGGGGGAGGCGCTCGACGCGCTCGCCCGCAGCGGTACGCCGTCCGCGCGCGAGGTGCTCGTCTCCCTCGCCGTGCCGAGCGACGAGATCCGCTGGTGGCGGGACGCCCCGCCCGCGGGACCGGCCGGCAGCGCGGCCTGGACCGCCGACGAGCGGCTGCGCGGCGCCGCCCGGCGGATGCTGCTCGCGGCGGCGCTGGCCACTCGGGCGCGGGCCGGGTACCACGGGGCCCGGCACCGCCGGCCGGCCGCCGCACTGCTGGACCACGTGCTGGTCGGGGCAGGGGGCGACGGCGCCGGCCTGACCGCGTTCGCGCCGGTCGCTTCCGCACGTCCGCTGGCCGTGCGGCTGCAGCAGGCGCTGTACGCGGCGCGCGAGGCCGTCGACTACCAGCGCGCCACCGGCGGCATGGACGCGTTCGACGGCGCGGTGCAGGCGGGGGTCAGCCGGGAGTTCACCGAGGCGTTGATCGCGCTCGTGGAGGGGACGGAGGGGGCGCGGGTCGCGGTGCAGTGGGCGCCGGGGGCGGGGATTCCGGAGGGCTGCGCGGCGGACGGGGAGCCGGTGGAGTTCTCGCCGGGGGATCTGACGGTGCTGCGGGAGGCCGGGGCGCGCTATCTGCATGCCGAGCCCGCGGTGCCGGTGGTTCTGACGGGGACGGTGGTGCGGATGCGCCGCGCTGCCCCGCGCGGCGAGGGGACGATACGGCTGCGCGTCCTCGCCGGCGCGGAGGTTCCGCACGTAGGGCTGACCCTCGACGAGGAGGACTACCGCATCGCCGGGCACGCGCATCTGGTCGGGCTGCCGGTCCGGGTCCATGGACGACTGGAGAGCCGGGGCGGCTTCCGCCGGCTCACGGGGGTGTCCGGGGTGGTGCCGGTCGAGGTGGACGAGGCGGAGCGGGACCGGCTGATCAAGTCGCTCCAGGAGAACCTGGACTTTTTCGAGGAGGCGTGCGGAGGGGACTGAGCGGGTTGCCTGCCGGCGGCTGGTCGCGGGCGCCCGCGGCGGCCTGTGCGGGTGCGTCGTGGCCGGTGGCGCAGTTCCCCGCGCTCCTGGGTGGGCTGCACTCACCCTCGGTCACGAGTTCACCCTGGCTCGCTCCCCGCACCGGTTTCGCCTCCGGGGGTATCGGGTCGGTACGATCCTTACTCGTGCGTGCGCTCCGGTATGGCGCCGCATCCCCACCTTCAGTCAGGAGAGACCGGTGTCAGACGTCCGTGTGATCATCCAGCGCGATTCCGAGCGGGAAGAACGCGTGGTGACGACGGGCACTACGGCCGCCGATCTCTTCGCCGGCGAGCGCTCGATCATCGCCGCGCGCGTGGGCGGCGAGCTGAAGGACCTCGCCTACGTCCTCCAGGACGGCGAGTCCGTCGAGGGCGTCGAGATCTCTTCCGAGGACGGCCTCGACATCCTGCGCCACTCCACCGCGCACGTGATGGCCCAGGCGGTGCAGGAGCTCTTCCCCGAGGCGAAGCTCGGCATCGGCCCGCCCGTCAAGGACGGCTTCTACTACGACTTCGACGTCGAGAAGCCCTTCCATCCCGATGACCTCAAGGCCATCGAGAAGAAGATGCAGGAGATCCAGAAGCGCGGGCAGAAGTTCGCCCGCCGCGTGGTCAGCGACGAGCAGGCTCGCGAGGAGCTGGCGAACGAGCCCTACAAGCTGGAGCTGATCGGCCTCAAGGGTGCCGCCTCCAGCGACGACGGCGCGGACGTCGAGGTCGGCGCCGGCGAGCTGACGATCTACGACAACCTGGACGCCAAGACCGGCGAGCTGTGCTGGAAGGACCTCTGCCGCGGTCCGCACCTGCCCTCCACCCGCCTGATCCCGGCGTTCAAGCTGATGCGCAACGCGGCCGCCTACTGGCGGGGCAGCGAGAAGAACCCCATGCTCCAGCGCATCTACGGCACCGCCTGGCCGTCCAAGGACGAGCTGAAGGCCCACCTCGACTTCCTCACCGAGGCCGAGAAGCGCGACCACCGGAAGCTGGGCAGCGAGCTCGACCTGTTCTCCATCCCGGAGCAGATCGGCTCCGGCCTCGCCGTCTTCCACCCCAAGGGCGGCATCATCCGCCGGGTCATGGAGGACTACTCGCGGCGCCGCCACGAGGAAGAGGGCTACGAGTTCGTCTACACCCCGCACGCCACGAAGGGGAAGCTCTTCGAGACCTCGGGCCACCTGGACTGGTACGCCGACGGCATGTACCCGCCCATGCAGCTCGACGAGGGCGTGGACTACTACCTCAAGCCCATGAACTGCCCGATGCACAACCTGATCTTCGACGCGCGCGGGCGTTCGTACCGTGAACTGCCGCTGCGTTTCTTCGAGTTCGGGACCGTGTACCGGTACGAGAAGTCGGGTGTCGTGCACGGCCTGACCCGTGCGCGCGGCTTCACGCAGGACGACGCGCACATCTACTGCACCCGCGAGCAGATGTCGTCGGAGCTCGACAAGACGCTCACCTTCGTCCTCGGCCTGCTCCGCGACTACGGCCTGACCGACTTCTACCTGGAGCTGTCCACCAAGGACCCGGAGAAGTACGTCGGGACGGACGAGGCCTGGGAGGAGGCGACCGAGACGCTGCGCCAGGTCGCCGAGAAGCAGGGCCTGCCCCTGGTTCCCGACCCGGGCGGCGCCGCGTTCTACGGCCCGAAGATCTCCGTGCAGACCAAGGACGCCATCGGCCGCACCTGGCAGATGTCGACCATCCAGCTCGACTTCAACCTGCCCGAGCGGTTCGACCTGGAGTACACCGGCGCGGACGGCACCAAGCAGCGTCCGGTGATGATCCACCGCGCGCTGTTCGGCTCCATCGAGCGGTTCTTCGCGGTGCTCCTGGAGCACTACGCCGGCGCCTTCCCGGCCTGGCTCGCCCCCGTCCAGGCGATCGGCATCCCGATCGGCGACGCCCACGTCGACTACCTCCAGCAGTGGGCGAAGGCCGCGAAGGAGAAGGGCCTGCGGGTCGAGGTGGACTCCTCCTCCGACCGTATGCAGAAGAAGATCCGCAACGCCCAGAAGCAGAAGGTGCCGTTCATGGTCATCGCGGGCGACGAGGACATGGGCCACAACACGGTGTCCTTCCGCTACCGCGACGGCTCCCAGGAGAACGGCATCCCGTTCGACGAGGCCATCGCGAAGATCAGGAAGGTCGTCGAGGAGCGGGCGCAGATCTGACCCCGCTTGAGCAGGTCCCCGGTGACTCGATGTCGCCGGGGGCCTTGCCCTGTCCCTCACCCGGACGCCATATGCTGCACGCATGACGAGTGAGCCGGAACAGCAGATCGGAGTGGGGACGCAGGACGCGTTCCAGCGCCTGTGGACGCCCCACCGGATGGCCTACATCCAGGGCGAGAACAAGCCGACCGGCCCGGGGGCGGACGACGGCTGCCCCTTCTGCTCACTCCCGGCCAAGTCCGACGAGGACGGGCTCATCGTCAGGCGGGGCAAGCAGGTGTACGCGGTGCTCAACCTCTACCCGTACAACGGCGGCCACCTCATGACCGTGCCGTACCGCCACGTCGCCGACTACACCGACCTCACGGAGACCGAGACCGCGGAGCTCGCCGAGCTGACCAAGCAGGCCATGACGGCGCTGCGCACCGCCTCCGGCGCGCACGGCTTCAACATCGGCATGAACCAGGGCTCGGTGGCCGGCGCGGGCATCGCGGCCCACCTGCACCAGCACATCGTCCCCCGGTGGGGCGGCGACACCAACTTCATGCCGGTGGTCGGACATACGAAGGTGCTGCCGCAGCTCCTGGCCGACACCCGCAAGATGCTCGCGGAGGCCTGGCCGGCGGCGTGATGTGACCGGGCTGCCCGCAGCCTGCGCGGCTGCGGGCACCGCTCACGCGTCGTAGACGTCCGCCTTCTTCGGCGACGCGTCCTGGACCGCCGTGCTGAGGAACGCCGAGCGCGTGCCGAACTTCTCCGTGTCCGCCCCGTTCTCCTCCAGCACCTTGATCGCCGCCGCGTGCACCACGCGCAGGACCGGCGTCGCCGCCCGCAGCGCGTCGTCCGCCATGAAGCGGTGCCGCCACGGCTGGTCCGCCCACGCGTGCCGCAGACCGAACGGCTCCGGCAGCCCTATCGTGCCGCCGAGCCACTTCAGTGCCGGGGGATACCAGGTCAGCGGCGCCCGCACCGCGAGCCGTACCACCTCGTTGGTGGTGACCAGGGGCAGGTTGATCTTGCGGGTCTCCCACGGCTTGAAGGACTTGGCGACCTCCTTGGTCGGCGCCTCCGGCTTGGTCGTGAACAGCGGATTGACCGGACCCAGCGCATGCCCGGTGACCTCGATGCGCAGCGTCGCGTGCAGCACCGTCACGGTGATCAGCATGGTGATCACCAGCTGCCCGTCCCACAGCGTCCACTGCACGCCCAGGTAGTGCCGGTCACCCGCGCCGAACTGCTGCTTGTTGCAGATGTCCTGTATCGCGTGCGACTTGACCTGGTAGGCCTCGACGTCCGTGCCCGACGGCCGGGCCACCTCCTTGGCGTTCTCACCGATCGGCGTGACGACCCAGTGCCGTATCGACGGGGCGGGGAAGCCGCCGGTGTTCAGCGGGCCGCGCTCCAGCATGCGCAGCTGGTCGTGGATCGAGCGGATCACGTCCCAGCTGCGGAAGGGGTGGATCTCCCGGCCGGGATCGGCCGGCACCAGCTCCTCGGCGAGCTGCCACGAGCCCCAGCGGGTGCCCATGCCGAGGATGCCCTTGGGGCCTGCGTAGAAGACCGAGTTCGACTGCTGCTCGGCGCCGAGCCGGGCCAGGGACTGGCGCAGCTGCTCGGCGGCGGTCTCACGCGGGCCGGTGGGCACGGCCTCGGGCACCTTGGCGCCGACGCTGCTGCCCGACAGCAGGCTGTTCCAGCGCTCCCGGAGGTCCACGGCGGTGCGCTCGCAGATCCGCCGGGCCCAGAACCAGCCGACCACCGGCATCACCACGGCGGCGCGGGCGTACCAGCCCCAGAAGCCGCTGAACGGCATGCGGAGCAGAAAGACCACGGCGAGCGCGGCCACCGCGACGAGCAGCGTGGTCGCCAGCGCCGAGGCACGCCTGTTGTCCGTCTTGTCGATGGTGGTGCGGATCTGGAAGACCAGCAGCCAGACCAGGAACCCGGGCAGGAAGAGCACTCCGCACAGCACGATCGCCGCGGTGAGCCGGTTGTCGCGGTCCCGGCGGATGTTGTTCGCCGCCAGGCAGTGCTCGACGACCACCTGCGGTTCGGCGCCGAAGGACTGGATGAGCGGCTTGCGGCCCTCGCCGATCATGCGGTCCACGACCGCGCGGGCGAACGCCTCGCCCAGGTTCGGCCGGAACAGCGCGAGCTTGCCGGGTTTCACCTCCGACTGGTGCCACTCGTTGTCGGCCTTCTTCATCTCCTCCATCGGGTTGTCCCGGTAGGCCGCGGAGGCCAGCGCGAACGTCGCCGTCTGGCCCGCGTCGCCGGTGCGCGGCACCTGTGGCCCGAAGAAGTCCGCGTAACCGCCGTCCACGCTCATCCCCACCCCCGGTCGCCGCATTGCTCGCTTCTGCGGCCTTCCCGACTTCCGTCCTGCGCACACCTGTTGATCAGGTCATCAGCGTATCCGCACACACTGACATCCGTCGGCGGACGGCTGAAGGAGCCGCCCGCCGAGCCGGAAGCGCCCCGCCCGCACGCCGGTTGTGCGCGGGCGGTGCCAACTATGAAGCCGCGCGCTCCTGTTCCCGGATCCGTTCGGCGACCTGCGCCGGCATCGGCTCGTGCCGCACGTAGCGGCGGTCGAAGCGCGCCGTGCCGTGGGACATCGACCGCAGATCGATGGCGTACCGCCCGATCTCGATCTCGGGGACCTCGGCCCGCACCAGGGTGCGCCCGCCGCTGGTCTGCTCGGTGCCCAGGACCCGGCCACGCCGGCCGGACAGGTCGCTCATCACGGCGCCCACGTACTCGTCGCCAATCAGCACGGACACCTCGGCCACCGGCTCCAGCAGATGGATCTTCGCGTCGGCAGCGGCCTCCCGCAGGGCGAGCGCGCCGGCGGTCTGGAACGCAGCGTCGGAGGAGTCCACCGAGTGCGCCTTGCCGTCGAGCAGCGTGACCCGCACGTCGATCAGCGGGTGGCCGGCCACGACCCCCTTGGCCGCCTGCGCCCGCACACCCTTCTCCACCGACGGGATGAACTGCCGGGGGACGGCCCCGCCGACCACCTTGTCGACGAACTCGATGCCCGAGCCGCCCGGCAGCGGTTCCACCTCGATCTCGCAGATGGCGTACTGCCCGTGCCCGCCGGACTGCTTCACGTGCCGGCCGCGCCCGGCCGACTTGTTCGCGAAGGTCTCCCGCAGCGACACCTGGTGCGGTACGACGTCGACCTGGACTCCGTAGCGGCTGCGCAGCCGCTCCAGCGCGACGTCGGCGTGCGCCTCGCCCAGGCACCACAGCACCACCTGGTGGGTGTCCTGGTTCTGTTCCAGGCGCATCGTCGGGTCCTCGGCGACCAGCCGCGCCAGGCCCTGGGACAGCTTGTCCTCGTCGGCCTTGCTGTGCGCCTGGATGGCCAGCGGCAGCAGCGGGTCCGGCATCTGCCAGGGCTCCATCAGCAGCGGATCGTCCTTGGCGGAGAGCGTGTCACCGGTCTCGGCGCGGCTGAGCCTGGCCACGCACACCAGGTCGCCCGCGACGGCGTGCGCCACCGGCCGCTGCTGCTTGCCGAACGGGGCGGACAGGGCGCCGATCTTCTCGTCGACGTCGTGGTCCTCGTGACCGCGGTCGGCCAGGCCGTGCCCGGAGACGTGGACGGTCTGGTCGGGGCGCAGGGTGCCGGAGAAGACGCGGACCAGGGAGATCCGGCCGACGTAGGGATCGGAGGAGGTCTTGACGACCTCGGCGACCAGCGGTCCGTCGGTGTCGCACGGCTTCAGCTCGCGCGGCGCGCCGTCGATGGTGGTCACCGCGGGCGTGGGGTGCTCGAAGGGGGTCGGGAACCCGCCGGTGATCAGCTCCAGCAGCTCCACCGTGCCGATGCCCTGCTTGGCGCCCTCGGCGGCCGGGGCGGCGGCCAGGACGGGGAAGAACGTGCCGCGTGCCACGGCCCGCTCCAGGTCCTGGATCAGTGTCTTCAGCTCGACCTGCTCGCCGCCGAGATAGCGGTCCATGAGGGTCTCGTCCTCGCTCTCGGCGATGATCCCCTCGATCAGCCGGTTGCGGGCCTCGGTGAGGTCCGGCAGCTGGTCCTCGCCGGGTTCGGACTCCTTGCGCTCACCGGAGGAGTAGTCGAACAGCTTCTGCGTCAGCAGCCCGACCAGACCGGTCACGGGCGCGTGCCCGTCGGGTCCCTGGGAGCCGTGCAGGGGCAGGTACAGCGGCAGCACGGCGTCGGGGTCGTCACCGCCGAACGCCTCGGCGCAGATCCGGGTCATCTCCTCGAAGTCCGCGCGGGCCGCTTCCAGGTGCGTGACGACGATCGCGCGCGGCATGCCGACGGCCGCGCACTCGTCCCACACCATGCGCGTCGAGCCGTCCACCCCGTCGGAGGCCGAGACGACGAAGAGGGCCGCGTCCGCCGCGCGCAGACCGGCCCGCAGTTCCCCGACGAAGTCGGCGTATCCCGGGGTGTCCAGCAGATTGATCTTGATGCTGTCCCATTCGACGGGTACCAGGGACAGCTGCACCGAGCGCTGCTGGCGGTGCTCGATGTCGTCGTGGTCGGAGACGGTGCCGCCGTCCTCCACGCGGCCCGCCCGGTTCACCGCTCCCGCGGTCAGCGCGAGAGCCTCCACCAGAGTCGTCTTGCCCGATCCGGAGTGGCCGACCAGCACCACATTCCGAATGGACGCGGGGTGGTCGGCCGCCGTAGCCCTGCCGGCGGCTCCGGGGTGGGATTGTGCCTTGTCGCCCATGATCCTGCCTCCCGTGCACGGTGAGGTCACTGTGGGCGCGGACACGCGGGAGGCCGCGTGTGGGCGGCTCCGGCGACGCCCGCGTCCTTCGAGCTTTCCACTCCCGTAACGCCGCGTCCATACGAGGGACGCGAGCGCGGCGGCGCCCGGCGTGCGCCGATGTGTGACACGGCTGCGGGTGCCCGGCCCTCGCCCGTACGCGCGCGTGGCTACGATGGGCCAGCCGGTGGCCAGCAGGGGCCGCACGGCGACACCGACCAGTCGGGAAGGCCATGCTGAACAAGTACGCGCGTGCTTTCTTCACGCGTGTTCTCACGCCGTTCGCCGCGTTTCTCATCCGCCGGGGGGTCAGCCCCGACGCGGTCACGCTGATCGGCACCGCCGGAGTGATCGCCGGAGCGCTGGTCTTCTACCCCCGGGGCGAGTTCTTCTGGGGCACGGTCGTGATCACGCTCTTCGTCTTCTCCGACCTGGTCGACGGCAACATGGCGCGCCAGCTGGGCCGCTCCAGCCGCTGGGGCGCCTTCCTGGACTCCACGCTCGACCGGGTCGCCGACGGCGCGATCTTCGGCGGCTTCGCGCTCTGGTACGCCGGACACGGCGACGACAACGTGCTGTGCGCGGTGTCGATCTTCTGCCTGGCCAGCGGTCAGGTGGTGTCCTACACCAAGGCGCGCGGCGAGTCGATCGGGCTGCCGGTCGCCGTCAACGGGCTCGTCGAGCGGGCCGAGCGGCTGGTGATCTCGCTGGTCGCGGCCGGTTTCGCGGGCCTGCACAAGTTCGGGGTGCCGGGCATCCAGTACCTGCTGCCGGTCGCGCTGTGGATCGTCGCCGTCGGCAGCCTCGTCACGCTGATCCAGCGGGTCGTCACCGTGCGCCGCGAGTCGGCGGAGGCGGAGGCCGCGGCCGCCGCGACGCCCGGTGAGCCGCAGGGGAGGGAGACGGCGAAGTGAGCGCCCAGGAGCGGCTGACCGACGCCCTGTACGGCCTCGGCTGGGGCACCGTGAAGAAACTCCCCGAGCCGGCAGCGGTGCGCCTCGGCCGGGCCGTCGCCGACCTCGCCTGGAAGCAGCGCGGCAAGGGCGTCGAGCGGCTGGAGTCCAACTACGCGCGCGTGGTGCCCGGCGCGAGCCCGGAACGGCTCGCCGAGCTCTCCCGCGCGGGCATGCGCTCCTATCTGCGCTACTGGATGGAGTCCTTCCGGCTGCCGGCCTGGAGCACCGAGCGCATCAAGGCCGGCTTCGACCCCAAGGACCTGCACTACCTCACCGAGGGCATGGCCGCCGGCAAGGGCGTGATACTCGCCCTGCCGCACCTGGCCAACTGGGACCTGGCCGGCGCCTGGGTCACCACGAAGCTCGGCATCCCGTTCACCACGGTCGCCGAGCGCCTCAAGCCGGAGACGCTCTACGACCGCTTCGTCGCCTACCGCGAGGGCCTGGGCATGGAGGTCCTGCCGCACAGCGGCGGGACCGCCTTCGGCACGCTCGCGCGCCGGCTGCGCGACGGCGGCCTGGTCTGCCTGGTCTCCGATCGCGACCTGTCCTCCTCCGGGGTCGAGGTCGACTTCTTCGGCGACACGGCCCGGATGCCCGCCGGACCCGCCCTGCTGGCCCAGCAGACCGGCGCCCTGCTGCTGCCGGTGACCCTGTGGTACGACGACTCGCCGGTCATGCGGGGCCGGGTGCATCCCCCGATCGACGTCCCCGAGTCAGGCACGCGCGCGGAGAAGACGTCCTCCATGACACAGGCGCTGGCCGACGCCTTCGCCACGGGGATCGCCGACCATCCGGAGGACTGGCACATGCTGCAGCGGTTGTGGCTCGCTGATCTCGACCCGTCGAAGGGGACCGCGTGAGGATCGGCATCGTCTGCCCGTACTCCTGGGACGTGCCCGGCGGCGTCCAGTTCCACATCCGCGACCTCGCCGAGTACTTCGTCCGGCTCGGCCACGAGGTGTCCGTGCTTGCCCCGGCCGACGACGACACGCCCCTGCCGCCGTACGTCGTCTCCGCGGGGCGTGCGGTGCCGGTGCCGTACAACGGCTCCGTCGCCCGCCTCAACTTCGGTTTCCTGTCCGCCGCGCGGGTGCGGCGCTGGCTGCACGACGGCGCGTTCGACGTCGTGCACATCCACGAGCCGACCTCGCCGTCGCTGGGCCTGCTGACCTGCTGGGCGGCGCGCGGTCCGATGGTCGCCACCTTCCACACCTCCAACCCGCGCTCCAAGGCGATGATCGCCGCGTACGCCATCCTGCAGGCCGCGCTGGAGAAGATCAGCGCGCGGATCGCGGTGAGCGAGTACGCGCGGCGCACGCTGGTGGAGCACCTCGGCGGGGACGCCGTCGTCATCCCGAACGGCGTGGACGTCGACTTCTTCGCCAAGGCCGAGCCCAACCCCGCGTGGCAGGGCGACACCCTCGGCTTCATCGGCCGTATCGACGAACCCCGCAAGGGCCTGCCGGTGCTGATGAGGGCGCTGCCCAAGATCCTCGCAGTCCGGCCGCAGACCCGGCTGCTGGTCGCCGGGCGGGGCGACGAGGAGGAAGCGGTGGCCTCGCTGCCGGCCGAGCTGCGCTCCCGGGTGGAGTTCCTCGGCATGGTCAGCGACGGGGACAAGGCCCGCTTCCTGCGCTCCGTCGACCTGTACGTCGCGCCCAACACCGGCGGCGAGAGTTTCGGGATCATCCTGGTCGAGGCGATGTCGGCGGGCGCGCCCGTGCTCGCCTCCGACCTCGACGCCTTCGCCCAGGTGCTCGACCAGGGCAAGGCGGGCGAGCTGTTCGCCAACGAGGACGCCGACGCGCTCGCCGAGGCCGCCGTACGGCTGCTGGAGGACCCGGCTCGCCTGGCGGAACTGCGCGAGCGCGGCAGCGCCCATGTCCGCCGCTTCGACTGGTCCACGGTCGGCGCGGACATCCTGTCGGTGTACGAGACGGTGACGGCCGGCGCGGCCGCGGTGGCCGCGGAGGACACGGGGCCGACGGGACTGCGGGCCCGGTGGGGGCTGGCGCGGGACTGAGAGGGCCTTGCCAGGGCGGGTTTCCACGGCGCGCGGACGAGGCAGCCGGTGGCAGGCCCCGGTGATGCCCGCAGGGCCGTACGGGCCGGAGGTCCGCGGGTGCCGCGCCGGTAAGGTGGCCGCCCGTGACCGCAACCCTCATCTGGACCCTCGTCGTCCTTGTCGCGATCGGCCTCTACCTGAGCTGGACCGCGGGGCGGCTGGACCGGCTGCACGCGCGGATCGACGCCGCCCGCGCCTCCCTGGACGCCCAGCTGCTGCGGCGGGCCTCGGTGGCGCAGGAGGTGGCGACCTCGGGTGTGCTGGACCCGGCCGCGTCGATCGTGCTGTACGAGGCCGCGCACGCCGCCCGGCAGGCCGAGGAGGAGCAGCGCGAGGTCGCCGAGAGCGACCTGAGCCAGGCGCTGCGCGCGGTGTTCGCCGAACGCGAGCAGCTGGAGGCCGTCCGCGAGGCGCCCGGGGGAGAGCAGGCGGCCCACGAGCTGACGGAGGCCGTGCGCCGCGTCCCGATGGCCCGCCGCTTCCACAACGACGCGGTCGGCGCGGCCCGCCGCCTGCGCGAGCACCGCAAGGTCCGCTGGTTCCGCCTCGCCGGCCACGCCCCGTTCCCGATGGCCTTCGAAATGGACGACGAGCCCCCGTCCCCCTTGGCGGACCGCTCCGCCTGACCCCGGCCGGCCCCGGCAGCGCGCACCGTCCTCCGCATACGATTCCGTTCCGGACAGACCGCTTCCGGCCAAAAGGAGCCACCGGGTTTTCATTGGCCCTTGCTGTGGACTGGTCCCGTCACGTTTCCTCAGTGCTGCAGTAACCCCTCTTTTCCTTCAGTGAGGTCACCCGTGTCCAGCACCGAGAACCAGGCTCCCGAGATCGGTACCGCCCGCGTCAAGCGCGGCATGGCCGAGCAGCTCAAGGGCGGCGTGATCATGGACGTCGTCACGCCGGAGCAGGCGAAGATCGCCGAGGACGCGGGCGCCGTCGCCGTCATGGCCCTCGAGCGGGTCCCGGCCGACATCCGCAAGGACGGCGGCGTGGCCCGCATGTCCGACCCGGACATGATCGAGGGCATCATCGACGCCGTCTCCATCCCGGTCATGGCCAAGTCCCGCATCGGCCACTTCGTCGAGGCCCAGGTCCTGCAGTCCCTCGGCGTCGACTACATCGACGAGTCCGAGGTGCTCACCCCGGCCGACGAGGTCAACCACTCCGACAAGTGGGCCTTCACCACCCCCTTCGTCTGTGGCGCCACCAACCTGGGCGAGGCCCTGCGCCGTATCGCCGAGGGTGCCGCGATGATCCGCTCCAAGGGTGAGGCCGGCACCGGCAACGTCGTCGAGGCCGTCCGCCACCTGCGCCAGATCAAGAACGAGATCGCCCGCCTGCGCGGCTACGACAACAACGAGCTGTACGCCGCCGCCAAGGAGCTGCGCGCCCCCTACGAGCTGGTCAGGGAGGTCGCCGAGCTGGGCAAGCTCCCGGTGGTCCTCTTCTCCGCCGGTGGCGTCGCCACCCCGGCCGACGCGGCCCTGATGCGCCAGCTCGGCGCCGAGGGCGTGTTCGTCGGCTCCGGCATCTTCAAGTCCGGCGACCCGGCCAAGCGCGCCGCCGCCATCGTGAAGGCCACCACCTTCTACGACGACCCGAAGATCATCGCGGACGCGTCCCGCAACCTCGGCGAGGCCATGGTCGGCATCAACTGCGACACCCTCCCCGAGACCGAGCGCTACGCCAACCGCGGCTGGTGAGCACCCCGGTCACGCCACTACAGGTAAGCCACTCATGAACACTCCTGTCATCGGCGTCCTGGCTCTCCAGGGCGACGTCCGGGAGCACCTCATCGCCCTGGCCGCGGCCGACGCCGTGGCCAGGCCGGTGCGGCGCCCCGAAGAGCTCGCCGAGGTCGACGGTCTCGTCCTCCCCGGCGGCGAGTCCACCACCATCTCCAAGCTGGCCGTCCTGTTCGGCCTGATGGAGCCCCTGCGCGCACGCGTGCGGGCCGGCATGCCCGTCTACGGCACCTGCGCCGGCATGATCATGCTCGCCGACAAGATCCTCGACCCGCGCTCGGGCCAGGAGACGATCGGCGGCATCGACATGATCGTGCGCCGCAACGCCTTCGGCCGCCAGAACGAGTCCTTCGAGGCGTCGGTCGACGTCCGGGGCGTCGAAGGCGCTCCCGTCGAGGGCGTCTTCATCCGCGCCCCCTGGGTGGAGTCCGTCGGCGCCGGCGCCGAGGTGCTCGCCGAGCACGAGGGCCACATCGTCGCCGTCCGTCAGGGCAACGCGCTCGCCACGTCGTTCCACCCGGAGCTGACCGGCGACCACCGCGTGCACTCGCTGTTCGTCGACATGGTGCGCGCGAACGGGACGCCGTAGTCCTTGTAGGATTCCAGGCGTTCGTACAGAGATTGGTTACGCGAAGGAGACAGGCAGATGTCCGGCCACTCTAAATGGGCCACGACGAAGCACAAGAAAGCCGTGATCGACGCCAAGCGCGGCAAGCTCTTCGCGAAGCTGATCAAGAACGTCGAGGTCGCGGCGCGCATGGGCGGCGCGGACCCCGAGGGCAACCCGACGCTGTACGACGCCATCCAGAAGGCGAAGAAGTCGTCGGTCCCGAACAAGAACATCGACTCCGCGGTCAAGCGCGGCGCGGGCCTGGAGGCCGGCGGCGCCGACTACGAGACGATCATGTACGAGGGTTACGGCCCGAACGGTGTCGCGGTGCTCATCGAGTGCCTCACCGACAACCGCAATCGCGCCGCCTCCGAGGTCCGCGTCGCCATGACCCGCAACGGCGGCTCCATGGCCGACCCGGGCTCGGTGTCGTACCTGTTCAACCGCAAGGGCGTGGTGATCGTCCCCAAGGGTGAGCTGAGCGAGGACGACGTCCTCGGCGCCGTCCTGGACGCCGGTGCCGAGGAGGTCAACGACCTCGGTGAGACCTTCGAGGTCATCAGCGAGGCCACCGACCTGGTCGCCGTGCGCACCGCCCTGCAGGACGCCGGCATCGACTACGACTCCGCCGAGGCCAACTTCGTCCCGACCATGCAGGTCGAGCTGGACGAGGAGGGCGCCAAGAAGATCTTCAAGCTGATCGACGCGCTCGAGGACAGCGACGACGTGCAGAACGTCTTCGCCAACTTCGACGTCAGCGACGAGGTCATGGAGAAGGTCGACGCGTGACGCTCCGCTGAAACGAGCGCAATGGCGGCGGGCCGGTGGGACACGTCCACCGGCCCGCCGTCATTGTCAGTGGGACCCGATAGCCTGCACAAACAGGTGATCGAGGGATCCGAGGGAGGGGCGCGGTGCGCGTATTGGGGGTGGACCCCGGACTGACGCGGTGCGGTGTCGGCGTCGTCGAGGGGGTCGCGGGCCGCCCGCTCACCATGCTCGGCGTCGGAGTCGTCCGCACACCGGCGGGCGACGACCTCAGCCACCGCCTCCTCGCCGTCGAGCAGGGCATCGAGCAGTGGCTGGACGAGCACCGGCCGGAGTTCGTCGCCGTCGAGCGCGTCTTCAGCCAGCACAACGTACGCACGGTCATGGGCACCGCCCAGGCCAGCGCCGTCGCCATGCTGTGCGCCGCCCGCCGCGGCATCCCGGTCGCCCTGCACACCCCCAGCGAGGTCAAGGCCGCCGTCACCGGCAGCGGCCGCGCCGACAAGGCACAGGTCGGGGCCATGGTCACCCGGCTGCTCAGACTCGCCTCGCCGCCCAAGCCCGCCGACGCCGCCGACGCCCTCGCGCTCGCCATCTGCCACATCTGGCGCGCCCCCGCCCAGAACCGGCTCCAGCAGGCCGTCGCCCGGCACACCGTCCCCGTATCGAAAGGCCGTACGGCATGATCGCCTTCGTCAGCGGCACGGTCGCCGCGCTCGCCCCCGACGCCGCGGTGGTGGAGGTCGGCGGGGTCGGCATGGCCGTCCAGTGCACGCCGAACACACTGTCCACGCTGCGGATGGGCCAGCCCGCCAAGCTGCACACGTCCCTCGTCGTCCGCGAGGACTCCCTCACCCTGTACGGCTTCACCGACGACGACGAGCGCCAGGTCTTCGAGCTGCTGCAGACAGCGAGCGGAGTCGGACCGCGCCTGGCCCAGGCGATGCTCGCCGTGCACACCCCGGACGCGCTGCGCCGCGCCGTCGCCACCGGTGACGAGAAGGCGCTCACCGCCGTCCCCGGCATCGGCAAGAAGGGCGCCCAGAAGCTGCTGCTGGAGCTGAAGGACCGGCTCGGCGAGCCCGTCGGGGCGCCCGCCGTCGGCGCCCCGGTCTCCCAGGGCTGGCGCGACCAGCTGCACGCCGCCCTGATCGGGCTGGGCTACGCGACCAGGGAGGCCGACGAGGCGGTGACCGCCGTCGCACCCCAGGCCGAGGCCGCGGGCGGCACGCCCCAGGTCGGGCAGCTGCTGAAGGCCGCCCTGCAGACCCTGAACCGCGCCCGCTGACCGCATCGCGCCCGCTGACCCCGATAGCCGAAGGCACACCACATGAACTGGGACGACGCCACCGACACCCCCGCCCCCGATCGGCTGGTGGACTCTGTCGCCGACCGTGAGGACCAGGCCGTCGAGGCCGCCCTGCGCCCCAAGGACCTGGGCGAGTTCATCGGCCAGGAAAAGGTGCGCGAACAGCTCGACCTGGTGCTGCGCGCCGCCCGCGCGCGCGGCGCCACCGCCGACCACGTGCTGCTCTCCGGCGCCCCCGGCCTGGGCAAGACCACCCTGTCGATGATCATCGCGGCCGAGATGGGCGCCCCCATCCGCATCACCTCGGGACCCGCCATCCAGCACGCCGGCGACCTCGCCGCGATCCTGTCCTCCCTTCAGGAGGGCGAGGTGCTCTTCCTCGACGAGATCCACCGCATGTCGCGGCCCGCCGAGGAGATGCTGTACATGGCCATGGAGGACTTCCGCGTCGACGTGATCGTCGGCAAGGGCCCCGGCGCCACCGCCATCCCGCTCGAACTGCCTCCCTTCACCCTGGTCGGCGCCACCACCCGCGCGGGCCTGCTGCCGCCCCCGCTGCGCGACCGCTTCGGCTTCACCGCGCACATGGAGTTCTACGAGCCGCACGAGCTGGAGCGCGTCGTACACCGCTCGGCGCAGCTGCTGGACGTCGAGATCGACCCCGACGGCGCCGCCGAGATCGCCGGCCGCTCCCGCGGCACGCCCCGTATCGCCAACCGGCTGCTGCGCCGCGTACGCGACTACGCGCAGGTCAAGGCCGACGGCCTGATCACCCGCGACATCGCCGCCGCCGCCCTCGCCGTCTACGAAGTCGACGCGCGCGGCCTGGACCGCCTGGACCGGGCCGTGCTGCAGGCGCTGCTGAAGCTCTTCGGCGGTGGCCCCGTCGGCCTGTCGACCCTGGCGGTCGCGGTGGGGGAGGAGCGGGAGACGGTCGAGGAGGTGGCCGAACCCTTCCTGGTACGCGACGGTCTGCTGGCCCGCACCCCGCGTGGCCGTGTCGCCACGCCGGCCGCCTGGGCCCACCTCGGCCTGACCCCGCCCCGCTCCTCGGCGGCCGGAAACGGACAAGCAGATCTGTTCGGGGCATGACAGCAGGAGACGGTGCATGACGGAGGGACATCGGCGAGGGATTGGCGGGCGCAGGAACCCAGGTGCCATGCTGAGCGTTGTTCCTTGCGCGCGGACTCGCTTAGACTCCGCCGATGCCGCCTGTGACGGCAGCCCCCATACACCCCCAGCCATCAGGCCGCTCACCATCGCGGTCGTGTGAAGGAAGTACCGACCCGTGAGTCTCGTGACCCTCCTCCCGTTCATCGTGCTCATCGGGGCCATGTTCCTGATGACCCGCTCCGCCAAGAGGAAGCAGCAGCAGGCCGCGGACATGCGGAACCACATGCAACCCGGTTCCGGCGTCCGCACCATCGGGGGCATGTACGCGACGGTCAAGGAGGTGAACGAGGAGACGGTCCTCCTTGACGCCGGTCCCGGTATCGAGCTCCTCTTCGCGAAGAACTCGATCGGCGCCGTCCTGAGCGACGACGAGTACAACCGCATCGTCCACGGCGTCGAGCACGACCTGAAGTCCGACGCCGACATCGTCCCCGACGACGCGTCCTCCCTCACCGAAGACGACGAGTCCGCCGCTGCCGCCTCCGAGGGCAAGATCGACCTCGGTAAGCAGGACGCCGCCGAGCGAGGCGACGACGCGATCAAGGCCGCCGAGGACAAGGCCGACGCGGCCGAGGCGAAGGCTCAGGCCGACGAAGAGCCGAAGAAGTCCGAGGGCGACACCGACGCGAAGTAGTCGCGTCCCCGGGGCACGCGCCACGACCGTCGCGCGTGCCCTGTGCGACGTGCGCTTCTCGCAGGGGGTCCCAACCATGTCATGGCCGCCGCAGCGCTGACCCGGCGCGGAGCGGCCCGAGAGGGAGTACGAGAAGGTGGCAGCACCTAGAAAGGGCCGGAGCGCGAGCGCCCAGAGCAAGCCGTGGCGCGCGCTGGCCCTGATCCTGATCGCCATCGTGGCGCTCACCGGCGGGATGTTCGCCTCCGGGCACACCACCCCGCGCCTGGGCATCGACCTTGCCGGCGGTACGAGCATCACGCTCCGGGCGGTCCCCGAGGCCGGCCAGGAGTCCGCGATCAACAAGACCAACATGGACACCGCGGTCGAGATCATGGAGCGCCGCGTCAACGGTCTTGGTGTGTCGGAGTCCGAGGTCCAGACCCAGGGCAATCGCAACATCATCGTCAACATCCCCAAGGGCACGAACTCCGAGCAGGCGCGCCAGCAGGTCGGCACCACCGCCAAGCTCTACTTCCGCCCCGTCCTGGCCACCGAGCTCTCCGGCCCCGGCACGGCGACCCCGACGCCGAGCGGCACCGGCAACGCCTCGGCGTCGCCGAGCGGCAAGGCCAATGGCAAGGCCTCGGACAAGCCGGAGGCGACCGGCAAGGGATCGTCCTCGCCGTCCGCCACCTCGTCGGCGAGCGCCACCTCCCAGGGACGCGCCGTCTCCGACGCGCTCAAGGCGGACGCCACGCCGTCCGCGAGCAGCTCCGGCGGCTCCAAGGCGTCTCCCTCGCCGTCGGGCAGCGCTCCCGCTGACGCCACCTCCAAGCTCCAGGCGCGGTTCGCGGCTCTGGACTGCTCCAAGCCGGACCAGCGCGCCGCGGCCGGCAAGGGCGCCAAGCCCGGCGACCCGACCCTGGCGTGCGGCAACTCCAGCGGCCAGTGGCAGAAGTACGTCCTCGGCCCGGCCGGCGTGGACGGCACCGACGTGAAGAAGGCGCAGGCCGTCTTCAACACGCAGAACGCCTCCGGCTGGACCGTCACCATGGAGTTCACCTCCAAGGGCGCGAAGAAGTTCGCCGACATCACCGGCAAGCTGGCCCAGCAGCAGACCCCGCAGAACCAGTTCGCGATCGTGCTCGACGGCAACGTCGTCTCCGACCCGTTCGTCCGCGAGGCACTGACCGGCGGCAGCGCCGAGATCACCGGTCACTTCTCCCAGGACGAGGCGCAGAGCCTCGCCAACATGCTGTCCTACGGCGCCCTGCCGCTGACCTTCAAGGAGGACAGCGTCACCACGGTGACCGCGGCGCTCGGCGGTGAGCAGCTCAAGGCAGGTCTGATCGCCGGCGCGATCGGACTCGCCCTGGTCGTGATCTACCTGGTGGTCTACTACCGCGGCCTGGCACTGATCGCCTGCGCCTCGCTGCTGGTGTCCGCCGCGCTCACCTACGTGATCATGGCGCTGCTCGGCCCGGCCATCGGCTTCGCGCTGAACCTGCCGGCCGTGTGCGGTGCCATCGTCGCCATCGGCATCACCGCGGACTCGTTCATCGTGTACTTCGAACGGGTCCGGGACGAGATCCGCGAGGGCCGCTCGCTGCGCCCCGCTGTGGAGCGCGGCTGGCCGCGTGCCCGGCGCACCATCCTCGTCTCCGACTTCGTCTCCTTCCTCGCCGCCGCGGTGCTGTTCATCGTGACGGTCGGCAAGGTGCAGGGCTTCGCGTTCACGCTCGGTCTGACCACCGTGCTCGACGTCGTCGTGGTGTTCCTGTTCACCAAGCCGCTGCTGACGCTCCTGGCCCGCCGGAAGTTCTTCGCCGACGGCCACAAGTGGTCCGGACTCGACCCCAGGAGCCTGGGCGCCAAGCCGCCGCTGCGCAGTACTCGTCGTTCCTCCCGTTCGGCCGCCGGCCCCGTCGACCCGAAGGAGGCGTGAGAGATGTCGAAGCTCGGCAACCTCGGCGCCCGGCTCCACCGTGGCGAAATCGGCTACGACTTCATCGGCAAGCGCAAGATCTGGTACGGCGTCTCGATCCTGATCACCATCACGGCCATCCTGGGCCTGGCGGTGCGCGGCCTGAACATGGGCATCGAGTTCCAGGGCGGTGCCGTCTTCACCACCCCGAAGAACATGTCCGTCTCGGTCGCCGGCGCCGAGAACTACGCGCAGGAGGCCTCCGGCCACGACGCGATCGTCCAGAAGCTCGGTGACGGCAGCCTGCGCATCCAGGTCGCGGGCATCGAGACCAGCGACGCCACCAAGATCAAGAACGAGCTGGCCAAGGACCTCAAGGTCGACGCGGAGAAGATCAACGCCGACCTGGTCGGCCCCAGCTGGGGCGAGCAGATCGCCAACAAGGCGTGGCAGGGCCTGGGCATCTTCATGGTCCTCGTCGTGATCTACCTGGCGATCGCCTTCGAGTGGCGCATGGCCGTGGCCGCGCTCGTCGCCCTGATCCACGACATCACCATCACCACCGGCATCTACGCCCTCGTCGGCTTCGAGGTCACGCCGGGCACGGTGATCGGTCTGCTGACCATCCTCGGTTACTCGCTCTACGACACGGTCGTCGTCTTCGACAGCCTCAAGGAGCAGACGAAGGACATCACCAAGCAGACCAGGTGGACCTACAGCGACGTCGCGAACCGCTCCATCAACGGCACCCTGGTCCGCTCCATCAACACCACGGTGGTCGCGCTGCTGCCGGTCGCGGGCCTGCTGTTCATCGGCGGCGGCTTCCTCGGCGCGGGCATGCTCAACGACATCTCCCTGTCGCTGTTCGTCGGCCTCGCGGCCGGTGCGTACTCCTCGATCTTCATCGCCACGCCGCTCGTCGCCGACCTCAAGGAGCGCGAGCCGCAGATGAAGGCCCTGCGCAAGCGCGTGCTGGCCAAGCGGGCCCAGGCCGGCTCCCAGGAGGAGTTCGCCGGCGCCCGCACCGGTGCCGCCGACTCCGACGACGCCGCACCGGCGGTCGTCGGCCCCCGCGACCAGTCCGCCGCCCGCAACCGCGGCCGTGGCCGACCCTCGGGGAAGCGCCGATGACGGAGATGCGAGAGCTGCTGCTCAGCCGTATCCGGGACGTGGCCGACTACCCGGAGCCGGGCGTGATGTTCAAGGACATCACCCCGCTGCTCGCGGACCCGGCGGCGTTCACCGCGCTCACCGACGCGTTCGCGGAGATCGCCGAGCGCACCCGCGCCACCAAGATCGTCGGCCTGGAGGCGCGGGGGTTCATCCTCGGCGCCCCCGTCGCCGTCCGCGCGGGCCTCGGCTTCATCCCGGTGCGCAAGGCGGGCAAGCTGCCCGGCGCCACCCTCGGCCAGTCCTACGACCTGGAGTACGGCTCGGCCGAGATCGAGGTGCACGCCGAGGACCTGACCGCCGACGACCGCGTTCTGATCGTCGACGACGTCCTCGCCACCGGCGGCACCGCCGAGGCCGCGGTCCAGCTGATCCGGCGGGCGGGTGCCCGGGTCACGGGCGCCGCGGTGCTGATGGAGCTGAGCTTCCTCCAGGGCCGCCCACGCCTGCAGGCCGCCCTCGGTGAGGCCCCGCTGGAGGCGCTGCTCACCGTCTGAGCGACCTGTCGTTCACCCGAGAGGCGGGCCCGGAGGAATCCGGCGCCCGCCCCTTGTGTTTTCGGGGTACACGGGTCGCACAGTGGCCTGAAGGCGATCCTGGAGCCCAGGCTCGCTACGATGGGGACTCCGGAGCCTGACCGGGGGACCCGGATCGCGCACGAGGAGTCCTCTTGCCAGACGAGGCCCAGCACCTGACCGCCGCCAAGCCCGAGCCCGTCCCGGGATCCGCGGCGCAGCCCGCGCCGACCGCGCCGCACGCGAAGAACGACACCCGCGGGCCGGTCCAGCACGCCCAGTCGGCGCCCGTCGACAAGCCGGCCGAGGAGACCCGCCCCAAGCCCGCGCCCCCCGAGCAGCCCGTCAACTCTCCCGTGGTCCGCACGCCCGCTGCCCCGCCCGCCCGCTCCGGCTCCTCCAACCGCGTCCGCGCCCGTCTGGCCCGCCTCGGCGTCCAGCGCGCCAACCCCTACAACCCGGTCCTGGAACCGCTGCTGCGGATAGTCCGCAGCAACGACCCCAAGATCGAGAACTCCACGCTGCGCCAGATCGAGCGCGCCTACCAGGTCGCCGAGCGCTGGCACCGCGGCCAGAAGCGCAAGAGCGGCGACCCGTACATCACGCACCCGCTCGCCGTCACCACCATCCTCGCCGAGCTGGGCATGGATCCGGCCACCCTGATGGCCGGCCTGCTGCACGACACCGTCGAGGACACCGAGTACGGCCTAGAGGACCTGCGCCGCGACTTCGGCGACGTCGTCGCCCTGCTTGTCGACGGCGTCACCAAGCTGGACAAGGTCAAGTTCGGCGAGGCCGCACAGGCCGAGACCGTGCGCAAGATGGTCGTCGCCATGGCCAAGGACCCGCGCGTCCTGGTCATCAAGCTCGCCGACCGCCTGCACAACATGCGCACCATGCGCTACCTCAAGCGCGAGAAGCAGGAGAAGAAGGCGCGCGAGACCCTGGAGATCTACGCGCCGCTCGCCCACCGCCTGGGCATGAACACCATCAAGTGGGAGCTGGAGGACCTCGCCTTCGCGATCCTCTACCCCAAGATGTACGACGAGATCGTGCGCCTCGTCGCCGAGCGCGCCCCCAAGCGCGACGAGTACCTGGCCAAGGTGATCGACGAGGTCCAGGGCGACCTGCGCGCCGCCCGCATCCGCGCCACCGTGACCGGCCGCCCGAAGCACTACTACAGCGTCTACCAGAAGATGATCGTCCGCGGCCGTGACTTCGCGGAGATCTACGACCTGGTCGGCATCCGCGTCCTGGTGGACACCGTCCGCGACTGCTACGCCGCGCTGGGCACCGTCCACGCCCGCTGGAACCCCGTTCCCGGGCGGTTCAAGGACTACATCGCGATGCCCAAGTTCAACATGTACCAGTCGCTGCACACGACGGTCATCGGACCCAGCGGCAAGCCGGTCGAACTGCAGATCCGCACCTTCGACATGCACCGCCGCGCCGAGTACGGCATCGCCGCGCACTGGAAGTACAAGCAGGAGGCCGTCGCCGGCGCCTCCAAGGTGCGCAACGACGCGCCGAAGACCGCCGGCAAGGGCAAGGACGACCACCTCAACGACATGGCGTGGCTGCGCCAGCTGCTGGACTGGCAGAAGGAGACCGAGGACCCGGGCGAGTTCCTGGAGTCCCTGCGCTTCGACCTGTCCCGCAACGAGGTCTTCGTCTTCACACCCAAGGGCGACGTCATCGCGCTCCCGGCCGGCGCCACCCCGGTGGACTTCGCCTACGCGGTGCACACCGAGGTCGGTCACCGCACCATAGGAGCCCGCGTCAACGGCCGGCTCGTCCCGCTGGAGTCGACCCTCGACAACGGCGACCTGGTCGAGGTCTTCACCTCCAAGGCGGCCGGTGCCGGACCGTCCCGTGACTGGCTGGGCTTCGTCAAGTCGCCGCGCGCCCGCAACAAGATCCGGGGCTGGTTCTCCAAGGAGCGCCGCGACGAGGCGATCGAGCAGGGCAAGGACGCCATCGTGCGGGCCATGCGCAAGCAGAACCTGCCGATCCAGCGGATCCTCACCGGCGACTCCCTGGTCACGCTCGCGCACGAGATGCGCTACTCCGACATCTCCGCGCTGTACGCGGCGATCGGCGAGGGCCACGTCTCCGCGCAGCACATCGTGCAGAAGCTGGTGCAGGCCCTCGGCGGCGAGGAAGCGGCCACCGAGGAGATCGACGAGACCGTCCCGACCCGCGGCCGCGCCCGCAAGCGCCGCAGCAGCAACGACCCCGGTGTCGTCGTCAAGGGCGTCGACGACGTGTGGGTCAAGCTCGCCCGCTGCTGTACGCCGGTGCCAGGCGACCCCATCATCGGCTTCGTCACGCGCGGCAGTGGCGTATCGGTTCACCGCAGCGACTGCGTCAACGTCGAGTCACTGTCGCGGGAGCCGGAGCGCATCCTCGAGGTCGAGTGGGCGCCCACCCAGTCCTCGGTCTTCCTGGTCGCCATCCAGGTCGAGGCCCTGGACCGCTCCCGGCTGCTGTCCGACGTCACGCGCGTGCTGTCGGACCAGCACGTCAACATCCTCTCCGCGGCCGTGCAGACTTCCCGCGACCGGGTGGCCACCTCCCGGTTCACCTTCGAGATGGGCGACCCCAAGCACCTGGGGCACGTCCTGAAGGCCGTACGCGGCGTCGAGGGCGTCTACGACGTCTACCGCGTCACCTCGGCCCGCCGGCCGTCGTAAGGCCCGCACAGGGCACGCAGAAGCCCCCGTACACGGTGTGTACGGGGGCTTCCGGCTGTCGTCGTCGGGAGCGGGCGTCAGCCGCCGAACTCCTGCAGACCCTTCAGCGCCTGGTCCAGCAGGGCCTGGCGGCCCTCCAGCTCACGCTCCAGCTTGTCGGCCTTCGCGTTGTTGCCCTGGGCGCGCGCCTGCTCGATCTGACCCCTGAGCTTGTCGACGGCGGCCTGGAGCTGACCGGTCAGACCCTCGGCACGCGCGCGTGCCTCCGGGTTCGTCCGGCGCCACTCGGTCTCCTCGGCGTCCTGGATCGCGCGCTCGACGGCGTGCATCCGGCCCTCGACCTTCGGCCGGGCGTCCCGCGGCACATGGCCGATGGCCTCCCAGCGCTCGTTGATCGAGCGGAACGCTGCCCGCGCGGCCTTGAGATCCGTCACCGGCAGGAGCTTCTCGGCCTCCTCGGCCAGCTCCTCCTTCAGCTTCAGATTCTCCGCCTGCTCGGCGTCACGCTCGGCGAAGACCGAGCTGCGCGCGGCGAAGAAGACGTCCTGGGCTCCGCGGAAGCGGTTCCACAGGTCGTCCTCGTGCTCGCGCTGGGCGCGGCCCGCGGCCTTCCACTCCGCCATCAGCTCGCGGTAGCGGGCGGCGGTGGGACCCCAGTCCGTCGAGCCCGACAGTGCCTCGGCCTCGGCGACCAGGCGCTCCTTGGTCCGGCGGGCCTCCTCGCGCTGCGCGTCCAGCTGCGCGAAGTGCGCCTTGCGCCGCTTGGAGAACGCCGACCGGGCGTGCGAGAAGCGGTGCCACAGCTCGTCGTCCGACTTGCGGTCGAGTCGCGGCAGACCCTTCCAGGTGTCCACCAGGGCCCGCAGCCGCTCGCCGGCCGCCCGCCACTGGTCGGACTGCGCCAGCTCCTCGGCCTCCACGACCAGGGACTCCTTGGCGTGGCGGGCCTCGTCGGCCTGCTTCGCCCGCTGCGCCTTGCGCTCCTCGCGGCGCGACTCGACGGTCTGCACGAGCTTGTCCAGGCGCTGCCGCAGCGCGTCCAGGTCACCGACCGCGTGGTGTGCGTCGACCTGCTCGCGCAGGTGGTCGATCGCGGCCATCGCGTCCTTGGCCGACAGATCGGTGGTGCGCACTCGCTTCTCGAGGAGGCCGATCTCGACAACCAGGCCCTCGTACTTGCGCTCGAAGTAGGCCAGCGCCTCCTCGGGGGAGCCGGCCTGCCAGGAACCGACGACCTGCTCGCCGTCGGCCGTCCGCACGTACACGGTCCCCGTCTCGTCGACGCGGCCCCACGGGTCGCTGCTCACAGCGCCTCCTCCACATGATGCCTGCGAGGGGCCTTCGAGCTCCCCCGGGCATCGTCCACAGTTTGTTCACCGCCAACATAGGCGACCAGCGGGTTGCCTGTCCGCATCCAGCGCGACCGAAATTCCCCATCTGGCCACGGAAGACGCCCTCGCGGCGTCACGACTTCGTGACCGTCGCCCTGTCGATCACCACCGTCGCGTTCGGCGCGGTGTTCTGGGTGGCGGGATCGGCGGGCTGGGCGCCGGCGGCGGCGATCTTCTTCAGCACCTGCATGCCCGCCTGCGACACCGTACCGAACGGTGTGTAGCTGGGCGGCAGCGGGCTGTCCTGGTAGACGAGGAAGAACTGGCTGCCGTTGGTGTTCGGGCCGGAGTTCGCCATCGCGACCGTGCCCGCCGGGTAGACGTTGCCCTTCAGGCTCTTGTCCTTGAGGTTCTCGTCCTTCATCTTGTAGCCCGGGTCGCCCATGCCGGTGGCCGTCGGGTCGCCGCACTGCAGCACGTAGATGCCGGAGTCGGTCAGACGGTGGCACTTGGTGTGGTCGAAGTAGCCCTTGCCCGCGAGGAAGGCGAACGAGTTCACGGTGTGCGGGGCCGCCGACGCCTTCAGCGCGACGTCGATCTCACCGCACGTGGTGTCCAGCTTCATCGTGTACTTCGCCGACGTGTCGATCGACATCGCCGGCTCCTTGCCGAACTTCAGCTTCTTCACCGAGCCCGCGGCCGGCTTCGCGCACGGGTCCTTCGGCTTGGCGGACGGCGTCACCTCGGCGCTCGCGTTCGACTTGCCGTCGTCCTTGAACACCCCGGTGGTGTACGCCGCGAGGCCGCCCACCAGGACCACACCGAGCACCGAGGCGATCACGGAATTACGGACCCGCGCCTTGCGCCGCGCGTCGGTGCGCCGCTGCTGCTGCCGCAAGAACTTCTCCCGGGCGAGCTGACGCCGCCGCTGCTCCTGGCTGACCACCGGGGTTACTCCTCATGCCTGTTGTACGTCGGTTGGGGGCGCGTGCGTCCGATGAACCGATCGCCTGCGTGTGCCCCGTACCGTATATGGGTTCGCTGAGGAATCGGCAGCGCCGGTAGGCTCTGACCGCGGGCGCGAGCGCGAGACGCCGCCCCCATACCGACCACAACCGCCACAACGAAGGACGATCGTGCTCATTGCCGGGTTCCCCGCCGGGGCCTGGGGGACGAACTGCTATCTCGTCGCCCCCGCCGCCGGTGAGGAGTGCGTGATCATCGACCCGGGCCACCAGGCGGCCCCCGGCGTCGAAGAGGCGCTGAAGAAGCATCGGCTCAAGCCCGTCGCCGTCGTCCTCACCCACGGCCACATCGACCATGTGGCCTCGGTCGTCCCCGTGTGCGGCGCGCACGGCGTACCGGCCTGGATCCACCCCGAGGACCGGTTCATGATGAGCGACCCCGAGAAGGCGCTCGGCCGGACCATCGGCATGCCGCTGATGGGCGAGCTGACCGTCGGGGAGCCGGACGACGTCAGGGAGCTGACCGACGGCGCGAAGCTGGAACTGGCCGGTTTCGAGCTGACCGTGTCCCACGCGCCCGGCCATACCAAGGGGTCGGTGACCTTCGGCCTGCCCGAGGCGGCGGAGATCCCGCCGATCCTGTTCTCGGGCGACCTGCTGTTCGCCGGCTCCATCGGACGCACCGACTTCCCCGGTGGCTCCATGGACGACATGCTCGAGTCCCTGGCCCGCGTGGTCCTGCCGCTCGACGACTCCACCGTGGTGCTGCCCGGTCACAACGAGTACACGACCATCGGCCAGGAGCGCGCCACCAACCCGTATCTGCGGCAGGTGGCCGCCGGCCAGGGAGCGGACGCCCCGCGCGCTCCCCGACGAGGAATGTGACGAGAGACCTTCCGTGAGCACCTTCAAGGCCCCCAAGGGCACGTACGACCTGATCCCGCCGGACTCCGCCAAGTACCTGGCCGTGCGTGAGGCGATCGCCGCCCCGCTGCGCGCCTCCGGCTACGGCTACATCGAGACCCCCGGCTTCGAGAGTGTCGAGCTGTTCGCGCGCGGTGTCGGCGAGTCCACCGACATCGTGACCAAGGAGATGTACGCCTTCGAGACCAAGGGCGGCGACCGGCTCGCCCTGCGCCCCGAGGGCACCGCCTCCGTGCTGCGCGCCGCGCTGGAGGCCAACCTGCACAAGGCGGGCAACCTCCCCGTCAAGCTGTGGTACTCCGGCTCCTACTACCGCTACGAGCGCCCGCAGAAGGGCCGCTACCGCCACTTCTCCCAGGTCGGCGCCGAGGCGATCGGCGCGGAGGACCCGGCGCTGGACGCCGAGCTGATCATCCTGGCCGACCAGGCGTACCGCTCGCTCGGCCTGCGCGACTTCCGCATCCTGCTGAACTCGCTGGGCGACAAGGAGTGCCGGCCGGTGTACCGGGCCGCGCTGCAGGACTTCCTGCGCGGCCTGGACCTGGACGAGGACACCCGTCGCCGGATCGACATCAACCCGCTGCGCGTGCTGGACGACAAGCGGGAGGCGGTGCAGAAGCAGCTCACCGGCGCCCCGCTGCTGCGCGACTACCTGTGCGACGCCTGCAAGGCGTACCACGAGGAGGTCCGCGAGCTGATCACCGCCGCGGGCGTGTCCTTCGAGGACGACCCGAAGCTGGTGCGCGGCCTCGACTACTACACCCGCACGACCTTCGAGTTCGTCCACGACGGCCTCGGCTCGCAGTCCGCGGTGGGCGGCGGAGGCCGCTACGACGGTCTGTCGGAGATGATCGGCGGCCCCGCGCTGCCGTCCGTCGGCTGGGCGCTCGGTGTGGACCGCACGGTGCTCGCGCTGGAGGCGGAGGGCATCGAGCTCGAACTGCCCTCCGCGACCAGTGTCTTCGCGGTGCCGCTCGGCGACGAGGCCCGCCGCCTGCTGTTCGCCAAGGTCACCGAGTTGCGCAAGGTGGGTGTGGCGGCGGACTTCTCCTTCGGGCACAAGGGGCTCAAGGGCGCGATGAAGAACGCCAACCGCAGCGGCGCCCGCTACACCATCGTGGCCGGCGAGCGCGACCTCGCCGAGGGCGTCGTCCAGCTCAAGGACATGGAGTCCGGCGAGCAGACGCCGGTCGGCGTGAACGAGATCGTGGCGGAGCTCGAGGCCCGGCTCGGCGGCTGACGACCGATGACAGCGACGGAGGGCGCCGGGGAGATCCCGGCGCCCTCCGTTGTCAACCCGGCGCCCGCGATGTCGCTCCGCCAGGGGATTTTCGAACCGGGAGCGCCGCACGCGCGTGGAGGCCTGCGATCAGCGGCCGGATCCGAACGCTCGGGGCCCCGCACGCGTACATCCTTATGTCCATCGAACGGTGGGCAGGGGGACGCGTGCGGCACAATGGCCGTGCCCGAAGAAGGTCCAACTCTCAAGTGACGGAACCGGCGGAATGAGCAAGACGACAGTGAAGGACGTCTCCACCGACCCCGAGCCGCAGGACGCCGGGGCCGCCGCGCCGCGCACCGTGGGCGGCAGCCGTGCCTTCGGCGTGCTGCTGGTGATCACCGGCGCGGCCGGACTGCTCGCCGCCTGGGTCATCACCCTGGACAAGTTCAAGATCCTCGAGGCCAAGGTCGCGGGCAAGACGTTCACCCCCGGCTGCAGCCTCAACCCGGTCGTCTCCTGCGGCAGCGTGATGGAGTCCAAGCAGGCCGCCGCCTTCGGGTTCCCCAACCCGATGCTCGGCCTGGTCGCCTACGGCATCGTCATCTGCGTCGGCATGAGCCTGCTGGGCCGCGCCCGCTTCCCGCGCTGGTACTGGCTCACCTTCAACTTCGGCACGCTCTTCGGTGTGGGCTTCTGCGCCTGGCTGCAGTTCCAGTCGCTGTACCGGATCAACGCGCTGTGCCTGTGGTGCAGTCTGGCCTGGGTCGCCACGATCATCATGTTCTGGTACGTGACGTCCTTCAACATCCGCAACGACCTGCTGCCCGCCCCGCGCTGGCTCAAGAGCTTCTTCGGCGAGTTCACCTGGGTCATGCCGGTGCTCCACATCGGCATCATCGGCATGCTGGTCCTGACCCGCTGGTGGGACTTCTGGACCAGCTGAGTCCCTTGAGGCCGCAGCCCCCGACAGCACCCGACTCCGGCCGGCCGCTCCACGCGGCCGGCCGCTTTGTCAGTGCCGTGATTTAGGGTTTCTGACGTGGAGCCCGACCTGTTCACCGCCGCAGCCGAAGAACGCCAGGAGAAGGACCCGACGACCAGCCCCCTCGCGGTCCGGATGCGTCCGCGCACCCTCGACGAGGTCGTCGGGCAGCAGCACCTGCTCAAGCCGGGCTCGCCCCTGCGCCGCCTGGTCGGCGAGGGCGCGAAGGGTCCGGCGGGGCCGTCCTCGGTGATCCTGTGGGGGCCGCCCGGCACCGGCAAGACCACGCTCGCCTACGTCGTCTCCAAGGCCACCAACAAGCGCTTCGTGGAGCTGTCCGCGATCACCGCGGGCGTCAAGGAGGTGCGCACGGTCATCGACGGCGCCCGCCGCGCCAGCGGCGGCTACGGCCAGGAGACCGTCCTCTTCCTCGACGAGATCCACCGCTTCAGCAAGGCCCAGCAGGACTCCCTCCTCCCGGCCGTCGAGAACCGCTGGGTGACCCTGATCGCGGCCACCACCGAGAATCCGTACTTCTCGGTGATCTCCCCGCTGCTCTCCCGCTCCCTGCTGCTCACCCTCGAGCCCCTCACCGACGACGACATCCGCAGCCTGCTGAAGCGCGCCCTCACCGACCAGCGCGGCCTGAAGAGCGCCGTCGCCCTCCCCGGGGACACCGAGGACCACCTGCTGCGCATCGCCGGTGGTGACGCCCGCCGCGCGCTGACCGCCCTGGAGGCCGCCGCGGGGGCCGCCCTCGACAAGGGCGAGCCGGAGATCTCCCTGTCCACCCTGGAGGAGACCGTCGACCGGGCCGCGGTGAAGTACGACCGCGACGGCGACCAGCACTACGACGTCGCCAGTGCCCTGATCAAGTCCATCCGCGGCTCGGACGTCGACGCCGCCCTGCACTACCTGGCCCGCATGATCGAGGCCGGCGAGGACCCCCGGTTCATCGCCCGCCGCCTGATGATCTCCGCCAGCGAGGACATCGGCCTGGCCGACCCGAACGCCCTGCCCATCGCGGTCGCCGCGGCCCAGGCCGTCGCCATGATCGGCTTCCCCGAGGCCGCGCTCACCCTCAGCCACGCCACCATCGCGCTCGCGCTCGCCCCCAAGTCCAACTCCGCCACCACCGCGATCGGCGCCGCCCTGGACGACGTACGCAAGGGACTGGCCGGAGCGGTCCCGGCGCATCTGCGCGACAGCCACTACAAGGGCGCGACCAAGCTCGGGCACGGCCAGGGGTACGTCTACCCGCACGACCTGGCCGAGGGCATCGCCGCTCAGCAGTACGCCCCGGACGTCCTCAAGGACCGCGAGTACTACACCCCGACCCGGCACGGCGCGGAGGCCCGCTACGCGGACGCCGTGGAGTGGACCCGCAAGCACCTCGGTCGCAAGCGGTCCTGAGCGCCCTGTAGACTGCCCTGAAGTGCCGAGTTCCGTGCAGTCAGAGCGGGACAGCCGGCCGGAACCCCCAGCGGGTTCCAGGAGCGTCGCGCACCGTCGAACGGTGTCGCGGGCAGCCCACCACCACCCGGAGTTCCGGGAGAGGTCGGTGGGCCACTCGCGTGCTGCACGTATGTGCCCAGACCAGGGGAGCGGCTGCCCGGCAGGTCCCACGCGGACCCGACGGGTTTCCCCGGCTGCGGATGCGACCTCCCGCAACCCTGACAAGCCGGAACAAGGAAAAGAGAAACAGTGGCGAACCAGTCCCGCCCCAAGGTCAAGAAGTCGCGTGCCCTCGGCATCGCGCTGACCCCGAAGGCCGTCAAGTACTTCGAGGCCCGCCCCTACCCGCCGGGTGAGCACGGCCGTGGCCGCAAGCAGAACTCGGACTACAAGGTCCGTCTGCTCGAGAAGCAGCGTCTGCGCGCCCAGTACGACATCTCCGAGCGCCAGCTCGTGCGCGCCTACGAGCGTGCCTCCAAGGTCCAGGGCAAGACCGGTGAGGCCCTGATCGTGGAGCTGGAGAAGCGCCTCGACGCGCTGGTCCTGCGTTCGGGCATCGCCCGCACGATCTACCAGGCCCGCCAGATGGTCGTGCACGGCCACATCCAGGTCAACGGCAAGAAGGTCGACAAGCCGTCCTTCGTCGTGCGCCCCGACGATGTGATCCAGATCCGCGACCGCTCCAAGGACAAGACGCTCTTCCAGATCGCCCGCGAGGGTGGCTTCGCCCCCGACGGTGAGACCCCGCGCTACCTGCAGGTGAACCTCAAGGCCCTGGCGTTCCGCCTGGACCGCGAGCCGAACCGCAAGGAGATCCCGGTGATCTGCGACGAGCAGCTCGTCGTCGAGTACTACGCCCGCTGATCCTCGGCAGGCGGCAGCACTCCCTCAGCCCGCCGTCTCCCCGCCCTTCCGGGTGGGCGAGGCGGCGGGCTGCCGCGTTCCCGGGCCGCCCCGCTGCGATCTGCGCGGCGCCGGGACGGACGTCAGCGCCCGCCCTCGCCCCAGGGCCCGCGCGACCGCCTCGGCCCACCCGAGCCGCCGCCCCTGGCGTACGCACTCCTCGTACCGCGCGTCGCCGAGCCGCTCCCGGGCCGTCGCCTCGCACAGCTCGTGCGGACCGTTGTAGTACGCCGACCCGAACAGCGGCAGTCCCACCGACGGCCACATCCGTGCCGCGGCCCCCTGCAGCACCGCCGCCTCCGCCGCGTCCCCCTCCGCCGCGGTGACCAGCGCCAGCAGCTCCATCGACAGCACCGAGCCGAGCAGATCGCGGAACCCGTGCGCGCCGCCCAGGCACTCGGTCAGCAGCGCCCGGGAGCGGGCCGCGTCCCCCTCCGCCCAGGCGGCGTACGCCAAGACGAAGAGCGCGTAGCCGAGCGCCCACCGCTCGCCATGGTCCTCACACACCTGACGCACGTCCTCGCACAACCGCACCGCGTCCGCCAGATCGCCCTGGAACGCCCGGGTCATCGCCAGTTCGACCTGGCCCATCAGCACGTTGCTGTTCAGCTCGCCGATCTCCCGGTAGCGCTCCAGCGCCGAGCGCAGCAGCCGCTCCGCGCGCGCCATGTCGTCCGTGACCAGCGCCAGACATCCGGTGCGGTGCTCGGCGTAGGCGACACCGGTCGCACTGCCCAGCCGCTCCGCCTCCGCACGGCAGTCCGTCAGCGCCGCCAGGGCGGGCACCGGATCGCCCTGAAGGATCGTGACATAGCCCAGCACCCACAGGGCCTTCAGCCGGGGATGCTCGCCCGCGCTGCGCGCACCGCCCTCCGTCTCCAGCTCGAGGCTGCGCTGCAACCAGTGCCTCCCCTCCGCCAGCCGCCCGCAGCCCGCCCAGTAGAACCACAGTGAACCGGCCAGATACTGGCCCAGATGCGCCTCGCCCGGCTCGGTCAGGCAGTGCTCCAGCGCGCACCGCAGATTCGGCAGTTCGGCCTCGATGCGCTCGGCCACCTCCGCCTGCCGCGGCGAGAACCAGTCCAGCTCGCACCAGGTCGCCAGCCCCATGTACCAGTCCCGGTGGCGTCGCCGCATCCGCTCCGCGTCCCCCGTCGCCGCGAGCCAGTCGGCGCCGTACGCCCGGATCGTGTCGAGCATGCGGTAGCGCACGCCCGTGGCCATCTCCTCGCGGGTCACGACCGACTGTGCGATCAGTTCCGTCAGCACGTCCAGCACGTCGTCGGCGGGCAGACCATGCCCGCTGCACACGTACTCCACGGCATCCAGGTCGAACTGCCCGGCGAACACCGTCAGCCGCGCCCACAGCAACCGCTCCGCGGGGGTGCACAGCTCGTGGCTCCAGCCGATCGCCGTGCGCAGCATGCGATGGCGCGGCAGCGCGTCGCGCACCTCACCGGTCAGCAGCCGGAACCGGTCGTCCAGCCGCTCCAGCAGCTGCGCCGGCGACAGCGCCCGCAGCCGCCCGGCCGCCAGCTCCAGGGCCAGCGGGATGCCGTCGAGACGCCGGCACAGCTCGCGCACCTCGGGGCCGTCCCCGACGGGCACGCCCTGGGCGGCGGCGCGGTCGGTGAACAGTTCCACCGCCTCGTCCTCGCCCAGGGGCGCGAGAGGCAGCAGCCGTTCGCCGGCCAGCCGCAGCGGGCACCGGCCCACCGCGAGGATCCGCAGCTGGGGGAGCCGGGCCAGCAGGTCCGCCACCAGAGCGGCGCACGCCTCGGCCAGATGCTCGAAACCGTCCAGGACCAGCAGGAGTTCACGGCCGGCGAGATGCGCGAGCAGCGTCTCGCGCGGCGCCCGGGACGTGTGGTCGGTCAGCCCCAGCGCCTCCACGAGCGCGTACGCGACGAGTCCGGAGTCCCGCAGCGGCGCCAGATCCAGTTGCCACACCCCGTGCGGGGCCACGCAGCGCGCCGCCGCCCGTGCCGCCAGCCGCGACTTGCCGACCCCGCCGGGGCCGGTCACGGTCACCAGCCGCGAGCCGCGCAGGGCCTCGGCCAGGTCGGCCAGTTCGCCGGCCCGGCCGACGAACGCGTTCGATTCGGCGGGCAGATGGCCGCCCGCGGGTGTGCCTGCGCGCTGATGATCTCGCATGGGACACGGAGCGTACTGAACCGTAATCACTGCGTACAAACGCTTCCCGGAACTCCGGCGCCCACGCCCCCTAATCCGGTACGGAGCCCGAGCCCCGGCGCGATAGGCTCGGTGCACGACTTTCTCGATGTTCAGGCACGTTTCAGGGAGCGGGTGCGCACAGTGTCCGGTGGAGAGGTGGCCGGGATCCTGGTGGCCGTCTTCTGGGCGATCCTGGTCTCCTTCCTCGCGGTGGCGCTCGCGAGGCTGGCCCAGACGCTCAAGGCGACGACCAAGCTCGTGGCGGACGTGACCGACCAGGCCGTCCCGCTGCTGGCCGACGCCTCCCAGGCGGTGCGCTCCGCGCAGACCCAGATCGACCGGGTCGACGCGATCGCCTCCGACGTCCAGGAGGTCACGTCGAACGCCTCCGCCCTGTCGACCACCGTCGCCTCCACCTTCGGCGGCCCGCTGGTCAAGGTCGCGGCCTTCGGCTACGGCGTCCGCCGGGCGCTGGGCGGGCGCAAGGGTGAAGTGCCCGCCGAGGAGGCGCGGCGTACCGTGATCGTGGGCCGCACCGTCCCGGCCTCACGACGGGGCAAGCGGAAGTAAGGACTGAGACCGAGCGATGTTCCGCCGTACGTTCTGGTTCAGCACGGGCGTCGCCGCCGGTGTGTGGGCCACCACCAAGGTCAACCGCAAGCTGAAGCAGCTCACCCCGGAGAGCCTCGCCGCGACCGCGGCGAACAAGGCGCTCGAGACGGGACAGCGGCTCAAGGACCGCGCCGTGGGCTTCGCGCTCGACGTCCGCGACAACATGGCCCAGCGGGAGGCCGAGCTCGGGGAGGCCCTGGGCATCCACGAGAACCCGGAACTCGCGGCCCCCGCGCGGTACGCCGCCATCGAGAACAACCGCAGCAACCCGAAGTACGCCGAGAACCCGACGTACTCGTACAACCGGAATGAGGACCACTGATGGAGTCGGCTGAGATCCGCCGCCGCTGGCTGAGCTTCTTCGAGGAGCGCGGGCACACCGTCGTCCCTTCGGCGTCGCTCATCGCGGACGACCCGACTCTGCTCCTCGTCCCCGCCGGCATGGTGCCCTTCAAGCCCTACTTCCTGGGTGAGGTCAAGCCGCCGTTCCCGCGCGCCACCAGCGTGCAGAAGTGCGTCCGCACGCCCGACATCGAAGAGGTCGGCAAGACCACGCGGCACGGCACGTTCTTCCAGATGTGCGGCAACTTCTCCTTCGGCGACTACTTCAAGGAAGGCGCCATCTCGTACGCCTGGGAGCTGCTCACCACGCCCCAGGACAAGGGTGGTTACGGCCTGGAGCCGGAGAAGCTCTGGATCACCGTCTACAAGGACGACGACGAGGCCGAGCGCATCTGGCACGAGGTCGTCGGTGTGCCGAAGGAGCGCATCCAGCGCCTCGGTATGAAGGACAACTACTGGTCCATGGGCGTCCCCGGCCCGTGCGGCCCCTGCTCCGAGATCAACTACGACCGCGGCCCCGAGTTCGGCGCCGAGGGCGGCCCGGCCGTCAACGACGAGCGGTACGTGGAGATCTGGAACCTCGTCTTCATGCAGTACGAGCGCGGCGAGGGCATCGGCAAGGACAACTTCGAGATCCTCGGCGAGCTGCCGAGCAAGAACATCGACACGGGCCTCGGCCTGGAGCGCCTCGCCATGATTCTGCAGGGCGTGCAGAACATGTACGAGATCGACACCTCCATGGCCGTCATCAACAAGGCCACCGAGCTGACCGGCGTGGCCTACGGCGACGCCCACGACTCGGACGTCTCCCTGCGCGTGGTCACCGACCACATGCGCACCTCCGTGATGCTCATCGGTGACGGCGTGACCCCCGGCAACGAGGGCCGCGGCTACGTGCTGCGCCGCATCATGCGCCGCGCCATCCGCAACATGCGCCTGCTCGGCGCCACCGGTCCTGTCGTCAAGGACCTCATCGACACCGTGATCGGCATGATGGGTCAGCAGTATCCCGAGCTCATCACCGACCGCGAGCGCATCGAGAAGGTCGCCGTCGCCGAGGAGAACGCCTTCCTCAAGACGCTGAAGGCCGGCACCAACATCCTCGACACCGCCGTCACCGAGACCAAGCAGGCCGGCGGCGTGGTCCTCTCCGGCGACAAGGCGTTCCTGCTCCACGACACCTGGGGCTTCCCGATCGACCTCACCCTCGAGATGGCCGCCGAACAGGGCCTGTCGGTGGACGAGGACGGCTTCCGCCGTCTGATGAAGGAGCAGCGGGAGCGCGCCAAGGCCGACGCCCAGGCCAAGAAGACCGGTCACGCCGACATGGGCGCCTACCGCGAGATCGCCGACTCCGCCGGCGCGACCGACTTCATCGGCTACACCGACACCGACGCCGAGTCCACGATCGTCGGCCTGCTCGTCGACGGCGTCTCCTCGCCGGCCGCCACCGAGGGCGACGAGGTCGAGATCGTCCTGGACCGCACCCCGTTCTACGCCGAGGGCGGCGGTCAGATCGGCGACACCGGTAAGATCAAGGTCGACTCCGGTGCCGTCATCGAGGTCCGCGACTGCCAGAAGCCGGTCCCGGGCGTCTACGTCCACAAGGGCGTCGTGCAGGTCGGTGAGGTGACGGTCGGCGCCAAGGCCCACGCCTCCATCGACGCCCGCCGCCGCAAGGCCATCGCCCGCGCCCACTCGGCCACCCACCTGACCCACCAGGCCCTGCGCGACGCCCTCGGCCCGACGGCCGCCCAGGCCGGTTCCGAGAACCAGCCCGGCCGCTTCCGCTTCGACTTCGGCTCCCCGTCCGCCGTTCCGACGGCTGTGATGACCGACGTCGAGCAGAAGATCAACGAGGTGCTCGCCCGCGACCTCGACGTCCGCGCCGACGTCATGGGCATCGACGAGGCCAAGAAGCAGGGCGCCATCGCCGAGTTCGGCGAGAAGTACGGCGAGCGGGTCCGCGTGGTGACCATCGGCGACTTCTCCAAGGAGCTGTGCGGCGGCACCCACGTGCACAACACCGCCCAGCTGGGCCTGGTGAAGCTGCTCGGCGAGTCCTCCATCGGCTCGGGTGTGCGCCGTATCGAAGCCCTCGTCGGCGTGGACGCCTACCACTTCCTCGCCCGCGAGCACACGGTCGTCAACCAGCTCACCGAGCTGCTCAAGGGCCGCTCGGAGGAGCTGCCGGAGAAGGTCTCCGCCATGCTCGGCAAGCTGAAGGACGCCGAGAAGGAGATCGAGAAGTTCCGCGCCGAGAAGGTGCTGCAGGCCGCCGCCGGTCTCGCCGAGTCCGCCAAGGACGTGCGCGGCGTGGCCGTGGTGACCGGCCGGGTCCCGGACGGCACCACCCCCGACGACCTGCGCAAGCTGGTCCTCGACGTGCGGGGCCGCATCCAGGGCGGGCGCGCCGCCGTCGTGGCCCTGTTCACGGTGAACAACGGCAAGCCGCTGACCGTCATCGCCACCAACGAGGCCGCCCGCGAGCGCGGTCTCAAGGCCGGTGACCTGGTCCGCACCGCCGCCAAGACCCTCGGCGGCGGTGGTGGCGGCAAGCCGGACGTCGCCCAGGGCGGCGGGCAGAACCCGGCCGCCGTCGGCGACGCCGTCGACGCCGTCGAGCGTCTCGTGGCCGAGACGGCGAAGTGACGGAAGTGAAGGCTGAGTAAGGAAACGGTCGGAATCATGCGCAGAGGACGTCGGCTCGCGATCGATGTCGGGGACGCCCGGATCGGGGTCGCCTCGTGCGACCCCGACGGGATCCTCGCCACCCCGGTGGAGACGGTCCCGGGCCGCGACGTCCCCGCCGCCCACCGCCGCCTGCGGCAGCTGGTGGAGGAGTACGAACCGATCGAGGTCGTCGTCGGTCTCCCTCGCTCCCTCAAGGGGGGCGAGGGCCCGGCCGCCGTCAAGGTCCGCGCCTTCGCGCAGGAGTTGGCCCGGGGCATCACGCCGCTGCCGGTCCGCCTGGTGGACGAGCGGATGACCACGGTCACGGCAGGTCAGGGGCTGCGTGCCTCGGGCGTGAAGGCCAAGAAGGGCCGTTCGGTCATCGACCAGGCGGCCGCCGTCATCATCCTGCAGCAGGCGCTCGAATCCGAACGGGTGTCAGGCAAAGCCCCGGGCGAGGGCGTCGAAGTGGTCATCTGATCGCGATACGGTAACGTTCCGCGCGATGCGGCGGCGTTCGAACAGCTGCCGCACAACAAGAGGCGGGACGGAGCCGGAGCCACCAGCCGCGTGACCGCCGCCTCGCGGCTCTAGGGGATCGATGACTGAGTATGGCCGGGGCCAAGGCTCCGAACCGTGGCATCCGGAGGACCCGTTGTACGGGGACGGCGGATGGGAGGGGCAGCAGCCCCACGTGGGCCATCAGCCTGCCTACGGCGGCCAGCAGCAGCACCCGCAGCAGCCGCAGCACGACCAGCACCCTCAGCAGCAGGGCTACGGCGACTGGGGCCCCGAGCAGCAGTCCGGGTACGACCAGCAGCAGTACCAGCAGCAACAGCAGCAGCAGTACCCGCAGGACGGCGGCTGGGACACCACGGGCACGCACGCGCACGTGCCGTACCCGCCCGACCCGGGCGACCCCTACGCACCGCAGACGGTCTCCTACGGTGGCGAGCAGCCCGACTTCTACCAGTCCGAGGACGCCTACCCGCCGCCGGAGCCGCCCGCCCGCCGCCGCGGCGAGCCGGAGCCGCGGCAGGAGACCGACTGGGACCCCGGCCCCGACCAGGGCGAGCACGCCTTCTTCGCGGGCGGTGACCCGGACGAGGACCCCGAGGACGACGCCGCGCCCCGAGGGCGCGCGGCCCGGCGCGCCGGCAAAGGGGGCAAGGGTGGCAAGGGCGGCAAGAAGAAGAGCCGTAACGGCATCGCCTGCCTGGTGGTCGTGCTCGTGTTCGGCGGTGGACTCGCCGGGGTCGGCTACGTCGGCTACACCTTCTACCAAAATCGTTTCGGCTCGTCCCCGGACTACGCGGGCGACGGAACGGGCGAGACCGTGACCATCGAGATCCCCAAGGGCGCCGGTGGCTACGACATCGGGCGCCGGCTCAAGGCGGCGGGCGTGGTCAAGAGCGTCGACGCCTTCGTCTCCGCCCAGCAGCAGAACCCGAAGGGCAACTCCATCCAGGCCGGCGCCTACATCCTGCGCAAGCAGATGTCGGCCGCCAGCGCCGTCGAGATGATGCTCGACCCGAAGAGCCAGAACAACATCATGGTCACGCCCGGTGAGCGCAACGCGCGCGTCTACGCGGCGATCGACCAGAAGCTCGGCCTGTCCACCGGCACCACCAAGGACACCGCCGAGAAGCAGTACAGGAGCCTCGGCCTGCCGAGCTGGGCGAACAACAGCAGCGACATCAAGGACCCGCTGGAGGGCTTCCTCGCCCCGGGCACCTATCCGGCGGCCAAGGGCATGAAGCCGGAGACGGTGCTGAAGGACATGGTCACCCAGGCCAGCGAGGCCTACGGCCGCTACGACCTGAAGGGCAAGGCCGCGTCCCTGGGGCTGAAGGACCCGCTGCAGCTCGTCACGGTGGCCAGCCTCGTCCAGGCCGAGGGCAAGACCCACGACGACTACCGCAAGATGGCCGAGGTGGTCTACAACCGCCTCAAGCCCACGAACACGGAGACCAACCAGCTCCTGCAGTTCGACTCGACCTTCAACTACCTGAAGGGCGAGAGCAACATCCACATCGCCACACGCGAGATCTACCGCAACAAGGACCCGTACAACACGTACACCAACAAGGGTCTGCCGCCCGGCCCCATCGGCAACCCCGGTGACGACGCCATGAAGGCGGCGCTGAATCCGACGCACGACGGCTGGATCTACTTCGTGGCGACCGACGGCGTGAGCAACACCGAATTCGCCAGGACGCTGGCCGAGTTCAACAAGCTCAAGGACAAGTTCAATGAAAGCTCGGGCAACTGACGCCCGCCGGGCGGCCGTCCTCGGCTCGCCCATCGCGCACTCCCTGTCCCCGGTGCTGCACCGGGCCGCCTACGCGGAGCTGGGCCTCGACGGCTGGAGCTACGACCGCTTCGAGGTCGACGAGGCCGGTCTGCCCGGTTTCTTCGACACACTGGGTGCCGAGTGGGCCGGGCTGTCGCTGACCATGCCGCTGAAGCGGGCGGTGATCCCGCTGCTGGACGAGATCAGCGAGACCGCGTCCTCGGTGGAGGCCGTCAACACGGTCGTCCTCACCGAGGACGGCCGCCGGGTCGGGGACAACACCGACATCCCCGGGATGGTCGCCGCGCTGCGCGAGCACGGCATCGAGCAGGTCGGCACGGCCGCGGTGCTCGGCGCCGGCGCCACCGCCTCCTCCGCGCTGGCCGCGCTGTCCCGGGTCTGCTCCGGCGAGGTCGTCGTCTATGTGCGCAGCGAGGCCCGCGCCGCCGAGATGCGCCAGTGGGGCGAGCGGCTCGACGTCGAGGTGCGCACCGCCGACTGGGCGGAGGCGGCCGAGGCCCTGCGCGCGCCCCTGGTGATCGCGACGACACCGGCCGGGACGACCGACGCCCTGGCCGCCGCCGTACCGGAGCGGCCCGCCACCCTCTTCGACGTGCTGTACGACCCGTGGCCGACCGGGCTGGCCGCGCGCTGGTCGATGTTCGGCGGGGCCGTGGTCAGCGGCCTGGACCTGCTCGTGCACCAGGCCGTCCTCCAGGTCGAGCAGATGACCGGGCACGCTCCGGCCCCGCTGGAGGCGATGCGCCGGGCGGGCGAGAAGGCCCTGGCCGAACGCTGACGTCCACGGCGGGGCGGGCGGTTTCCCGCCGGGCGGCGGTGCCGGACACGGGCGCCCGCCCGTGCCGGCGCCCAGGTGGCCGGAAGTGGCCGCCCGTGCGCGTCCGAGGTCCGCGTCGGCGTCCGCCTGCTGGACCGGCGGCCGGAGCTCGGGCGCGGACGTGGGAGGATCGGAGGTGGCGGGCCCGGGCCGCGCACCCGGTCGCGTCGTCGCCGTACGCGTGCGTGCGTGTACGCGGAGCAGAACCAGGCGCGAGCACTGAGGAGCATCGTTGAGCAGGCTGCGTTGGCTGACCGCGGGTGAGTCCCACGGTCCCGCACTTGTCGCGACGCTGGAGGGCCTTCCCGCCGGCGTGCCGATCACCACCGAGATGGTCGCGGACCACCTCGCGCGGCGGCGGCTCGGCTATGGCCGCGGTGCGCGCATGAAGTTCGAGCGGGACGAGGTCACCTTCCTCGGTGGCGTCCGGCACGGACTCACCCTGGGTTCCCCGGTCGCGATCATGGTGGGCAACACCGAGTGGCCGAAGTGGGAGAAGGTCATGGCGGCCGACCCGGTCGACCCGGCCGAGCTGGCCGAGCTGGCCCGGAACGCGCCGCTGACCCGGCCCCGGCCCGGCCACGCCGACCTCGCGGGCATGCAGAAGTACGGCTTCGACGAGGCCCGCCCGATCCTGGAGCGCGCCTCCGCCCGTGAGACCGCGGCGCGGGTGGCGCTGGGCGCGGTCGCCCGGTCGTACCTGAAGGAGACGGCCGGCGTCGAGATCGTCAGCCACGTCACCGAGCTGTGCTCCGTGAAGGCCCCGCAGGGGGTGTACCCCACTCCGGCCGACGTCGAGAGGCTGGACTCCGACCCGCTGCGCTGCCTGGACGCGGACACCTCCAAGGCGATGGTCGCGGAGGTCGACCAGGCCCACAAGGACGGCGACACCCTGGGCGGCGTGGTCGAGGTGCTGGCGTACGGCGTGCCGGTGGGCCTGGGCTCGCACGTGCACTGGGACCGCCGGCTGGACGCCCGGCTGGCCGGTGCCCTGATGGGCATCCAGGCGATCAAGGGCGTCGAGGTCGGTGACGGTTTCGAGCTGGCCCGGGTGCCCGGCTCGAAGGCGCACGACGAGATCGTGGGCACGCCCGAGGGCATCCGCCGAGTCTCCGGCCGCGCGGGCGGCACCGAGGGCGGCCTGTCCACCGGTGAGCTGCTGCGGGTGCGCGCCGCGATGAAGCCGATCGCGACCGTACCGCGCGCCCTGCAGACCGTGGACGTCGCCACCGGCGAGGCCACCCAGGCCCACCACCAGCGCTCCGACGTCTCCGCGGTCCCGGCCGCCGGCATCGTCGCCGAGGCCATGGTGGCGCTGGTGCTGGCGGACGCGGTGGCGGAGAAGTTCGGTGGTGACTCGGTGGCCGAGACCCGCCGCAACGTGCGCTCCTACCTCGACAACCTGCACATCCGATGAGCGGGCCGCTGCTGGTCCTGGTCGGCCCGATGGGCGTGGGCAAGTCCACCGTCGGGCAACTGCTCGCCGAGCGCCTCGGCGTCGGCTACCGGGACACGGACGACGACATCGTCACCGGACAGGGCCGCACGATCGCGGACATCTTCGTCGAGGACGGCGAGAGCGCCTTCCGCGCGATCGAGAAGCAGGCGGTGCACCGCGCCCTCGCGGAGCACGAGGGCGTCCTCGCGCTGGGCGGCGGCGCCGTCCTCGACGCCGGCACGCGCGCGCTCCTCGCCGGCCACCAGGTGGTCTACCTGTCGATGGACGTCGAGGAGGCCGTCAAGCGCACCGGCCTGAACGCCGCGCGCCCGCTGCTCGCGGTCAACCCGCGCAAGCAGTGGCGCGAGCTGATGGAGGCCCGCCGGCACCTGTACGAGGAGGTCGCCACCGCGGTCGTGCCGACCGACGGGCGCACCCCCGAAGAGGTCACCCAAGCCGCCCTGGACGCAGTGGAGTTGAAGAAAGCATGAGCGAGTCGGTCACGCGGATCCATGTCGGCGGCACGGCCGGCACCGAGCCGTACGACGTCCTGGTGGGCCGTCAGCTGCTCGGTGAACTCGGCGGGCTGATCGGCAGCAGGGCCAAGCGGGTCGCGGTGATCCACCCCGAGGCGCTCGCCGAGACCGGCGACGCGCTGCGCGCCGACCTGGCCGGGCAGGGCTACGAGGCCGTCGCGATCCAGGTGCCGAACGCCGAGGAGGCCAAGACCGCCGAAGTCGCGGCCTACTGCTGGAAGGCGCTCGGCCAGTCCGGGTTCACCCGCACCGACGTCATCGTCGGCGTCGGCGGCGGCGCCACCACCGACCTCGCCGGCTTCGTCGCCGCGACCTGGCTGCGGGGCGTGCGCTGGATCGCCGTCCCGACGACCGTCCTGGCCATGGTGGACGCGGCCGTCGGCGGCAAGACCGGCATCAACACCGCCGAGGGCAAGAACCTGGTGGGTGCCTTCCACCCGCCGGCCGGCGTGCTGTGCGACCTGGCCGCGCTGGACTCCCTGCCGGTCAACGACTACGTCTCCGGCCTCGCCGAGGTCATCAAGGCCGGCTTCATCGCCGACCCGGCGATCCTGGAACTCATCGAGTCCGACCCGCAGGCCGCGCGCACCCCGGCGGGCCCACACACGGCCGAACTGATCGAGCGTTCGATCCGGGTGAAGGCGGAGGTCGTCTCCAGCGACCTCAAGGAGTCGGGCCTGCGGGAGATCCTCAACTACGGCCACACCCTCGGGCACGCCATCGAGAAGAACGAGCGGTACAAGTGGCGGCACGGCGCGGCCGTCGCGGTCGGCATGCACTTCGCCGCCGAACTCGGGCGGCTGGCGGGCCGGTTGGACGACGCGACGGCGGACCGTCACCGCACGGTCCTCGAAGCGGTCGGGCTGCCGCTGCACTACCGCTACGACCAGTGGCCCAAGCTGCTGGAGACGATGAAGGTCGACAAGAAGTCCCGCGGTGACCTGCTGCGCTTCATCGTCCTGGACGGCCTTGCCAAGCCGACCGTCCTGGAGGGCCCGGACCCGGCGGTGCTGCTCGCCGCGTACGGGGAAGTCGGGCAGTAGACGCGTACGGGGAAGTGAGACGGTAACTGCCGCGGGGTCCCATCCGTCCGATTCCGCATCCACAGCGGGCACTTCACACCGCCCCCGGCCGTTCACCAATCAGCGGCCGGGGGCGGTACCGTTCGGTAGGGCGGGGCTCGTACCCGCTGGCCAGCGTCAATCTTCTGTACGAGACGGAGTGGCACCGGATGCAGCATGCAGTGGGTTCTCCGCTGCCGCCGCCCCACCAGCCGGGGCACGGACCGGCCGTCGGCTGGTCACCGGCCGCACACCACCCGGGCGCCCCCCAGGGGCCGGCCCCCGCACCGCAGGGCTCCGGCCCCGTGCCCCCGCCGCCTCCGGGCTTCACCGGAGCCCCGCCCTCCGGCCCGCTCCCGCCGCACCCCGCGGCACCGCCCCAGGCGATGCCGCCGCACCTCTCCGCGCCCCCGCCCCCCGACACCACCGGCCATGTCGCGTTGCCCCCGGGCGGCCCGGTCGGCGTGCCCATGGCCCCGCCCTCCCCGGTCACCCCCGACCCGGCGACCACCACCCTCGCCGTCCTGCTGATCGGACCGGCCGGGGCAGGCAAGACCAGCGTCGCCCGCTACTGGGCCGACCACCGAGGGGTGCCCACGGCCCACATCAGCCTCGACGACGTGCGCGAATGGGTGCGCTCGGGCTTCGCCGACCCCCAGTCGGGCTGGAACGACCACTCGGAGGCGCAGTACCGCCTCGCCCGCCGCACCTGCGGCTTCGCCGCGCGCAACTTCCTCGCCAACGGCATCTCCTGCATCCTCGACGACGCCGTCTTCCCCGACCGCCCGGTCGTCGGGCTCGGTGGCTGGAAACGGCATGTGGGCCCCGGCCTGCTCCCGGTCGTCCTGCTGCCGGGACTCGACATCGTGCTGGAGCGCAACGCCGAACGCAGCGGCAACCGCCGCCTCACCGACGAGGAGGTCGCCCGTATCCACGGCCGGATGGCCGGCTGGTACGGCTCGGGCCTGCCGATCATCGACAACTCCCAGCTGGACGTCCCCGAGACGGCGAAGCTGCTGGACGACGTCCTGGCGAGGGCGATAGCGAGTCCGCCGCAGTGGTGACGGCGCCGCCCGCGGCGTAGCCGGGCCACCCCCTCGGCGGCACCCCCATCGGCCCTTCCCAACCGGCACAATCCGGCCACCGCTCCTACGCTCGTCTCATGTCAGAGGTGTACGCGACCCGCCGGGCCAGGCTGAGAGAACGCTGCAACGTGGGCGGCAGCCCCTCCGCCCTGGTGACCCGTCCCGCCAACATCCGTTATCTGGCGGGCGCGTCCCCGCAGGGTGCCGCACTGCTGCTGAGCCAGGACGACGATGTCCTGGTGTGCGCCGATCCGCTCGAGGACCGGCCCGCCGAGGGCCGCCCCGACGAAGGGGTGCGCGTCCACACCCTGTCCGGTCCCGGAGGCGACGCCGCCGTCGCGGCCGCGGGACTGGCGCAGGCCGCGGGCCTGGACTCCGTCGCACTGGAGGAGCACCACCTCACCGTCGCCCGGCACCGGGCGATCCGCTCGGTGGCGCCCCGGTTGCGGCTGACCGACCTGGGCGGCGCGGTGGAGCAGCTCAGGGTGGTCAAGGACGAGGAGGAGATCTCCTGTCTGCGCATCGGCGCGGAGATCGCCGACCAGGCCCTCGGTGAGCTGCTGGAGTCCATCCTCGTCGGCCGCACCGAACGGCACCTCGCCCTGGAGCTGGAGCGCCGCCTGGTCGACCACGGCGCCGACGGGCCCGCCTTCGCCACGTCCGTGGCCACCGGCCCGAACGCGGGGCGGCGCGGGCACCGGCCCACCGACCGCCGGGTGGAGGAGGGCGACTTCCTCTCCGTCTGCCTGGGCGCGACCTACCGCGGTTACCGCTGCGAGATCGGCCGCACCTTCGTCATCGGCACCTCGCCCGCCGACTGGCAGATCGAGCTGTACGACCTGGTCTTCGCCGCGCAGCGGGCCGGCCGGGAGAGCCTGATGCCGGGCACCGCGTACCGGGACGTGGACCGCGCGGCCCGGCAGGTGCTGGACTCCGCGGGCCACTCCGAGCGCCTTCTGCCGCTCACCGGGCACGGTGTCGGACTCGAAATCGACGAGGACCCTCAGTTGAGTCCCTCGGCCATGGGTAAACTGGACGCTTGCGTGCCGGTCACCGTCGAACCTGGGATCCACCTCCCGGGCCGGGGCGGTGTCCGGATCGATGACACGCTCGTCGTCCGCCCCGAGGCGGACGGCGGACCCGAGCTACTCACCATCACGACCAAGGAGCTGCTCGCCCTCTAGGCAGGTGCGTGCCCCGGGGTCGTCCACGTCAGTCCAGGAGATTCCGCAACCGTGGCTTCCACGAACGACCTCAAGAACGGCATGGTGCTCAAGCTCGAAGGCGGCCAGCTCTGGTCCGTCGTCGAGTTCCAGCACGTCAAGCCCGGCAAGGGCCCGGCCTTCGTGCGCACCAAGCTCAAGAACGTGCTGTCCGGGAAGGTCGTCGACAAGACCTTCAACGCCGGCGTCAAGGTCGAGACGGCCACCGTCGACAAGCGCGACATGCAGTTCTCCTACATGGACGGCGAGTACTTCGTCTTCATGGACATGGAGACCTACGACCAGCTGATGGTCGACCGCAAGGCCGTCGGCGACGCCGCCAACTTCCTGATCGAGGGCTTCACGGCCACCGTCGCGCAGCACGAGGGCGAGGTGCTCTTCGTCGAGCTGCCGGCCGCCGTCGAGCTGACCGTCCAGGAGACCGAGCCGGGCGTCCAGGGTGACCGCTCCACCGGTGGCACCAAGCCCGCCACGCTGGAGACCGGCCACCAGATCCAGGTCCCGCTCTTCATCACCACCGGTGAGAAGATCAAGGTCGACACCCGCACCAGCGACTACCTCGGCCGGGTGAACAGCTAACCGTGGCTGCCCGCAACACGGCCCGCAAGCGCGCCTTCCAGATCCTCTTCGAGGGCGACCAGCGCGACGCCGACGTTCTGACGGTCCTCGCGGACTGGGTCCGGCTGTCCCGCTCCGACACCCGGCAGCCGCCGGTGAGCGAGTACACGATGCAGCTGGTCGAGGGCTACGCCGAGCACGCGCGGCGCATCGACGAGCTGCTCGCGCAGTACGCGGTGGGCTGGACGCTGGACCGGATGCCGGTCGTCGACCGCAACATCCTGCGTCTGGGCGCCTACGAGCTGATCTGGGTCGACGAGACCCCGGACGCCGTCGTCCTGGACGAGATGGTGCAGCTGGCCAAGGAGTTCTCCACCGACGAGTCGCCGTCGTTCGTCAACGGTCTGCTCGGCCGGCTCAAGGAGCTCAAGCCGTCGCTGCGCCGGGACCAGGCCTGACGCCCGCTGTCCATGCCATGCCCAAGGGCCCGCGGATCCGTCCGCGGGCCCTTGGCGTTCCCCGGTCACTGCCCGCCCGCTCCGTGCGGCAGCGCCCCGGAGGGGCCGCCGGGCAGCGGCTGGGCGATCGACGTGAGATCGATCGTGTGCAGCCGTGGCGGCAGCTCCGCCCGGCTGCGCAGTACCTTCATCCTCCGCAGAGAGGCCGCCACGATCACCTCGGCCACGACCGCGGACCCGGCGGGCGCGCACACCGCCACCGTCAGCCAGACGCCGGTCAGCGGGTGGCCCGGCCGCTCGCGCAGCAGCCACTCCGGATTGCTGCTGCCGAGGCCGTAGGCGGTGGTGTACTGCTCTTCCCTCGTCCCGTCCGCCGCGTACTCCACGGACGGCTCCGCCACGCCCAGCAGCGGTAACGACACGGCGACGCGGAAGCTGTTCCCGCTCGCGGCGCTCGCCGTGTCGGGGGACATGGCCAGGGCCACGGGCTGCCGTCCGCCGCCGGGCGATTCGAGCCGGATGCCGATGTGCGCCTCCTTGAACGGCACGGAATCGCCGTCCGGGTCCGGCCGGAACGCGCAGCCGAACATCAGCAGGAAGTAGTCGTCGGACGGCGAGGAGGCCGCCAGCAGGGCCGGGTTCACCCCGGTCTCGTGCAACTGCTCGATCGTCTGCCGGACGACATAGGGCTCGGTGACGGTCAGCCGACGGCGGATGCGCTCCTCGGTGGTGTTCCCCTGGAGCGTCGCGGGCACGACCAGATCGACGTCGTACGTGGTGAGCGGGGGCAGTTCGTAAGACATCAGCCGGTCCTTCCGTCGGGGCGCGTCCAGCCGCCGTGATAGGCGAAGGCCCCCCAGTCGCGGTACTGGGGGAAGCGGGCGCGGGTGACCGTCTGGGCGTGGCGGAACGCGCCCACGGTGTCGTGGTGAGCGGTGAGATGTCCGTACAGCTCACCGAAGAAGCAGGTCGCCGAGTCGGTCCGTACCGGCCACAGACAGCCGACCACGGCGCGCGCCCCGGCCAGCAGGAACGCGGCGGGCAGCCCGCGCGGGTTGTCGGCGAGGTCGAAGCGCCCGAGGGCCGATTCACAGGCGCCCAGGGTGACCAGATCCACGCCCCGCAGGTCATGGGTGAGGACCTGGTGCCCGAAGAGCCGGCCGTCCGTTCCCTCCCCGGGCGGGTTGAGGTACAGGCACTGGAACCAGGAGGCGTCCTGGCTGTGCGCCCCGTGCGCCGCCACGTGCACATAGCGGGCGCCCTCGGCGCGGGCCAGGAAGGACGCCGGTGCCGCCTCCGGGCCGACCAGGGTGATACCGCCCGCGAGGGTGGCCACCGTCGCCGCGTGCTCGTCCAGCGCCGGCTCCGGCCGCAGCCCCCAGGGCGTGCCGCCCAGTGCGGCACCCAGCGACACGAGTCCCTCCCCGGTGCGCGGCCCGACGTCCTGGGCGCCGGTGACACAGACGGGGCTCGGCACGGTGGTCACGGTCCAGTCGTCGGCCAGCGGACGTCCCGCCAGCCGGAGCAGCGGGAAGGGCAGGAAGTGCAGGGGACCGTGGGCCCAGAGGCACAGGTGCCGCTTTCCCTCGCCGTGCAGTCGGGTCAGCACCTCGCCCAGATCGCCGAAGAAGCCGCTGAAATCCAGCTGCTCCCGGCCGATCCGCGTGACCTCAGCGTGCAGAGGGTCGGTACGGACCACCTCGCGCACCTCGGCCACGTCCTGGGCCAGGGGATGCATGGTCTGCCGGTAGCCGTCCTTGCTGACCTGGAGCACCGCGCCGGGCATACCGTCGAACGGCAGCACCCGGATGTCCCTGACCCCCTCCGCGGTGATCGTCATCAGGTGCACCGCGGCGGCGGGTTGACCGTCCGGGCCGGCCGCTTCCATCCCCCGGGGCTGCTGCGCGATCCACATCGAGATCAGCACGGTGTCCGGGGGCAGCGCGGCCACGACGTCACGCAGGTCCGGGTACGCGGAGCCCTCCGCCACCAGCCCCGGCGCGTACAGGCTGCGGGAGAGCTGACGGTCGAAGGACCGCCGGAGATTGCCCAGGAGCTCGCGTTCGCCGTGCCCGGGCGCGTGTTCCTGGGGGCCGGCGTAGCAGAGCATCTCCAGGTCTTCGGCGATCTCGTACAGCCGCGGCGGCGCGGACTCGCCGAGCCCGTTCTCGAGTTCCTCGACCCGGCGCCGCAGTTCCACGAGCAGGGGGTGGGGCCGGCGGGGACCGGGCGCCAGAAGTGCGCCGGAGAAGTCGAGGCCCTTGGCGGCCGTGTGCAGCATCCACACGGCGCCCGCCGACTGCCGGCCCTCCGCCATGCGGCTGCCGAGCCGTTGGGTGGCCGCGACGAGGGCGAAGGCCGACTTCTCGTGCAGGCCGGCCTGCAGGCGCGGCGCCGCCCCCATGCGGAGCATGACGGCCGCGCGCGTGACCTCGTCGGCGTCGCCCGAGTCGGCGCACCGGACCATCAGGCCCAGTTCCCGCAGCGCCTGGCCCTGCAGGCCCAGCACGGCGTAGTGACGAGCGGCCTGCGTGTGCAGGTCGATCGCGTCCGCCCACCGGCTCTCCTCCTCGCACGCGGTGGCCGCCGCTGCCGAGGTGCTGCCCAGCAGGCAGCCAAGGGCGGTCTCCGCCTCCGGTCCCGCATCCGGGAGATCGTCGCGGAACCCGTCCAGCAGCGCCCGGGCGGCCCGGGCATGTCCGGCCTGGTACAAGTGCGCCGCCAGATGCACCAGGGTCGCGGGGTGGGCAGGGGCGTCCGTGATCGTCCGGGCGAACGCGCGCCTGATCCCCTCCTCGGTGTCGTCGGCGGGGCAGGGCGTCGGGTCGCCGGGCAGCACATGGAGGTGGCTGTGCCACACCTCCCAGAGCTGCTCCCGGTCCCTGGGCTCGGGTAAGTCGGTGTGGACGGCCGTCACCAGCTCCCGCAGCAGATCGCGTCGTCCGGTCTCCCGCAGCAGATGCAGCGCCTGGTCCAGCACGGCCCAGGTCTCCCGTTCGCCCCGGGCTCTCACCAGCTCGGACAGCGGCAGCGGCAGCAGTTCCCGGAGGGTGTCCGGCGCGGGCTCGCCGTCGTAGTGCGCCAGGACCCGCCGCAGCCGTATCGCGTTGACGGGGTCGCGCGCCGGGTCGATCAGGGCCGCCGCGCTGCGGTAGTTCGCCAGCCAGGAGTCCATCGTCCAGTTCCCGGCCTCGGGGTCCTGCATGAGGACGGCCAGCGCCTCGTTCGCGGCGTTCAGACAGCGGGCGCGTTCGTGGCCGTGGCTGAGTCCGACGGCGCCGTAGAGGTAGGGCAGCGCCTCCAGCGCCGCGTCCACGGGGTGGGGCAGGCCTTCGGGGACGGCCGGGTCCTCGTCCGTCCCCCCTTCTGCGGCGGAGTCGGGGGTGAACAGACGGCCGTGCACGAGGCCGCGGTTCTGCCGCTCCCGGACGGCGAGGGCGTCGTCCAGCACCGGCGCGGCGATGTGGGGATGGACCCGGAGGATTCCCGCCGCGTACATGGTCTCGGCCAGTTCCTCCAGCTCCCCGGCCTTCCGGAGGGTTTCGATCTGCTCGTCGGCGACGGCGCAGGCCAGCCGCAGCCGCGCGCCGCTGGGCCGCTCCACGAGGTCGAGCCGTACGGCCTCCACCAGGAGGTCGGCGGCCGGCCACCAGGGGGACGAGCGGCCCCGCCCCCAGCGCCGCTCGGACAGCGCCATGAGAAGCCGGGCCACCAGATAGCCCGTGGCGAGGGCACCGGCCCGGACCTGGTGCGCGCCGAAAGCCACCAGATGACGCGCATCGTCCTCGGTCAGCGGCCATGGCGCGGACCGTATGCGCTGCTCGGCGGCCTCCTCGCTGAGATGACCCGCGTGGATGTCCCGCACGAGATCCACCAGGGCGTCCAACGCCTCGTCCTGCTGGCCGTTCACCGACATGGCCGCCCCCCGGCATCCTCGACGATCCGCTCGCCAGGATCGTGGCACAGAGCGCGGCGCCCCGAAGTGGTATCGGGACGGTCCCCGAGCGTGCCGGTCGGGATGCGGCGAGCGGGCGGATACGCAGCAGGGGCGGAGCCGTGCGGCTCCGCCCCTGGTAGTGACGTTTCTGCTGAGGGCGCCCCGAGCGCTCAGCTCTCCTCGTGGGCGACCGCGCGACGCGCGTCCGCGTCCAGCACGCCCCAGCTGATCAGCTGCTCGGTGAGGACCGAGGGCGACTGGTCGTAGATGACGGCGAGTGTGCGCAGGTCGTCCTGGCGGATGGAGAGCACCTTGCCGTTGTAGTCGCCGCGCTGGGACTGGATCGTGGCCGCGTAGCGCTGCAGCGGGCCCGCTTTCTCCACCGGGACGTGGGCCAGGCGCTCCAGGTCCAGGACGAGCTTCGGCGGGGGCTCGGCGGCACCGCCGGGGGTCGTGCCCGGGAGCAGCTCCTGCACCGGAACGCCGTAGAAGTCCGCCAGCTCGGCGAGGCGCTGCACGGTCACGGCACGGTCGCCGCGCTCGTACGAACCGACCACGACCGCCTTCCAGCGTCCCTGGCTCTTCTCCTCGACACCGTGGAGGGAAAGGCCCTGCTGGGTGCGGATGGCCCGGAGCTTGGCCCCGAGCTGTTTGGCGTATTCGCTGGACATATAGCTCCCCGGCACTGTGTCGACGCGACTGGCTTCGTCCATGCCGCGCGGCTGGTAACTCACTGTGAGGTTACGCAGCGTGATTCTCCTGCGTCAAGCCGAATGGTCCACACCGACTCTTCCGTGGTAGTGGCCACCGACTACGCCGGGCGGGTGGTGACGGGGGGCCGGGCGGGTGGCGCCCCGGCGCGTCGCGGACCGTGCCGGGGCGATCCCGTGGGTGTCGTCCCGGGCGGTGCGGGGGTGGTCACCCGGGTGCCGTCGCGGCCTGCTACCGTGGATGACGCAAACCCGACGTCCTTTAAGGTCCGTCCCGTGAGGCGGAGAAGGAGGTCCTTTTCGTATGGACACGCAAGCGTCCGATGCGAGGCCCGTTCTCGAAGGCCCCGACATCGCGCGGGTACTGACCCGCATCGCCCACGAGATCGTCGAGCGCGCCAAGGGCGCCGACGACGTGGTGCTCCTCGGCATCCCCACCCGGGGCGTCTTCCTCGCCCAGCGGCTCGCCGCCAAGCTCGAGCAGATCACCGAGCGCAAAGTGCCGGTCGGCTCGCTGGACATCACCATGTACCGCGACGACCTGCGCATGCACCCACCGCGTGCGCTGGCCCGCACCGAGATCCCCGGTGACGGCATCGACGGCAAGCTCGTCGTCCTCGTCGACGACGTGCTGTTCTCCGGCCGCACCATCCGCGCCGCCCTCGACGCCCTGAACGACATCGGGCGCCCCCGCGCGGTGCAGCTCGCGGTCCTGGTCGACCGCGGCCACCGGGAACTGCCGATCCGCGCCGACTACGTCGGCAAGAACCTCCCCACGTCGTTGCGGGAGACGGTCAAGGTCCTTCTCGCCGAGGAGGACGGTCGCGACACCGTGCTGCTCGGTGTGACGGCCGACCAGTAGCACCTCGCGCGCCGGGCCGCTTCGGCATGCCCGCACACGCGCCGATGTGCGCACATCCTCCCGAATTGAACTGCCTTACGGAGCCTGACAGATGCAGCGTCATCTCATCTCGGCCGCCGACCTCACCCGCGACGACGCCGTCCTGATCCTCGACACCGCCGAGGAGATGGCCCGGGTCGCCGACCGGCCGATCAAAAAGCTGCCGACCCTGCGCGGCCGCACGATCGTCAACCTCTTCTTCGAGGACTCCACCCGCACCCGGATCTCCTTCGAGGCCGCCGAGAAGCGGCTGTCCGCGGACGTCATCAACTTCTCCGCCAAGGGCTCCAGCGTCTCCAAGGGCGAGTCCCTGAAGGACACCGCCCAGACACTGGAGGCGATGGGCGTCGACGCCGTCGTCATCCGGCACGGCGCCTCCGGTGCCCCCTACCGCCTGGCCAACTCCGGCTGGATCGACGCCGCCGTCATCAACGCCGGCGACGGCACCCACCAGCACCCCACCCAGGCCCTGCTGGACGCCTTCACCATGCGCCGCCGGCTGGTCGGCCGGGACGCCGGACTCGGCCAGGACCTCGCCGGCAAGCGGATCACCATCGTCGGCGACGTCCTGCACAGCCGGGTCGCCCGCTCCAACGTCGACCTGCTGCACACCCTGGGCGCCGAGGTCACCCTCGTCGCGCCGCCCACCCTGGTGCCGGTCGGCATCGAGACCTGGCCCTGCGAGGTCTCCTACGACCTCGACTCGACGCTGCCCAAGTGCGACGCGGTGATGATGCTGCGCGTCCAGCGCGAGCGGATGAACGCCGCCTTCTTCCCCACCGAGCGCGAGTACTCCCGCCGCTACGGCCTCGACGGCGACCGCATGGCCAAGCTGCCCGAGCACGCCATCGTGATGCACCCCGGCCCGATGGTCCGCGGCATGGAGATCACCGCCGAGGTCGCCGACTCCGGCCGCTGCACCGCCATCGAGCAGGTCGCCAACGGCGTCTCCATCCGGATGGCCGTCCTGTACCTGCTGCTGGGCGGCAACGAGCCCGCCGTCACCCACACCCGCATCGAGGAGAAGTAAGACATGAGCAAGATCCTGGTCCGTGGTGCGAAGGTGCTCGGCGGCGAGCCGCAGGACGTCCTGATCGACGGTTCGCAGATCGCCGCGGTGGGCCAGGGCCTGTCCGCGGAGGGCGCCGAGGTCGTCGAGGCGGCCGGCAAGGTGCTGCTCCCGGGCCTGGTCGACCTGCACACCCACCTGCGCGAGCCCGGCCGTGAGGACTCCGAGACCGTGCTCACCGGCACGCGCGCGGCGGCCGGCGGCGGCTACACCTCCGTGTTCGCCATGGCCAACACCTTCCCGGTCGCCGACACCGCCGGTGTCGTCGAGCAGGTCTGGCGGCTCGGCAAGGAGCACGGCTACTGCGATGTGCAGCCCATCGGCGCCGTCACCGTCGGCCTCGAGGGCAGGAAGCTCGCCGAGCTGGGCGCCATGCACGAGTCGGCCGCCGGCGTCACCGTCTTCTCCGACGACGGCAAGTGCGTCGACGACGCCGTGATCATGCGCCGCGCCCTGGAGTACGTGAAGGCCTTCGGCGGTGTCGTCGCCCAGCACGCGCAGGAGCCGCGGCTCACCGAGGGCGCCCAGATGAACGAGGGCGTCGTCTCCGCCGAGCTGGGCCTGGGCGGCTGGCCGGCCGTCGCCGAGGAGTCGATCATCGCGCGGGACGTGCTGCTCGCCGAGCACGTCGGCTCCCGGGTGCACATCTGCCACCTGTCGACCGCCGGCAGCGTCGAGATCGTCCGCTGGGCCAAGTCCCGCGGCATCCAGGTCACCGCCGAGGTCACCCCGCACCACCTGCTCCTCACCGACGAGCTGGTGCGCACCTACAACCCGGTCTACAAGGTCAACCCGCCGCTGCGCACCGAGCGTGACGTGATGGCCCTGCGCGAGGCCCTCGCCGACGGCACGATCGACATCGTCGCCACCGACCACGCCCCGCACCCGCACGAGGACAAGGACTGCGAGTGGGCCGCCGCCGCCATGGGCATGGTCGGCCTGGAGACCGCGCTGTCGGTGGTCCAGGCGACCATGGTCGACACGGGCCTGCTGGACTGGGCCGGCGTCGCCGACCGGATGTCCGTCAAGCCCGCCCAGATCGGACAGGCCACCGGACACGGCCGCCCCGTCTCGGCTGGTGAGCCCGCCAACCTCACCCTCGTCGACACGGAATACCGTGGCCAGGTGGACCCCGCGGGCTTCGCCTCGCGCAGCCGCAACACCCCCTACGAGGGGCGTGAGCTGCCGGGCCGTGTGACGCACACGTGGCTGCGGGGCAAGGCCACGCTCGTCGACGGGAAGCTCACGTGACACCTGCACCACTGCTCACAGCCGCAGAGAAGTCGGCACCGGTCACCGACTGGGCCGCCCGCCTCGGCTGGGTGATCGGCCTCCTCCTCTTCGTCGCGCTCGTCTACTGGCTGATGCGCGAGGGCTGGAAGTGGCGCGGCACCCTCCAGGGCGACCTGCCCGAACTGCCCAGCGCGCCGGAGAGGACAGGCCCGGCGAAACTGAGCATGAGCGGCCGCTACCACGGCTCCACCACCGCCGGACAGTGGCTCGACCGCATCGTGGCGCACGGCCTGGGCACCCGCAGCCGGGCCGAGCTCACCCTGACGGACGAAGGACTGGACGTCGTACGCCCCGGCGCGCGCGACTTCTTCGTCCCGGCCGCGCAGCTGCGCGGGGCCCGGCTGGACAAGGGCATCGCCGGCAAGGTCCTCACCGAGGGCGGACTGCTGGTGCTGACCTGGGCCCACGGCGACAAACTGATCGACTCCGGCTTCCGCTCCGACCACGCGGCCGAGCACACCGAATGGGTCGACACCCTGAACGACATGATCAACAAGACGGAAGGCGCACGATGACGACCTCCACAAGGGGAACCGAGAAGGTTCCCGCCGTACTCGTCCTGGAGGACGGCCGGATCTTCCGCGGCCGCGCCTACGGGGCCGTGGGGGAGACCTTCGGCGAGGCCGTGTTCTCCACCGGCATGACCGGCTACCAGGAGACCCTCACCGACCCCTCGTACGACCGGCAGATCGTCGTCGCGACCGCCCCGCAGATCGGCAACACCGGCTGGAACGACGAGGACGACGAGTCGGGCCGCATCTGGGTCTCCGGCTACGTCGTGCGCGACCCCGCGCGCGTGCCGTCCAACTGGCGCGCCAAGCGCTCCCTGGACGACGAGCTGGTCAACCAGCATGTCGTCGGCATCTCCGGCATCGACACCCGGGCCCTGACCCGCCACCTGCGCGAGCGCGGCTCCATGCGCGCCGGCATCTTCTCCGGCGAGGCCGTCAGGTCCGACGGCGAGCTGCTCGCCCTGGTGCAGGCCCAGCCCCACATGAAGGGCGCCAGCCTGTACGAGGAGGTCGCCACCAAGGAGGCCTACGTCGTCCCGGCGGTCGGTGAGAAGAAGTTCACCGTCGCCGCCGTCGACCTCGGCATCAAGGGCATGACGCCGCACCGCATGGCCGAGCGCGGTATCGAGGTGCACGTCCTGCCCGCGACCGCCACCGCCGACGACGTCTACGCCGTCAGCCCCGACGGCGTGTTCTTCTCCAACGGCCCCGGCGACCCCGCCACCGCCGACGGCCCCGTCGCCCTGATGCAGGCCGTGCTGGAGCGCAAGACCCCGCTCTTCGGCATCTGCTTCGGCAACCAGATCCTCGGCCGCGCCCTCGGCTTCGGCACCTACAAGCTGAAGTACGGCCACCGCGGCATCAACCAGCCGGTCCAGGACCGCACCACCGGCAAGGTCGAGGTCACCGCCCACAACCACGGCTTCGCCGTGGACGCGCCGCTCGACCAGGTCAGCGAGACGCCCTTCGGCCGCGCCGAGGTCTCCCACGTCTGCCTGAACGACAACGTCGTGGAGGGGCTGCAGCTGCTCGACCAGCCAGCCTTCTCCGTCCAGTACCACCCCGAAGCGGCCGCCGGCCCGCACGACGCCGCCTACCTGTTCGACCGCTTCGTTTCCCTGATGGAGGGCCAGCGTGCCTAAGCGCACCGATATCCAGTCCGTCCTGGTCATCGGCTCCGGCCCGATCGTCATCGGCCAGGCCGCCGAGTTCGACTACTCCGGCACCCAGGCGTGCCGCGTGCTGAGGGCCGAGGGCCTTCGCGTGATCCTCGTCAACTCCAACCCGGCGACGATCATGACCGACCCGGAGATCGCCGACGCCACCTACGTCGAGCCGATCACCCCGGAGTTCGTCGAGAAGATCATCGCCAAGGAGCGCCCCGACGCGCTGCTGCCCACCCTGGGCGGCCAGACGGCCCTGAACACCGCCATCTCCCTGCACGAGAACGGCGTCCTCGCCAAGTACGGCGTCGAGCTGATCGGCGCCAAGCCCGAGGCCATCCACAAGGGCGAGGACCGCGACCAGTTCAAGGAGGTCGTCGAGGAGGTCCGCAAGAAGATCGGGCACGGCGAGTCCGCCCGCTCGGTCATCTGCCACACCATGGACGACGTCCTCAAGGGCGTCGAGACCCTCGGCGGCTACCCGGTCGTCGTGCGCCCCTCCTTCACTATGGGCGGCGCCGGCTCCGGCTTCGCGCACGACGAGGAGGAGCTGCGCCGCATCGCCGGCCAGGGCCTCACGCTCTCCCCGACCACCGAGGTGCTCCTGGAGGAGTCCATCCTCGGCTGGAAGGAGTACGAGCTGGAGCTGATGCGCGACAAGCACGACAACGTCGTGGTCGTCTGCTCCATCGAGAACTTCGACCCGATGGGCGTGCACACCGGTGACTCCATCACCGTCGCCCCGGCGATGACGCTCACCGACCGCGAGTACCAGATCCTGCGCGACGTCGGCATCGCCGTCATCCGCGAGGTCGGCGTCGACACCGGCGGCTGCAACATCCAGTTCGCGGTGAACCCCGAGGACGGTCGCGTGATCGTCATCGAGATGAACCCGCGCGTGTCCCGCTCCTCGGCGCTCGCCTCCAAGGCCACCGGCTTCCCGATCGCCAAGATCGCCGCCAAGCTGGCCGTCGGCTACACGCTGGACGAGATCCCGAACGACATCACCGCCGAGACCCCGGCCTCCTTCGAGCCGACCCTCGACTACGTCGTCGTCAAGGCCCCGCGGTTCGCCTTCGAGAAGTTCCCGCAGGCCGACTCCACGCTGACCACCACCATGAAGTCGGTCGGCGAGGCCATGGCCATCGGCCGCAACTTCCCCGAGGCCTTCCAGAAGGCGCTGCGCTCGCTGGAGAAGAAGGGCAGCCAGTTCACCTTCGTGGGTGACCCCGGCGACAAGACCGCCCTCCTCGAAGAGGCCGTGCGCCCCACGGACGGCCGGATCAACACGGTCATGCAGGCCATCCGCGCGGGCGCCACCCCCGAGGAGATCTTCGACTACACGAAGATCGACCCCTGGTTCGTCGACCAGCTCTTCCTGATCAAGGAGATCGCCGACGAGCTGGCCGAGGCCCCCGAGCTGACCTCCGACCTGCTCGCCGAGGCCAAGCGGCACGGCTTCTCCGACCAGCAGATCGCCGAGATCCGCGGCCTGCGCGAAGACGTCGTCCGCGAGGTCCGGCACGCCCTCGGCATCCGCCCGGTCTACAAGACGGTCGACACCTGCGCCGCCGAGTTCGCCGCGAAGACGCCGTACTTCTACTCCTCCTACGACGAGGAGAACGAGGTCGCACGGCGCGAGAAGCCCGCTGTGATCATCCTGGGCTCCGGCCCGAACCGCATCGGCCAGGGCATCGAGTTCGACTACTCCTGCGTCCACGCCTCCTTCGCGCTCAGCGACGCGGGCTACGAGACGGTGATGGTCAACTGCAACCCGGAGACCGTCTCCACCGACTACGACACCTCCGACCGCCTGTACTTCGAGCCGCTGACGCTCGAGGACGTGCTGGAGATCGTCCACGCCGAGCAGCAGGCCGGCCCCGTCGCCGGTGTCGTCGTCCAGCTCGGCGGCCAGACCCCGCTGGGCCTGGCGCAGGCGCTGAAGGACAACGGTGTGCCGATCGTCGGCACCCCGCCCGAGGCCATCCACGCGGCCGAGGACCGGGGCGCCTTCGGCCGGGTGCTGAAGGAGGCGGGCCTGCCGGCTCCCAAGCACGGCACCGCGACCACCTTCGACGAGGCCAAGGCGATCGCCGACGAGATCGGCTACCCGGTCCTGGTCCGCCCGTCGTACGTCCTCGGCGGCCGCGGCATGGAGATCGTCTACGACGAGACCCGCCTGGCCACCTACATCGCCGAGTCCACCGAGATCAGCCCGACCCGTCCGGTGCTGGTCGACCGGTTCCTCGACGACGCCATCGAGATCGACGTCGACGCGCTCTACGACGGCGAGGAGCTCTATCTCGGCGGTGTGATGGAGCACATCGAGGAGGCCGGCATCCACTCCGGCGACTCGGCGTGCGCGCTGCCCCCGATCACGCTGGGCGGCTTCGACATCAAGCGCCTGCGCGCCTCCACCGAGGCGATCGCCAAGGGCGTCGGGGTGCGCGGCCTGATCAACATCCAGTTCGCGATGGCCGGTGACATCCTCTACGTCCTGGAGGCCAACCCGCGCGCCTCCCGGACCGTGCCGTTCACCTCCAAGGCGACCGCGGTGCCGCTGGCCAAGGCCGCCGCCCGCATCTCCATGGGCACGACCATCGCCGAGCTGCGCGCCGAGGGCCTGCTGCCCAGGACCGGCGACGGCGGCGAGCTGCCGCTGGACGCGCCGATCTCCGTCAAGGAGGCCGTGATGCCGTGGAGCCGCTTCCGCGACACCTCCGGCCGCGGCGTGGACACCGTCCTCGGTCCGGAGATGCGCTCCACCGGCGAGGTCATGGGCATCGACTCCGTCTTCGGCACGGCGTACGCCAAGTCGCAGGCCGGCGCCTACGGCCCGCTGCCCACCAAGGGGCGCGCGTTCATCTCGGTCGCCAACCGCGACAAGCGCTCGATGATCTTCCCGGCGCGCGAGCTGGTCGCCCACGGCTTCGAGCTGCTGGCCACCTCCGGCACCGCCGAGGTCCTCAAGCGCAACGGCATCAACGCCACGGTCGTGCGCAAGCAGTCCGAGGGCGAGGGCCCCAACGGCGAGAAGACCATCGTCCAGCTCATCCACGACGGCGAGGTCGACCTCATCGTCAACACCCCGTACGGCACCGGCGGCCGCCTCGACGGCTACGAGATCCGTACGGCGGCGGTGGCACGCTCCGTGCCCTGCCTGACGACGGTCCAGGCCCTGGCGGCCGCCGTCCAGGGCATCGACGCCCTCAACCACGGAGACGTGGGCGTGCGCTCCCTGCAGGAACACGCCGAACACCTGACCGCGGCCCGCGACTAGCAGCCGACGAGGGGGACACCGGATCAGCGGTGTCCCCCTCGTCATGAGGACACCGACACCGATGTACAAGATCTTCTTCAAGCTCTTCTTCGCGCGCATGGATCCCGAGCAGGCCCACTACCTGGCCTTCCGCTGGATCCGCCTCGCCGCCCGCATCCCGGTGCTGCGCACCTTCGTCGCCGCCGCCCTCGCCCCCCGCCACAAGGAGCTGCGCACCGAGGCCCTGGGCCTGCGCATGCACGGCCCCTTCGGGCTCGCCGCCGGCTTCGACAAGAACGCCGTCGCCATCGACGGCATGGCGATGCTCGGCTTCGACCACGTCGAGATCGGCACGGTCACCGGCGAGCCGCAGCCCGGCAACCCCAAGAAGCGGCTGTTCCGCCTGGTCAAGGACCGGGCACTGATCAACCGCATGGGCTTCAACAACGACGGCTCGCTGGCCGTCGCCGCCCGCCTGGCCTCCCGCGACCCCGCCTTCAGGACCGTCGTCGGCGTCAACATCGGCAAGACCAAGGTCGTCCCCGAGGAGGAGGCCGCCGCCGACTACGTGAAGTCGGCCGAGCGCCTCGCGCCGTACGCCGACTACCTCGTCGTCAACGTCTCCTCGCCGAACACGCCCGGCCTGCGCAACCTCCAGGCCACCGAGGCCCTGCGGCCGCTGCTGACCGCCGTGCGCGAGGCCGCCGACCGCGCGGTCACCGCGCGCCGCGTCCCGCTCCTGGTCAAGATCGCGCCGGACCTCGCCGACGAGGACATCGACGCGGTCGCCGACCTGGCCGTGGAGCTCGGCCTGGACGGCATCATCGCCACCAACACCACCATCGCCCGCGACGGCCTCGGCCTGCGCTCCGAGCCGTCCCTGGTCAAGGAGACCGGCGGCCTGTCCGGCGCCCCGCTCAAGGAGCGCTCCCTGGCGGTCCTGCGGCGCCTGTACGCGCGCGTGGGCGACCGCATCACCCTGGTGGGCGTCGGCGGCATCGAGAACGCCGAGGACGCCTGGCAGCGCATCCTGGCCGGGGCCACGCTCGTCCAGGGCTACAGCGCCTTCATCTACGAGGGGCCCTTCTGGATGCGCGCGGTCCGCAAGGGACTCGCCGCGCGCCTGCGCACCAGCCCGTACGCCACCCTCGCCGACGCGGTCGGCGCCGACGTGAGGAAGTCCGCATGAGTGCTCCGGAGCCCTTCGGCGCCCGCCTGCGCCGGGCCATGGACGAGCGCGGCACGCTGTGCGTCGGCATCGACCCGCACGCCTCCCTGCTCGCCGAGTGGGGCCTGAACGACGACGTGGCCGGCCTGGAGCGGTTCACCCGCACGGTCGTCGAGGCCGTGGCGGACCGGGTCGCCGTGCTGAAGCCGCAGGCGGCGTTCTTCGAGCGGTTCGGCTCCCGGGGCGTGGCGGTCCTGGAGAAGGCCGTCGAGGAGGCCCGGGCGGCCGGCGCGCTGGTCGTCATGGACGCCAAGCGCGGCGACATCGGCTCCACCATGGCCGCGTACGCGGAGGCGTTCCTGCACAAGGACTCCCCGCTGTTCTCGGACGCCCTGACCGTCTCGCCCTACCTCGGCTACGGCTCGCTCAGTCCGGCCGTCGCGCTGGCCCGGGAGAGCGGCGCCGGCCTGTTCGTGCTGGCGCTGACGTCGAACCCGGAGGGCGGCGAGGTGCAGCACGCGGTGCGCGCCGACGGCCGCAGCGTGGGCGCGACCATGCTGGCGCACCTGGCGGCCGAGAACGCGGGGGAGGAGCCCCTGGGCTCCTTCGGAGCGGTCGTGGGCGCCACGCTCGGCGACCTGTCCTCGTACGACCTCGACATCAACGGCCCGCTCCTCGCGCCCGGCATCGGCGCCCAGGGAGCCACCCCGGCGGACCTTCCGCAGGTCTTCGGCGGCGCGGTGCGCAACGTGGTGCCGAACGTCAGCCGGGGTGTGCTGCGCCACGGCCCCGACGTCGTCGCTCTGCGTGACGCGGCGCAACGCTTCGCAGACGAGGTCCGTGCCGCCGTGACGGCCGTCTGAGAGCCGGAGGTGAACCGGAGGTCTCGTCGGAGGGGTCCGGCGAGGACTTCCGGGGCGTCTTGAGTCTGGATACAGTCTCAAATCCGGGGCAATATGTCCTAAATGTCCGTCCTGACGGAGGCTGACCAGGACTTTTCCGCTGTTCTCGCTGACTCTGGCGGACTTGACCGCTAGTCTCCGACGTGTGGGGGCACCACCCACGCCCCCAAGACTGTGGGGGAGAACGGGCGAGCGTGTTGCTCGTGGCTCCCCAGGTGTGGGGCGTACTAGGTTCCTCACCGGTCCGTATCCGACAGTTCGACATCCGAGGTGACGTAGGCGTGGCTCTTCCGCCCCTTACCCCCGAACAGCGCGCAGCCGCGCTCGAAAAGGCCGCCGCGGCTCGCCGGGAGCGGGCCGAGGTCAAGAATCGACTGAAGCACTCCGGCGCCTCCCTGCATGAGGTCATCAAGCAGGGCCAGGAGAACGACGTCATCGGCAAGATGAAGGTCTCCGCTCTGCTGGAGTCCCTGCCGGGCGTGGGCAAGGTCCGCGCCAAGCAGATCATGGAGCGACTCGGTATCTCCGAGAGCCGCCGCGTGCGCGGGCTCGGCTCGAACCAGATCGCTTCCCTGGAGCGCGAGTTCGGCAGCACGGGCTCCTGAACCGGGTCGTCGGCGAGAAGGGAGTCCCGGGCACTCCGGGATTGCTGGAATAATCGCTGCATGGCTGTAACACCCCGGGGGACGACCCCCGAGCCCCCGGACGTCCGTCCGCGGCTGACCGTGCTCTCCGGCCCCTCGGGGGTCGGCAAGAGCACGGTCGTCGCTCATATGCGCAAAGAACACCCCGAGGTCTGGCTCTCGGTGTCGGCGACGACCCGCAAGCCCCGCCCCGGCGAGCAGCATGGAGTCCACTACTTCTTCGTCACGGACGAGGAGATGGACAAGCTGATCGCCAACGGCGAGCTGCTGGAGTGGGCCGAGTTCGCCGGCAACCGCTACGGCACGCCGCGTGCGGCCGTGCTGGAGCGGCTGGAGAACGGTGAGCCGGTCCTGCTGGAGATCGACCTCCAGGGCGCCCGCCAGGTCCGCGGGTCGATGCCCGACGCCCAGCTGGTGTTCCTGGCCCCGCCCTCCTGGGAGGAGCTGGTGCGCAGGCTCACCGGTCGCGGCACCGAACCGCCCGAGGTCATCGAGCGCCGCCTGGGGGTGGCCAGGACCGAGCTGGCCGCCGAGCCGGAGTTCGATACGACCCTGGTCAACACCTCCGTCGAGGACGTGGCGCGCGAGCTGCTAGCCTTGATGGACGTTGTGTGATCAAAACTGGTCACCTCGGTGTGATCAGAACTGAGTGTGATCAGAACTGGTCACCCTGACTGTTTTTTCCCATCCATCGGAAGGTAGAGCGTGTCCTCTTCCATCTCCGCGCCCGAGGGCATCATCAACCCGCCGATCGACGAGCTCCTCGAGGCCACCGACTCGAAGTACAGCCTCGTGATCTACGCGGCCAAGCGGGCCCGCCAGATCAACGCGTACTACTCGCAGCTCGGCGAGGGTCTCCTCGAGTACGTCGGTCCCCTCGTGGACACGCACGTTCACGAGAAGCCGCTCTCGATCGCCCTGCGTGAGATCAACGCGGGTCTGCTGACCTCCGAGGCCGTCGAGGGCCCGGGCCAGTAAGTCATATCTGCACACCGCAGTGGGTTTTTCCACAGGCCCGGCAGTCATGCTGCCGGGCCTGTGGTGTCTCATGGGGGGCAGACGTTATCCGAGGTCCGGGGAGTGACGGTGGACAAGCCGAAGGTCGTTCTGGGGGTCAGCGGCGGCATCGCCGCCTACAAGGCGTGCGAGCTGCTGCGCCGGTTCACCGAGTCGGGCCACGACGTCCGCGTCGTCCCCACCGCGTCGGCGCTGCACTTCGTCGGCGCGGCCACCTGGTCGGCGCTGTCCGGCAACCCCGTCTCCACCGAGGTCTGGGACGCCGTCCACGAGGTTCCGCACGTGCGCATCGGCCAGCGGGCCGACCTGGTGGTCGTCGCGCCCGCCACGGCCGACATGCTCGCCAAGGCGGCCCACGGCCTCGCCGACGACCTGCTGACCAACACCCTCCTCACCGCCCGCTGCCCGGTCGTCTTCGCGCCCGCCATGCACACCGAGATGTGGGAGCACCCCGCCACCCAGGAGAACGTGGCGACGCTGCGCCGGCGCGGCGCCGTCGTCATCGAGCCCGCCGTCGGCCGGCTCACGGGTGTCGACACCGGCAAGGGCCGGCTGCCCGACCCCGCCGAGATCTTCGAGGTGTGCCGCCGTGTCCTGGCCCGCGGGGTGCGCGAGCCCGACCTCGCCGGACGGCACGTCGTGGTCAGCGCCGGCGGCACCCGCGAGCCCCTCGACCCGGTCCGCTTCCTCGGCAACCGCTCCTCCGGCAAGCAGGGCTACGCCCTCGCCCGCACCGCCGCCGCGCGCGGCGCCCGGGTCACCCTGGTCGCCGCCAACACAGACGCGCTGCCCGACCCGGCCGGCGTGGACGTCGTCCCCGTCGGCACGGCCGTGCAGCTGCGCGAGGCGGTGCTCAAGGCCGCCGCGGACGCCGACGCCGTCGTGATGGCCGCCGCCGTCGCCGACTTCCGGCCCCGGGCCTACGCCGCCGGGAAGATCAAGAAGAAGGACGGCCAGGAGCCCGAGCCGATCGTCCTGGTACGCAATCCGGACATCCTCGCGGAGATCTCCGCCGACCGCGCCCGGCCCGGTCAGGTGGTCGTCGGCTTCGCCGCCGAGACCGACGACGTGCTGGCCAACGGCCGCACCAAACTGCGCCGCAAGGGATGCGACCTGCTCGTGGTCAACGAGGTGGGGGAGCGCAAGACCTTCGGCTCCGAGGAGAACGAGGCGGTCGTGCTCGGCGCCGACGGCAGCGAAACGCCCGTGCCGCACGGCCCCAAGGAAGCACTCGCCGACACCGTGTGGGACCTCGTGGCCGAGCGCCTCGAGTGAGCCCGCGTTCGGCCGGTTGGCGGCCCTGACCCACCCCATCGGGTGCGGAGCCGCCCTGGCCAAGCCCGCTCGGCATTGGGCAGAATGCCCGTGCCGCAGGTCACAAGGCTCCCGAGGGGCGAGACACGTCGCCCTGCGGCCGAGCCCGACCGATAAACTGTTCACGGACGACGCCGGGCGCAGCCCCCGACCCGTCCGCCACCGATCAGCCAGCAGCCGCTGCAACCCCAGGGAGCGTTGTGTCCCGTCGCCTGTTCACCTCGGAGTCCGTGACCGAGGGTCACCCCGACAAGATCGCTGACCAGATCAGCGACACCATTCTCGATGCGCTCCTGCGCGAGGACCCGTCCTCCCGGGTCGCCGTCGAGACGCTGATCACCACCGGCCTGGTCCACGTGGCCGGCGAGGTCACCACCAAGGCTTACGCGGACATCGCCACTCTGGTCCGCAGCAAGATCCTCGAGATCGGCTACGACTCCTCCAAGAAGGGCTTCGACGGCGCCTCCTGCGGCGTGTCGGTGTCCATCGGCGCCCAGTCCCCGGACATCGCGCAGGGCGTGGACACGGCCTACGAGACCCGGGTCGAGGGCGACGAGGACGAGCTGGACCGGCAGGGCGCGGGCGACCAGGGCCTGATGTTCGGCTACGCGTCCGACGAGACGCCGACCCTGATGCCGCTGCCGATCTTCCTGGCGCACCGCCTGTCCAAGCGCCTGTCCGACGTGCGCAAGAACGGGACGATCCCCTACCTGCGCCCGGACGGCAAGACGCAGGTCACCATCGAGTACGACGGTGAGAAGGCGGTCCGCCTCGACACCGTCGTGGTCTCCTCCCAGCACGCCTCCGACATCGACCTGGAGTCCCTGCTCGCTCCCGACATCCGCGAGTTCGTCGTGGAGCCGGAGCTGAAGGCCCTGCTGGACGAGGGCATCAAGCTGGACACCGAGGGCTACCGCCTGCTGGTCAACCCCACCGGCCGCTTCGAGATCGGCGGCCCGATGGGCGACGCCGGCCTCACCGGCCGCAAGATCATCATCGACACCTACGGCGGCATGGCCCGCCACGGTGGCGGCGCCTTCTCCGGCAAGGACCCCTCCAAGGTCGACCGCTCGGCGGCGTACGCGATGCGCTGGGTCGCGAAGAACGTCGTCGCCGCGGGTCTCGCCTCCCGCTGCGAGGTGCAGGTGGCGTACGCGATCGGCAAGGCCGAGCCGGTGGGTCTGTTCGTGGAGACCTTCGGCACCGAGAAGGTCGACGTCGAGAAGATCGAGCAGGCCATCGACGAGGTCTTCGACCTGCGTCCGGCCGCGATCATCCGCGACCTGGACCTGCTGCGCCCGATCTACGCCCAGACGGCCGCCTACGGTCACTTCGGCCGCGAGCTGGCCGACTTCACCTGGGAGCGCACCGACCGCGTGGACGCGCTGCGCAAGGCCGCCGGCCTGTAAGCGGCGTCCGGCTTCGCCCGGGCCCGGTTCCCCCGCGGGGGAACCGGGCCTTCGCGCGTCGTCCGGCTGGTCTGCCAGCGGGCGCCCCGAGTGGGGGCGGGCGTCGCTGTCAGTGGGGTTTGGTAAGAATGCAAGCGTGAGCAGCGAGAACGGGACGGGTGGCGGGGGCGCCGAGGGGGCGCCGCCGGAGCAGCTCGCGCTCATCCGGGAGAGCGTGCGCAAGGCCAAGGAGCCGCGGGCCAAACCGCGGACCTGGCGGGGCGCCGCGCTCGCGCCCACGCTGCCGGTCGCGCGGGTGCTCGTCGACAAGGGCGTGCTGCACCTAGACCGGTACTTCGACTACGCCGTGCCCGCCGAGCTGGACGCCGACGCGCAGCCCGGTGTGCGGGTGCGGGTCCGCTTCGGGGCCGGGCGGCACCGGGTGCGCGAGGGGCGGCGCGAGGGCGGCGGACTGATCGACGGTTTCCTCATCGAGCGGCTCCCCGAGTCCGACTACTCCGGGCCGCTCGCCGCGCTCGCCCAGGTCGTCTCACCCGAGCCCGTGCTCGGCCCCGAGCTGCTCGCCCTCGCCCGGGCCGTCGCCGACCGGTACGCCGGCAGCCTCGCCGACGTCCTGCAGCTCGCCGTACCGCCGCGCAGCGCGCGGGCCGAGCAGCGGCCCTCGCCCGCGCCGCTGCCCCCGCCACAGGCCCCGGAGCCGGGTTCCTGGGCCCGTTACGAGCGGGGGGCGGCCTTCCTGGAGGCGCTCGCCGCCGGGAACGCGCCGCGCGCGGTGTGGAACGCGCTGCCGGGACCGCAGTGGAGCGACGAGCTGGCCCGCGCCGTCGCCGCCACGCTGGCCGCCGGACGCGGCGCCCTCGTCGTGCTGCCCGACGGCCGGGCCGTGGCCCGCGTCGACGCCGCCCTGACCGCCCTGCTCGGTGAGGGACGGCACGCGGTCCTCACCGCCGACGCCGGTCCGCAGAAGCGCTACCGGGAGTGGCTCGCCGTGCGCCGCGGGTCCGTACGGGCCGTGCTCGGCACCCGCGCCGCCATGTTCGCGCCCGTGCAGGACCTGGGCCTGGTCGCCCTGTGGGACGACGGCGACGACAGCCACAGCGAACAGCACGCCCCGCAGCCGCACGCCCGCGAGGTGCTGCTGCTGCGCGCCGCCCAGGACAAGTGCGCCTTCCTGCTCGGTGGCTGGAGCTGCACCGTCGAGGCCGCGCAGCTGGTGGAGAGCGGCTGGGCCCGGCCGATCGTCGCGGTACGGGAGCAGGTGCGGGCCGCCGCGCCGCTGGTGCGGACCGTCGGCGACGGCGACCTCGCCCGGGACGAGGCGGCCCGCGCCGCCCGGCTGCCGACGCTGGCTTGGCAGGTGGCGCGGGAGGGGCTGCGGCACGGGCCGGTGCTGGTGCAGGTGCCCCGCCGCGGATACGTGCCCCGTATGGCCTGCGCGCAGTGCCGCGAGCCCGCGCGCTGCCGGCACTGCTCGGGACCGCTGGAGGCGCGGGACGGTGCGGACGGCGGCGGATCACTGTGGTGTGGCTGGTGTGGACGCGACGAGACCGGCCGGCACTGTCCCGAGTGCGGTTCCTTCCGGCTGCGCGCCCAGGTCGTCGGGGCGCGGCGTACGGCCGAGGAGCTGGGCCGGGCGTTCCCCGCGGTCCCGGTGCGCACCTCGGGCCGCGAGCACGTCCTGGACACCGTGCCGGCCACGCCCGCGCTGGTGGTGAGCACGCCTGGCGCGGAACCCGTCGCCGAAGGAGGCTACGCGGCCGCGCTGCTGCTGGACGGCTGGGCCATGCTGGGCCGGCCCGACCTGCGGGCCGAGGAGGACGCCCTGCGGCGCTGGATCGCGGCCGCCGCGCTGGTACGGCCGCAGGGTGCCGGCGGGACCGTCGCCGTCGTCGCCGAGGCCACCGCCCGGCCCGTGCAGGCACTGGTGCGCTGGGATCCCGTCGGGCACGCGGTGCGCGAGCTCGCAGACCGGGCCGAACTGGGTTTCCCGCCGGTGTCGCGGATGGCGGCCGTGTCCGGAGCGCCGGCGGCGCTGACGGACTTCCTCGGCGCGGTGGACCTGCCGGGGGAGGCGGAGGTGCTGGGTCCGGTCCCGGTTCCGGTCACCGCACCGGGGCGGCCGCGGCGGCCCGGGGCTCCACCGCCGGGGGAGCACTGGGAGCGGGCGCTGATCCGGGTGCCGCCGGGCAGTGGCGCGGCGCTGGCCGCGGCGCTGAAGGCCGCACAGGCGGCGCGGATGGCGCGCGGGGCAGGGGAGCCGGTCTGGGTGCGGATCGACCCGCCGGACATCGGCTGAGCCTCGCGGGCGTGGACAGACGTCTGCCCTCCCGGAGACCGCCGGGAGGGCAGTTGACGGCGTGTCACCTCACGCGGCCGTGCGCGGGCGTCAGCCGTTGCGCGGGGCCGGGAACGCCGTCGGCCTGGCGTCGTCGCGCAGGGACGTGCTGCCCGCCATCGGCTGGGTCGGCATGGTACGGGCGGCCGGGACCGTGGGCACGACCGGGATGCCCGTGCCCACGTTCACCGCGCGCCCGCTCGACGGCTCCGGGGTGCGCTCGCCCTCGGCGGCGGCCTGCGCGGGGGCGCGGCGCGAGCCGTAACGGCGGTGAACCGCCTGCTTGGTGACGCCGAGCGCGGAGCCGACCGCGTCCCATGAGAAACCGAGCGAGCGGTCGAAGTCGACGGCGGCCGTCACCAGGGTCTCGACGCTGTCCCGCAGCTCCTGGGCGAGGCGGACCGTCGGGGCGGGAGCGCGTCCGTAGACGACGAACCCCGTGGAGGGGCCGGAGCGGCGCGGGCGGTAGACGTTGCCCAGCTGAGCGGTGAGCGTGCGCAGGGCGTCCACCTGCCGGCGGACCCGCTCGATGTCCCGCACCAGCAAGTGCAGGCTGGCCCGGGCCTGGGCGTCGTGGGTTGCGTGGTCGGCCATGAACAAGCCTCTCGAACCGGCGATGAAGACAAGGGGGTCAACTCTTTCTTGACCAACGCGGGATCGCTCCGCGGGTCACGCAGTGGGGGCGTGCGGGCATATGACTGCGCCCCTGGAGGACGGCCCTTCCTTCCGCGGCCGATCAGCCACGGCGGCTTCCCCGGTGTGGTCATAGACTGGTGCGCTGCCCGTCGCCCGTCTGTCGTCCGAGAGGTCCGAACCCGCCCATGAAGCTCGTCTTCGCCGGCACCCCCGAGGTCGCCGTTCCCGCTCTGGACGCTCTGCTCGCCTCCGGGCGCCACGAGGTGGCCGCCGTCGTCACCCGGCCCGACGCGCCGGCCGGGCGGGGGCGCAGGCTGGTGGCGTCACCCGTGGCGGAGCGGGCGGAGGAGGCCGGGATCGAGGTGCTCAAGCCCGCCAAGCCGCGCGATCCGGAATTCCTGGAGCGGCTGCGGCAGATCGCCCCCGACTGCTGCCCCGTCGTCGCCTACGGCGCCCTGCTGCCCAAGGAGGCGCTCGACATCCCCGCCCACGGCTGGGTCAACCTGCACTTCTCGCTGCTGCCCGCCTGGCGCGGTGCCGCGCCCGTGCAGCACGCCCTCATGGCCGGCGACCAGATCACGGGCGCGTCCACCTTCCTCATCGAGGAGGGACTCGACTCCGGTCCCGTCTACGGCACCGTCACCGAGGAGATCCGGCCCACCGACACCAGCGGCGACCTGCTCACCCGGCTCGCCTTCGCCGGTGCCGGGCTGCTCGCCGCGACCATGGACGGCATCGAGGACGGCACGCTGAAGGCCGTACCGCAGCCCGGTGAGGGCATCACCCTGGCCCCGAAGATCACCGTCGAGGACGCCCGCGTCGACTGGGCCGCGCCCGCGCTGCGCGTCGACCGGGTCGTGCGCGGCTGCACCCCGGCCCCCGGCGCCTGGACCACGTTCCGCGGCGAGCGGCTGAAGCTCATTCAGGTCGCGCTGCTGACCGACCGCACCGACCTCGCCCCCGGCACCCTCGACATCGGCAAGAACCACGTCCACGTCGGCACCGGCTCGCACGCCGTGGAGCTGCTGTGGGTGCAGGCCCAGGGCAAGAAGCCGATGCGCGCGGCGGACTGGGCGCGCGGTGTGCGGATCGCCGCGGGGGAGAGCCTCGGCGCGTAGCGCGGGCACCTGCGGGACGTAGGCTGGACGGACAGCCCGTTCTGACATTCCGGAGCACCTTTTCCGTGAGCGACACCCCCGGCACCTTCCGCAGGCCGCGCAGGCCCGCCAAGCCCTACCGCCGTCCCCAGAAGGACCCCGTGCGCTTCCTCGCCTTCGAGGCGCTGCGCGCGGTGGACGAGCGCGACGCCTACGCCAACCTCGTGCTGCCCCCGCTGCTGCGCAAGGCCCGGGAGAAGGAGGGGCCCGAGGGGTTCGACGCGCGGGACGCGGCCCTGGCGACCGAGCTGGTCTACGGCACGCTGCGCCGGCAGGGGACGTACGACGCCGTCATCGCCGCCTGCGTCGACCGGCCGCTGCGCGAGGTGGACCCGCCGGTGCTGGACGTGCTGAGCCTCGGCGCGCACCAGCTGCTCGGTACCCGCATCCCCACCCACGCCGCCGTGTCCTCGACGGTGGAGCTGGCCCGGGTGGTGCTCGGTGACGGCCGGGCGAAGTTCGTCAACGCCGTCCTGCGCAAGGTCGCCCAGCGCGACCTCGACGCCTGGCTCGCCGAGGTCGCCCCGCCCTACGACGACGACCCCGAGGACCACCTCGCCGTCGTGCACGCGCATCCGCGCTGGGTCGTCTCCGCGCTGTGGGACTCCCTCGGCGGCGGCCGCGAAGGCATCGAGGGGCTGCTGGCGGCCGACAACGAGCGGCCCGAGGTCACCCTGGTCGCCCGGCCAGGCCGCGCCACCGCCGAGGAACTGCTGCGCGAGGAGGCCGCGGTGGCGGGCCGCTGGTCGCCGTACGCCGTACGCCTGACCGAGGGCGGCGAGCCGGGGGCCGTGGAGGCCGTGCGCGAGGGGCGCGCGGGCGTGCAGGACGAGGGCAGCCAGCTGGTCGCGCTCGCGCTGGCGAACGCGCCCGTGGAGGGGCGCGACCGCCTGTGGCTGGACGGCTGCGCGGGCCCCGGCGGCAAGGCCGCCCTCCTCGGTGCCCTCGCCGCCGAGCGGGACGCCGTGCTGCTCGCCTCCGAGAAGCAGCCGCACCGCGCCGGGCTGGTCGCCAAGGCGCTGGCCGGCAATCCGGGGCCGTACCAGGTCATCGCCGCCGACGGCACCCGGCCGCCCTGGCGCCCCGGCAGCTTCGACCGTGTCCTCGTCGACGTCCCCTGCACCGGCCTCGGCGCCCTGCGCCGCCGCCCCGAGGCCCGCTGGCGCCGCCGCCCCGAGGACCTCGACGCCTTCGCACCCCTCCAGCGTGGCCTGCTGCGCACGGCCCTGGAGTCGGTACGCGTCGGCGGCGTCGTCGGCTACGCCACGTGCTCCCCGCATCTGGCCGAGACGAGGGCCGTCGTGGCCGACGTGCTCAAGCAGTTCCCGGACACACAGCTGCTCGACGCCCGGCCCCTCCTCCCCGGGGTCCCCGACCTCGGCGACGGCCCGGACATCCAGCTCTGGCCGCACATCCACGGCACGGACGCGATGTACCTGGCGCTCATCCGCCGGACCGGCTGACTTCGCTCTCCTTGGGCACCGGGGCGCCGTCCCGGCGCGCCAGGCGGTGCGGCCACCAGACCTTCCTGCCCACGTCCAGGAACAGGGCGGTCACCAGGACCGACCGCACCACGAAGGTGTCCAGCAGGACGCCGAGGGCGACCGCGAAGCCGATCTCCGCGAAGCCCACCATGGGCAGGGTGCCCAGCGCCGCGAAGGTGCCCGCGAGGACCAGGCCCGCCGAGGTGATCACGGCGCCGGTGGCGGACAGCGCCGTCACCACCCCCGGCCGGGTGCCCCGGCGGATCGCCTCCTCGCGGACGCGGGTGGTCAGGAAGATGTTGTAGTCGATGCCGAGGGCCACCAGGAACACGAAGACGAACAGCGGGAAGGCCACGTCCTCGCCCGCGTAGTCGAAGACGTGCCGGAACGCCAGCGCGCTCAGGCCCAGCGCGCCGGCCAGCGACAGCACCACCGTGCCGACCAGCAGCAGCGGGGCCACCACCGCGCGCAGCAGGATGCCGAGCACGAGCAGGACGACGGCCAGGACGAGCGGGATGACCAGGAGGTTGTCGTGCGTCTGGGCATGGTCCATGTCCAGCAGGGCCGCCGTTCCGCCGCCCACCCGCGCGTCGGCGCCGGGCACCGCGTGCACGGCGTCGCGCACCCGTTCCACGGTCGCCTTGGCCGCCGCGCTGTCGGCCGGATCCCGCATGGTCGCCTCGAACAGCACCTTGCCGTCGTGCACCGGCGCGGCACCCGGCGGCACCCCGATGCTGGTGGGGACGACGGCGGGGTCCGCGGCGACCGTGCGGCCCACCCGCTCGGCCTGCGCGGCGTGAGAAACGATCACGAGAGGATCACCGGCGCCGGCCGGGAAGTAGCGCGCCGACACCTCCTGGCCGGCGATCGAGTCCGGTCTGCCGGTGAAGGCGTCCGCGTTGGGGATGCCCGACGCCCGCAGCTGCAACAGCCCGAGTGACACGGCGGCCAGCACCGCCGCCGTCACGCTCCACACCAGGCGCGGGCGGCGCGCGATACGGCGGCCCATCCGGGCCCACACCCCCCGCTCGGCCGGGTCGGCCGAGCCGGCGTGGGGGATCACCGGCCAGAAGATCCAGCGGCCCAGGCAGACCAGCAGCGCCGGGAACAGGGTCAGCATCACCACCAGTGCGACCAGCACGCCGATCGCCGCCACCGGTCCCAGGCCGCGGGTGGAGTTCATCTCGGCCACCAGCAGCACGAGCATGCTCAGCACGACCGTCGCCCCGGAGGCCAGCACCGCCGGGCCCGCCCGGTTCAGGGCGCGGCGCATCGCCTCGTGCCGGTCCTCGTGGCGGCGCAGCTCCTCCCGGTAGCGGGCGACCAGCAGCAGCGCGTAGTCGGTGCCGGCGCCGAAGACGAGCACGGTCAGGATGCCCGCGCTCTGCCCGTTGACGGTGAGGCCGGCGTGCCGGGCCAGCAGGTAGATCAGGGCCTGGGCGGTGAACAGGGAGACGACCACGCCGAGCAGCGGCACGAAGAGCAGGACGGGGCTGCGGTAGGTGAGCAGCAGCATCACGATCACCACGGCCATCGCCGAGAACAGCAGCGTGGAGTCGATGCCCGAGAACGCCTCCGCGAAGTCCGCCGACGTGCCGCCGGGACCGGTGATGTGCACGGCGAGACCGGCGCCGCCGTCGCCCACCCGGTCACGGATCGAGTCGACCGCCGGCGAGATCCGCTGCCAGCCCGAGGCGTCCATCGTGATCGACACCTGGACCTGTGCGGCCCGGGGCGCGGCGGGCCGGTCGAAGAGGGGGCCACGGGTCTCCGCCCCGCGCACGCCGTGCTCGTGCAGCGTGCGCAGCTCGGCCGTGTCCTGGGCGATCTGCCGCCGGTCCTGCGCGGTGAGGCCGCCGTCGCGGGCGTAGACGACGACGGCGGGGATCTGCTCCGGCCGGAAATCCTCGGAGAGGTTCAGCACCTGGGTGGACTCCGCGGAGCCGGGCAGCCAGGACTGGGCGTCGTTGTCCTGGGCGTCGTTGAGCCTCACTGCGAAGGGAACGGCGATCACGAGGACGACGAGCCACAGCCCGACCACGACCCACTTGGACCGGCGTCCGCACACGAACCCGATCGCCGACTGCTTCCAGGCTGCGAGCTGCCTCATGGCGCCCCCGGGAGGTGCTCCACCGTGCGGGTCAGTCATCCAGCATGGCACCGAGGGGCCCGCCGGACCATTCGAAGCGGTGTCCGGTCCTGGACCGGGGGCGAACAACCGTGCCCGGGCATGGCAGGCTTAGGCACATGGCCGTGCAGATCAACCCCAGCATCCTGTCCGCCGACTTCGCCCGCCTCGCGGACGAGGCGAAGGCGGTGGAGGGAGCCGACTGGCTCCACGTCGACGTCATGGACAACCATTTCGTCCCCAACCTGACGCTCGGCGTGCCGATCGTGGAGTCCCTGGCCCGTGCGACGGACACCCCGCTGGACTGCCATCTGATGATCGAGGACCCCGACCGCTGGGCGCCCCAGTACGTCGAGGCGGGCGCCGGGTCGGTGACCTTCCACGTCGAGGCGGCCGCCGCGCCCGTCCGGCTCGCCCGGGAGATCCGCGCCAAGGGCGCCCGCGCGTCCATGGCGCTGAAGCCGGCGACGCCGATCGAGCCGTACGAGGATCTGCTGCCCGAGCTGGACATGCTGCTGATCATGACGGTCGAGCCGGGCTTCGGCGGGCAGGCCTTCCTGGACATCATGCTGCCGAAGATCCGCCGTACCCGTGAGCTGATCGGCAAGCACGGCCTGCAGCTCTGGCTCCAGGTCGACGGCGGTGTCTCGGCCTCCACGATCGAGCAGTGCGCGGACGCGGGCGCCGACGTCTTCGTCGCCGGGTCCGCGGTCTACGGGGCGAACGACCCCGCCGACGCGGTCCGTGCCCTGCGCCACCAGGCGGAGTCGGCCACCGCCAAGGCGAGCTGGGCGTGCGACCACTGACCGACAGGAATGTGAACGCCCGCCATCAGGGCTGATCGACCGCGCCGGATCTGCAAGGATGAACGGCGAATCCAGAGTGTGAACAGCAGTGAGGAGATCGCCGTGTCGGGTATGTCGGCGGGCCGGTCAGCCATGCGGATGGGACCCGCTGAGCTGGTGCAGGCGGCGGCCATGGCCCGCCGCTTCTACCTCGAGGGCAAGTCCAAGATCCAGATCGCGGAGGAGTTCGGCGTCAGCCGCTTCAAGGTGGCCCGGGTCCTGGAGACGGCCCTCGAACGGGACCTCGTACGCATCGAGATCCGTGTGCCGGCCGAACTGGACGCCGAGCGCTCCGACGCGCTCCGTGCCCGCTACGGCCTCAGGCACGCCGTCGTGGTGGAGTCCCCGCCCGAGTCGGAGGAGACCCCCGACCCGGAGAACCTGGGCGAGGTCGCCGCCGACCTGCTCGGCGAACTCGTCAACGAGGGGGACGTACTGGGCCTGGCCTGGGGCCGGTCCACCATCCACATGGCCGCGGCCCTCGACCGGCTGCCGCCCTGCACGGTCGTGCAGCTGACGGGCGTGTACGACGCCGGGACGGCCGAGCGCGGCTCGGTGGAGGCCGTGCGCCGCGCCGCGCAGGTCTCCGGAGGCGACGCCCACCCCATCTACGCGCCGATGCTGCTGCCGGACGCGGCCACCGCGGTCGCGCTGCGCAACCAGACCGGGATCGCCCGGGCCTTCGAGTACTTCGACAAGGTCACGGTCGCCTGCGTCTCCATCGGTTCCTGGGAGCCGGGCATCTCCACGGTGCACGACATGCTCTCCGAGGAGGAGCGTGCCCACTACGCCTCGCTCGGCGTGGCCGCGGAGATGTCCGCGCACCTCTTCGACGCCGACGGCCGCCGGGTCGGCCGGGACCTGGGGGAGCGGTGCATCACGGTCAAGGCCGACCAGCTGCGCCGCATCCCGGAGGTCGTGGCGATCGCGGGCGGGCAGCGCAAGGCGTCGGCGATCGACGCGGTGCTGCGGTCCGGGCTCGTCACCAGCCTGGTGACGGACACCTCGGCCGCCGACTACCTGATGACCGCGGGCCCGACGCCGAAGCCGGCGCTGAACCGGGCGGACCCCGACGGGGTCTGACAGCGCGTGCGCCGGGGGCGGCCGTGGCAGCATCGGACGCATGCTGCTGCGGTGCGTCCCCCGGGTGCTGCTCTGCGTCCTCGCCCTGCTCGTCGGGTGCTCCTCCACCCAGGGCACCTCGACCGGCCCGCCCTGGGCGAAGGGCATGGCCACCGTCAAGGAGGCCGACCTGCCGGCCGAGGCCCGGCGCACACTCGCCCTCGTCGACCGGGGCGGCCCCTTCCCGTACACCAGGGACGGGGTCGTCTTCGGGAACGTCGAGGGGCGGCTGCCCCGGCACCCGCGCGGCTACTACCACGAGTACACCGTCCCGACTCCGGGCTCGCGCGACCGCGGGGCCCGGCGCCTGGTCACCGGGCAGGGCGGCGAGACGTACTACACCGACGACCACTACGACTCGTTCAGGGCGGTACTGAGATGACGCAAGCCGTGGTCGGCCTGGACCTCGGCGGGGTCACGGACAAGGCGGCCCTGATGGACCGCTGCGCCCGGGACCTGCCCCTGCCGGACTACTTCGGCCGCAACTGGGACGCCCTCGCCGACGTCCTCTCCGATCCGGACGTGTGGTCCAAGGACGCCGAGCCGCTGGTCGTCGTACGGAACTGGCGGGCGTATGCCGAAGCGCGCCCCGACGAGTGGGAGACGGCCCGGGAGGTGTTCTCACAGGCCACTGCCGTCACCGTGGCACTCGTTCTCGGATGATCCTCCAAAGGCCCCCCTGACCAGCCTGGACGAACCGACTGTGCCCCGGGATCCGGCCGGCGTGGGAGAATGAAGTACGTGCTCTTTCCCCTTGGCACACCTGCCAGGGGGTCACCTCTGAACGACTGGGATGTGCAGCACGTGCGTTTCCTCAACGACATCCAGCCCCCGTACGACCTGACGTACGACGACGTCTTCATGGTGCCGAGCCGCTCCGCGGTCGGCTCGCGTCAGGGCGTGGACCTCAGCTCCCCGGACGGCACGGGCACCACCATCCCGCTCGTCGTCGCCAACATGACCGCCATCGCCGGCCGCCGCATGGCCGAGACGGTGGCCCGCCGCGGCGGCCTCGTGGTGATCCCGCAGGACATCCCGATCGAGGTCGTCACCGAGGTCGTCTCCTGGGTCAAGAGCCGCCACCTGGTGCTGGACACCCCGATCGTGCTGGCCCCCCACCAGACCGTCGCCGACGCCCTCGCCCTGCTGCCCAAGCGGTCGCACAACGCCGGTGTGGTCGTCGACGAGGAGCAGCGGCCCATCGGTGTCGTCACCGACGCCGACCTGTCCGGCGTGGACCGCTTCACGCAGCTCGAGGTCGTCATGTCCAAGGACCTGCTGCTGCTCGACGCGGACATCGACCCCCGCGAGGCCTTCAACACCCTGGACCACCACAACCGGCGCTACGCCCCGGCCGTGGACCAGGACGGCCGCCTCGCCGGCATCCTCACCCGCAAGGGCGCCCTGCGCGCCACCCTGTACACCCCGGCCGTCGACGCGAACGGCAAGCTGCGCATCGCCGCCGCCGTCGGCATCAACGGCGATGTCGCGGGCAAGGCCAAGCAGCTGCTGGACGCGGGCGTCGACACCCTCGTCATCGACACCGCGCACGGCCACCAGGAGTCGATGATCAGCGCCGTCAGGCTGGTGCGCGCGCTCGACCCGCAGGTGCCCATCGCCGCGGGCAACATCGTCGCCGCCGAGGGCGTCAAGGACCTCATCGACGCCGGCGCGGACATCATCAAGGTCGGTGTCGGCCCCGGCGCCATGTGCACCACCCGCATGATGACCGGCGTGGGCCGGCCGCAGTTCTCCGCCGTGCTGGAGTGCGCCGCCGAGGCGAAGAAGTACGGCAAGCACGTGTGGGCCGACGGCGGCATCCGCCACCCGCGCGACGTGGCCATGGCCCTCGCGGCCGGCGCGTCCAACGTCATGGTCGGCTCCTGGTTCGCCGGCACCTACGAGTCCCCGGGCGACCTCCAGCACGACGCCCAGGGCCGTGCCTACAAGGAGTCCTTCGGCATGGCCTCCGCGCGTGCCGTGCGCAACCGCACCTCCGAGGAGTCGGCCTACGACCGTGCCCGCAAGGCGCTGTTCGAGGAGGGCATCTCCACCTCCCGCATGTTCCTCGACCCGGCCCGCCCGGGCGTCGAGGACCTGATCGACTCGATCATCGCGGGCGTCCGCTCCTCCTGCACCTACGCCGGCGCCTCCAACCTGGAGGAGTTCGCCGACCGCGCGATCGTCGGCATCCAGAGCGCGGCCGGCTACGCCGAGGGCAAGCCGCTGCACGCCAGCTGGAGCTGATCCGCCAACTCCCCCGCACACGGCCCCCGTTGAAAACCGGGGGCCGTCGGCGTTCCCGGGCCGTACCGTCGTCGTATGGAGATCACCGTCTGCCGGGCCGCCGACGTGGCCCTCCTCGACGAGCACCTCGGCACCCGGGGCGCGACCTCGTTCCACGCCCGGCGCTACGCACGCCAGCGGGCCGGGCAGAGCACCTGTCTCGTCGCCTGGCTCGACGAACGGCCCGTCGGGCACGCGGAGATGCGCTGGATCGGCTGCGGCGCGCCCGAGGTGCGCCGGGCGGCGCCGGGCTGCCCCGAGCTCAACGGGCTGGCCGTATGGCCCGAACACCTGCGTTCCCGGGGCATCGGCAGCGCGCTGGTCCGGGCCGCCGAGGAACTCGCCCGGGAACGCGGCCTGCCCCGCGCCGGCATGGGCGTCGCCCGGGACAACCCGCGCGCGGCGGCCCTGTACGCGCGGCTCGGCTACCGCCCGCTGACCGACTACCTCGACCGCTGGACATACCAGGACGACGACGGCGCGACCCACGAGCAGATCGACCCGTGCACCTTCCTCGTCAAGCGGCTTCCGACCTGCTGAAACGGGTGCATGTGCAATGGTCGAAACCCGCCGCGCAACGAAAACCCGTCTGACCCGCGGCAACGCAATGATCATGCGGATGCGCGCAAGGTTGCTGCATTACAGCGGCAATGCCCGGCCTCATAGAGTGTCGCGCTGTACGTGGTGTGGCGGGGACCCCGCTCGACGGTTCCCGTGGGATGGGGTGCCGCCGGTCTCCGCCCCCTGAACGGCAGCGATAAGGAGCCGCGCGTGCTCGACCAAGGCGCACCCCCGCAGAACAGCACCACCCAGACCGCCCCCGTGTCCCCGCTGGGCGGCCTCATGCGCCGCAAGCCCGTGGAGCGCCTGGTCGCCGAAGGCGGCCAGGGAGAGGGAGGCAGCCTCCGCCGCTCCCTCGGGCTGTGGCAGCTGACCATGATCAGCATCGGTGCCACCCTCGGCACCGGCATCTTCGTCGTCCTCGGCGAAGCCGTCCCCAAGGCGGGACCGGCCGTCACCCTGTCGTTCGTCATAGCCGGCCTCACGGCCCTCTTCTCGGCCCTGTCCTACGCCGAGCTCGCGGGCACCATCCCGGTCGCCGGCTCCTCCTACTCCTACGCCTACGCCACGATGGGCGAGCTGATCGCCTGGGTCTGCGGCTGGTGCCTGCTGCTGGAGTACGGCGTCTCCGTCGCCGCCGTGGCCGTCGGCTGGGGCGAGTACCTCAACGAGCTGCTGGACGGCACCCTCGGCGTGACCATCCCGGCCGCCTTCGCCAACCCGCCCGGCGTCGACGGCGGCATCTTCAACCTGCCGGCGCTGATCGTCGTCGTCCTCGCCATGGTGTTCCTGCTCGGCGGCGCCAAGGAGTCCGCGCGGGCCAACACCATCATGGTGTGCGTGAAGATCGCCGCGCTGATCCTCTTCTGCGCCATCGGCTTCATGGGCTTCAAGTCCGGCAACTACCACAACTTCATGCCGCTCGGCATGGCCGGCGTCAGCGCGGCCGGCGCCACCCTCTTCTTCTCCTACATCGGCTTCGACGCCGCCTCCACCGCCGGTGAGGAGGCCAAGAACGCCCAGCGCGACCTGCCCCGCGCGATCATCCTGTCGCTGGTCATCGTGACCGCGCTGTACGTGCTGGTCGCCGCCGTCGCCGTCGGCGCGAAGCCGTGGCGGAAGTTCAACGACTCCGAGGCCGCGCTCGCCCAGATCATGACGGACGTCACCGGACAGAGCTTCTGGGGCACCCTGCTCGCCTTCTGCGCCGTCATCGCCATCGCCAGCGTCGTGCTGACCGTGCTCTACGGCCAGACCCGCATCCTCTTCGCCATGTCCCGTGACGGCCTGGTCCCCAAGATCTTCTCCAAGGTCCACCCGAAGAGCGGCGCCCCGCGCGCCAACACGGTGATCGTCTCCCTGTTCTGCGGTGTCCTCGCCGCGGCGATCCCGCTCGGCCAGCTCGCCGATGCCACCAGCATCGGCACCCTCTTCGCCTTCGCTCTGGTCAACATCGCCGTCGTGGTGCTGCGGCGGACCCGCCCGGACATGAACCGCACGTTCCGCGTCCCGCTGTCCCCGGTGCTCCCGGCCCTGGGCTTCCTGTTCTGCCTCTGGATGATGGGCAGCCTGTCCGCCGTCACCTGGGTGGTCTTCGGTGTCTGGATGGCGGTCGGGCTCGTGTTCTACTTCAGTTACGGTTACCGCCGCTCCCGACTCGCCGTGCCTGACCAGAAGTGAAGTGAACAACCCGCCGTGCTGAACGATCTCGACGAACGCATCGTGCACGCCCTCGCCGAGGACGCCCGCCGCTCCTACGCGGACATCGGGCAGCTCGTCGGCCTGTCCGCGCCGGCCGTCAAGCGGCGCGTGGACCGGCTGCGGGCCACCGGAGCCATCACCGGCTTCACCGTCCGCGTCGACCCGGCGGCCCTCGGCTGGGAGACCGAGGGGTTCGTCGAGATCTACTGCCGGCGCAACACCTCGCCGGACACCATCAAGCGGGGCCTGGAGCGCTACCAGGAGGTCGTGGCCGCGTCGACCGTCACCGGCGACGCGGACGCGATCGCCCAGGTCTTCGCCTCCGACATGCGCCACTTCGAACGCGTCCTGGAACGCATCGCGGGGGAGCCGTTCGTGGAACGCACCAAGTCGGTCCTGGTCCTCTCCCCGCTGCTGCGCCGCTTCTCGTCGGGCTCGCCGACGTGACGCTCCGCCGGTAGCGCCGCGGCTACCCCCTGCCCGGTCGCGCCGTTCCCCGCGCCCCTTCGGGGGCGCGGGTGCGCACGGTCGACAGCATGCGCCGTACGACGACGGCGTGTCCGCCCGAACCGATGACGAACCACCGGTAGACGGCCCCCGCGGGACCCGGGAACCGGGCCCGCGTCACGGCCCGCACCCGGGTCACCTCCGGACCGAACGCCTCCAGCCGGAAGACGAGCGCGTACGACGCGAAGCGGTGCCGGCCGACCAGGGTCAGCTCCCGGCCGGGGTCCGCGACGGCCACCCGGAAGCCGCGCAGGGCCGATCCCTCGGCCAGGGGCCGGGGCCCGGACGCCGTGACGTCGGCGCACCCGAGCAGCCGGACGACGCGGCCCCAGCGCCCCCAGGAACCCTCCAGTACGTCGCCCAGGGCGCGCCAGACGACGTCCGGCTCCGCGTCGACGAGCGCCGTCTGCTCGTCGACGAACGGCAGAGCGACAATCTCGGCGTGCTCCATCACAGGGCCCCTTCGCATGGCGGTCGGTTCCTCCCCGGCAGTCTCCCGCTGTGCCCCCACGCGCCGCCTCCTTCGCCGGACGGACCCGCTCGCCCGCACGGCGGAGACGCGGGCCGGACGCCTCCTCCCCGGTAATCACCTGCACGGCCGAGCCCACGCGGCCTACCATCAATGCCATGACCTGGCGACATTGATCTCCCCGCCGCGCCTCCCGAGGGCCGCCTCGGACACCGCACGTCCGGCGTCCGATCCGTCCTTGCGGGAAGGCCTCATGACTCACTCACGTGCGCAACGGCTTGCGCTCACCCTCTACGCCTACGCGTTCCTGGACGACTGCGTCCTGCTCTACCCCGTCTACGCCCTGCTCTTCACCGACACCGGCCTGTCGGTCGGCCAGATCTCCTCCCTGTTCGCGCTCTGGTCGGCGACCGGCGTCCTGCTGGAGGTCCCCTCCGGCGCGTGGGCCGACGCGGTCTCCCGACGCCTTCTGCTGTGGCTGGGCCCGCTGCTGACGGCGGCCGGTTTCACCCTCTGGGTGCTGCACCCGGCGTACTGGTCCTTCGCGCTCGGCTTCGTCCTGTGGGGCACCCGCGGCGCCCTGGCCTCCGGGGCCCTGGAGGCCCTGATACACGACGAACTCGACCGGCTCGGCGCGGCCGACCGCTATCCCCGGCTGATGGGCCGGGCCCGGGCGGCCGGACTGCTCGGCGTGATGACCGCGACGGCCCTGGCCGGACCGGTGCTGGGGGCCGGCGGCTACCCGGCGGTCGGCGCGGCCAGCGTCCTCGCCTGTCTGCTGACGGCGGCCGTCGCCACGGGCTTCACGGAACACCGGCCGCCAGCCGCCGAGCGAGCGGAAGGCTGGTCGGAGACCCTGCGCTCCGGCGTGGCGACGGTCCGCGCCGACCACCGGGTCCGGGCAGCGGTGCTCCTGGTCCCGGCGGTGTCGGCGATCTGGGGCGCGCTCGACGAGTACACGCCGCTGCTGGTCCGCGAAACGGGGGTCCCGGACGAGACGGCGCCCTTCTTCCTCCTGCTGATCTGGGCGGGAGCCACGGCGGGCGGCCTGCTCGCCGGCCCGTGCGCCCGCCTGGCCTCCGGCGGCCTGGCGACGGTACTGGCAGCGGGGGCGCTCTGCCTTGCCGTGGGCGCCACCGCGGGCACACCGGCCGCCCTGTCCCTGATCGCCCTCTCCTTCGGCGCCTTCCAACTGACGACGGTCCTGGCCGACGCCCGCCTCCAGCAACGCCTGGACGACACCACCCGCGCGACGGTGACGTCCCTGGCGGGCCTGGGCACCGACCTGACGACGATCGCGGTCTACGGCACGTACGCGGCCCTGACGACGGTGGGGACACACCACGCCCTGGCGTTCACGGCACTGGCGACGCCGTACCTCCTCATATCAGCGCTCCTGTGGCGCCGCCCGACGCGGCGTTGACCTGCACCTGGTGTGGGTGCGGGCCGGGGGTGGGACGCGCAGCCCGGCGCTGACGGGGCGCCGCCCGCGCCCACCCGTGCCGCCCTGGGGGTCCCCCTGCTCGAAGAGCTTGGGGAGGCACGCGTGCCCGCGGCTTGGCAGGACCGGACTGCCCACCCGCAGCCGGGCAGGTAGCGGTAGCGACGACGGGCTGCAGTAGCCGACGGCGGGAAGGGGCCGGGGTGGGGGGTGTCCGCCCGCAGCGGCCGGCACCGGGCAAGGTGCCCCTCGTCGGGGACGGGCGGCCGGACCGAGGACGGACACCGCCCACCCCGGCCCCGACTCACACACGACCGAAGGCGCGACAGTAACCGGCCACCGGACAGCAACGGGCCGCCGCAGGCACAAAAGGGGCGCGGGGAACTGCGCGACCGGCCACAACGAAACCCGCGCCCGACGCACGACCCGGCGCCGCAGGCACCCGCGACCGGCCACAACGAAACCCGCGCCCGACGCACGACCCGGCGCCGCAGGCACCCGTGACCGGCCGCAACGAAACCCGCATCCGACGCACGTCCCGGCGCCGCAGGCACCCGTGACCGGCCGCAACGAAACCCGCATCCGACGCACGATCCGGCGCCGCAGGCACCCGTGACCGGCCGCAACGAAACCCGCATCCGACGCACGACCCGGCGCCGCAGGCACCCGTGACCGGCCGCAACGAAACCCGCATCCGACGCACGATCCGGCGCCGCAGGCACCCGTGACCGGCCACAACGAAACCCGCACCCGACACACGACCCGGCGCCGCAGGCACCCGTGACCGGCCGCAACGAAACCCGCATCCGACGCACGATCCGGCGCCGCAGGCACCCGGACCAGCCACAACGCACCCGCAGACGAAAAACGCACCCAACCGCCGGACGGCACCACGCAACGATTCGCCACCCACCCCCCACCCCACGCAACAATCCGCTCACCGGCGCGCAACGGCTCAATCTTGTCCCGCCCGCGCAGCCGACCGTACCGTCTAGAAGGCCCCCAACCCCCTCCGTACCGGTGAGGAACACGCATGCGCACAGCCCTGCTCCAGAGCTCCGGCCGCCCCGGATCCGTCGCCGAGAACCTCAAGGTGCTCGACGACGCCGCGGGCCGCGCCGCCGCCGCGGGAGCCGGAATGCTGGCCGCGCCGGAGATGTTCCTGACCGGCTACGCGATCGGCGACGACATCGCCCGCCTCGCCGAGCCCGCCGACGGCGACTCGGCCGCCGCGATCGCCGAGATCGCCACCCGGCACGGGCTGGCCATCGCCTACGGCTACCCGGAGCGCGACGGCGAAACCGTCCACAACTCCGCCCAGCTGATCGACGCCACCGGCACCCGCCGGGCGAACTACCGCAAGACCCACCTCTTCGGCTGCTTCGAGCGGGACCACTTCACCCCCGGCGACCAGCAGCTCGTCCAGGCCGAGCTGAACGGCCTCACCGTCGGCCTGCTCATCTGCTACGACGTCGAGTTCCCGGAGAACGTCCGCGCCCACGCCCTCGCCGGCACCGACCTCCTCCTCGTCCCGACGGCGCAGATGCACCCCTTCCAGTTCGTCGCCGAGTCGATGATCCCGGTGCGGGCCTTCGAGAACCAGATGTACGTCGCGTACGTCAACCGGGTCGGCCAGGAGGACGAGTTCGAGTTCGTCGGCCTCTCCACCCTCGCCGGCCCCGACGGAGTCGCCCGCGCCCGCGCCGGCCGCACCGAGCAGCTGGTGTTCGCCGACGCCGACCCCGGGTTCCTGGCCGCCTCCCGCGAGAACAACCCGTACCTGAAGGACCGCCGCCCGGACCTGTACGGGTCCCTCGTCTGAGCCGACGCACAGCCCCCCGTCGAACCCCCGAGCCTCCCCCAGTCACACCCCGCGCAAGGAGTCCGTACCCCATGACGTCCACGGTGCCCAACGCCGTCGAGCACACCGACGAGCAGCAGCCGCCGATCACCATGTTCGGCCCGGACTTCCCCTACGCCTACGACGACTTCCTGGCCCACCCGGCCGGTCTCGGCCAGATCCCGGCGACCGAGCACGGCACCGAGGTCGCGATCATCGGCGGCGGCCTGTCCGGCATCGTCGCGGCGTACGAGCTGATGAAGATGGGCCTCAAGCCCGTCGTCTACGAGGCCGACCAGCTCGGCGGCCGGCTGCGCACCGTCGGCTTCGACGGCTGCGACGAGTCGCTGAACTGCGAGCTGGGCGCGATGCGCTTCCCGCCGTCCTCCACGGCCCTGCAGCACTACATCGACCTGGTCGGCCTGGAGACGAGGCCGTTCCCGAACCCGCTCGCCGAGGCCACCCCCTCCACCGTCGTCGACCTCAAGGGCGAGTCGCACTACGCCGAGACCGTCGACGACCTGCCCCAGGTGTACGGGGACGTCGCCGAGGCCTGGAACAAGTGCCTCGAAGAGGGCGCCGACTTCTCCGACATGAACCGCGCCATGCGCGAGCGGGACGTCCCGCGCATCCGCGAGATCTGGGCGAAGCTGGTCGAGAAGCTCGACAACCAGACCTTCTACGGCTTCCTCTGCGACTCCGAGGCCTTCAAGTCCTTCCGGCACCGCGAGATCTTCGGCCAGGTCGGCTTCGGCACCGGAGGCTGGGACACCGACTTCCCGAACTCCATCCTGGAGATCCTCCGCGTCGTGTACACCGAGGCCGACGACCACCACCGCGGCATCGTCGGGGGCAGCCAGCAGCTCCCGGTCAGGCTCTGGGAGCGCGAGCCGGAGAAGATCGTCCACTGGCCCTACGGCACCTCGCTGAAGTCGCTCCACGTGGACGGCGAGCCCCGCCCGGCCGTGACCCGGCTGCACCGCACCGCGGGCAACCAGATCACCGTCACGGACGCCAACGGCGACATCCGCACCTACAAGGCGGCCATCTTCACCGCCCAGTCCTGGATGCTGCTGTCCAAGATCGCCTGCGACGACTCGCTCTTCCCGATCGACCACTGGACGGCGATCGAGCGCACCCACTACATGGAGTCCAGCAAGCTCTTCGTGCCCGTGGACCGGCCCTTCTGGCTGGACAAGGACGAGGAGACCGGCCGGGACGTCATGTCGATGACGCTCACCGACCGCATGACCCGCGGCACCTACCTGCTGGACAACGGTCCTGACCAGCCCGCCGTCATCTGCCTGTCCTACACCTGGTGCGACGACAGCCTGAAGTGGCTGCCGCTGTCCGCGAACGAGCGGATGGAGGTCATGCTGAAGTCGCTCGGCGAGATCTACCCGAAGGTCGACATCAGGAAGCACATCATCGGCAACCCGGTGACGGTCTCCTGGGAGAACGAGCCCTACTTCATGGGCGCGTTCAAGGCCAACCTGCCCGGCCACTACCGCTACCAGCGGCGCCTGTTCACGCACTTCATGCAGGACCGGCTGCCCGAGGACAAGCGCGGCATCTTCCTCGCCGGCGACGACATCTCCTGGACGGCCGGCTGGGCCGAGGGCGCCGTCCAGACCGCGCTGAACGCGGTCTGGGGTGTCATGCACCACTTCGGCGGTACGACGGACGCGACGAACCCCGGCCCGGGCGACGTCTACGACGAGATCGCTCCGGTCGAACTCCCCGAGGACTGAGCGCGGTTCACGGCCGGAGTCACAGCCCGGCCGCCCGCGCCTTCTCGTAGACCTCCGCGGCGACGTCCTTGAGCTCCTGGGCGTCGCGCGGAGTCGTCTGCAGGTCGAGCAGGACCTCGTCCATGCCGACCTCGGCGAACGCCGCGAGGTCCGTCACGATCTGGTCGGCGCTGCCCTGGAAGGGCTGGCGGTCGTCGCCGTCGTACGCCTTGGCGCTGTACAGCGCGTTCACCCGCGGCACCCGCTGGAGCGGCTGGCTGCGGCCCCGCTCGGCGGCGATGTCCTGGAGCTGATTCCACCCGGTGGCGTAGGCGTCGACGCCCATGGCGACCGGGATCCAGCCGTCGGCGCGGTCCACGACCCGCGTCAGCGCCCTCTTGTTGGCCGCGCCCACCAGGATCGGGATCGGCCGGGCCGGCTTGGGGCCGACGACGGCCCCGTCGAGCTTGGTGATCCGGCCGTCGTAGCTCACCGGGTCCGGGCCCCACACCGCCCGGCACACGTCGATCACCTCGTCCAGCACCCGGCCGCGCTCCTCGTAGGGCCGTACGCCCGCGGCGGCGAACTCGTCGGTCGACCAGCCGGTGCCGAGGCCGGCGATCACCCGGCCGCCGCTCGCCGCGTCCAGCGAGGCCAGGGCCTTGGCGAGCTGGAACGGTCCGTGCAGCGGCGCGACGAGGATGCCCGAGCCCAGCCGGACCCGTTCGGTGACCGCCGCGGCCAGGGTCAGCGTGACCAGCGGGTGGGCCATCCCGCGGTAGAAGTCGGGCCAGGGCAGGCCGGGGATGCCGTACAGGCCCTGGGTGGGGTTCTCCGGGACCAGGGCCCGCTCGTACACCCACAGGCTGTCGTATCCGATCTGCTCGGCGGTTCGCGCCACGTCGGTGACGTCCTTGGCGAGGTCGTACTGCCGGTGCTGGGGAAGACCGAGTCCGAGACGGATGGCCATGACTGATTGCTCCTTCGCGATCGGGCCCCATCGGCCAACGTACAGCGACCGAGGGGCCCACACCCGTCAGGCCACGCTCGGCCGGGTCGGCCGTACCCCCGTCGCGCCACGCTCAGGCGGGCAGCGGGGTGAGCAGCATGCGGCCCGCGAAGCCCACCGCCGCGTCGAGGCGGTCGGCGAACTCCCCGGCCAGTTCGGGCAGCTGGCGCAGCGCCCACAGGGCTCGCGCCGCCGACCAGGCGGCGTCCCGGGCCCGCTCCAGGCTCCAGGAGCCGAGCAGATGGGTGAGCGGGTCGGCGATCTGCAGCAGGTCGGGGCCCGGCATCAGCTCTTCGCGGATGCGCTCCTCCAGCGACACGAGGACATCACCCACCCGGTCGTACTCGTCCTCCAGCTCGGCCGGAGCGCAGCCGAGGCCACGGCAGGCGTCCACCACGGCGAGCGCCAGGTCGTGGCCGATGTGCGCGTTGATGCCCGCGAGGGCGAACTGCAGCGGCCGTACCCCGGGATGGCGGCGGAACTGCAGCAGCGGGCGCCAGCACGCCGGTGCCCGGCGGTCTGGTCCGTCCGCCTCGACCGCCGTCAGATACCGCTCGGCGAACAGCACGTCCAGCGTGATCGCGGCTCGCCGGTCCGGGAAGGCACCGGTGTCGATCCGCCGGTCGACCTCTTCGGTGACGGCGAGGTAGACGCGGTTGAACACCCCCACGCCGTCCCACGCGGGCAGGGCCGCGTCCAGGGCGCGCATGCGGGAGACCACCGCGTCGACGGGAGTGGTGAACTGTTCCAACTGCGCCATGGAGGCAGGGTCCCAGTCCTGGGCCCGCCGGAGCGCCCGCGGGCCCGCTGCTTCCCCAGAACGGGGGAACGGGCCCACCGCCCACGGCGCGCCTGCCGCGGGGGAGCGGCCGCGGAGAAGCGCGCCAGGTTCATGTCCCCGGCTCAGGTGCCCGGAGACTCACCGTGCGCCGGGCCGCATGCCCACCCCGCGCACGTTCCTCCCGTCGTACGCCTACGACTTGGCGCGCTGAGAGCCGTCGTGGCCCTCGGTGTCGTAGGAGCTGGTGCCCTCGTCGAGCAGTGGCTGCTGGCTCTTGAGGTGGGCGGGGGCGAAGGCGCGCAGCGCGTGGTAACCGGTGATGACGACGAGCGTGCCGAGCGCGATACCGCTGAGCGAGAAGGTGTCGGTGAACTTCATCGTCACGTTGCCGACGCCGATGATGATGCCCGCGGCGGCCGGGACGAGGTTGAGCGGGTTGCGCAGGTCGACCCCGGCGTTGAGCCAGATCTGCGCGCCGAGCAGGCCGATCATGCCGTACAGGATGACGGTGATGCCGCCGAGCACGCCGCCGGGGATCGCGGCGACGATCGCGCCGAACTTCGGGCACAGGCCGAACAGCAGGGCGAAGCCGGCGGCGGCCCAGTAGGCGGCCGTGGAGTAGACGCGGGTGGCGGCCATCACGCCGATGTTCTCGGAGTAGGTGGTGTTGGGCGGGCCGCCGACCGCGGTGGACAGCATCGAACCGATGCCGTCGGCGGAGATGGCGGTGCCCAGCTTGTCGTCGAGTTGCTCGCCGGTCATCTCGCCGACCGCCTTGACGTGCCCGGCGTTCTCCGCGACCAGCGCGATGACGACCGGCAGCGCGACCAGGATCGCCGACCACTGGAAGGTGGGGCCGTGGAACGACGGCAGGCCGACCCAGTCCGCCTTGTGGACGCCGGAGAGGTCCAGACGCCAGTGGTCGGCGATCCTGCCGCTCGCGTCCACGGAGTGGATCTTGCCGAAGACCCGGTCGAAGAGCCAGGAGATGCCGTAGCCGAAGACCAGGCCGAGGAAGATGGCGACGCGGGACCAGAAGCCGCGCAGGCAGACCACGGCCAGACCGGTGAACAGCATCACCAGCAGCGCGGTCCACTGGTCCTGCGGCCAGTACGTCGAGGCGGTGACCGGGGCGAGGTTGAAGCCGATCAGCATCACCACCGCGCCGGTCACGATCGGCGGCATCGCCGCGTGGATGATCCGTGCGCCGAACTTCTGCACCGCGAGCCCGACCAGGAACAGCAGGACGCCGACCACGAACACCGCGCCGGTGACCGTGGCGCTGGTGCCGCCCTGGGCGCGGATGACGGCGGCGACGCCCACGAACGACAGCGAGCAGCCGAGGTAGCTGGGCACCCGGCCGCGGGTGGCGAGCAGGAACACCACGGTCGCGATGCCCGACATCATGATCGCCAGGTTCGGGTCGAGCCCCATCAGCACGGGCGCCACGAAGGACGCGCCGAACATCGCCACCACGTGCTGGGCGCCGAGGCCGATCGTGCGAGGCCAGGAGAGCCGTTCGTCGGTCCGGACCACCGCTCCGGGGGCCGGGGTGCGTCCGTCGCCGTGCAGTTTCCAGCGGACGCCGAGATCCATGGTGGGTTTCGCTTTCGTCGTGGGGGTGGGGGCCACCGACCATTGTCCCCGGTCACGAGAGGTGCTGAGCGTCCGCTTAGGATGGAGTGGTTGAACCGTCCACCACAGGAGACCCACCCCGTGACCGCCGAAGCCCCGATCGCCCCCGCCCTGTCGTACGGCCGGCTGATCCCCGTCACCGTCCACTTCGACGACCTGGACGCGCTCGGACTGCTGCACAACGCCCGCTACCCGCTGATGGTCGAGCGGGCCTGGGCGGAGCTGTGGCAGGAGCACGGCTTCCGCTTCGAGGGTGACTGGGCCGCGGCCGGCGACGCCTGCAACGCCGTCAAGGAACTGCGCATCACCTACGAGGCCCCGGTCACCCGGCCCGGCACCTACGCCGTCCACCTCTGGCTCGAGCGGCTCGGCACCACCGGCCTCACGTACGGCTTCCGCTTCTGCTCGGCCGACGGGGCGACGACGTACGCGCACGGCAGCCGGGTGCTGGTCCGGCTCGACGCGGACACGCTGCGCCCGGCGCCGTGGAGCGAGACGTTCAGGGCCGCGGGTCGGGAACTGCTGCGTCCGACGGACGGCTGACCGTCGGACGGTTGCGGTCGCCCGCCCGCAGCACTCCGGCGAACGCGGCGAGACCGCAGGCCAGCAGGGTCACCAGACCGAACGAGACCACCAGGCTGGTCGCCTGGGCCAGCCCGCCGATGGCGCTCGGCGCGACCAGCCCCGAGGTGTAGGTGATGGTCGCCACGCCCGCGATGGCCTGGCTCGGATTCGGGCCGCTGCGGCCCGCCGCGGCGAAGCACAGCGGTACGACGACCGCGATGCCGAGGCCCATCAGGGCGAACCCGGCCATCGCCGCGGCCGGCTGGCGGGAGACGACGATGAGCAGCCCGCCGAGCACGGCGAGGACACCGCCCGCCCGGACCGTGCGCACCGAGCCGTAGCGGTCGACGACCTTGTCGCCGGCGATCCGGGCCACCGCCATGGTCAGCGTGAACCCCGTCGTGCACGCCGCGGCGAGTCCGGCCGAGGTCTCCAGACGGTCCCGCAGATAGACCGCCGACCAGTCCAGGCTCGCCCCCTCGGCGAACACCGCGCAGAACCCGACCGCGCCGATCAGCAGCGCGGACTTCGGCGGCAGCGCGAACCGCGGCGGCGGCTCCTCGTCCTCGGCCGGCTGCAGGTCCAGCACCCAGGTGCAGGCCCCGATCCCGAGCACGGTCAGCACGGCCGCCGCGAGCGTGTGGTGCAGCCGGGCGTCGGCGCCCAGGTGCGCGGCCAGCGTCCCCGCGGCCGAGCCGACCAGCGCGCCCGCGCTCCACATGCCGTGCAGCCCCGACATGATCGAGCGCCCGAGCCGGTTCTCCACCTCGACGCCGAGCGCGTTCATCGCCACGTCGGCCATACCGGCGGTCGCGCCGTAGACGAACAGCGCCAGGCACAACGTCAGCAGGTTCGGGGCGAGGGACGGCAGCGTGAGCGACAGCGTCCACAGCGCGATCAGCCCGCGCAGCGCGTTGCGGGCACCGAAGGTGTGGCTGATGCGGCCCGCGAGCGGCATGGCCAGGGACGCGCCGAGCGCCGGGAAGGCGAGCGCGAGGCCCAGTTGGCCCGCGCCCACCGCGGCATGCTCCTGGATCCACGGCACCCGCGTCGCGAACGAGCCGGTCACCGCGCCGTGCACGGCGAACACGGCGGCCACGGCGTACCGGGCCCGCCGCACGGCGCACTGGTCGTAGGACACTGCCTTCATTCTCCCGCCCCTCCCGGACATGCCTCGTCGCCCCGCCGCGCGGCAGCGGTGCCGCGGTCGTGCCCGCAGCAAACTATCAGGAACCCTGCCTGATAGATAGCGGATAAGATGCGCCCATGCCCGCATCACCGCGCACCGCCCGGGCCATCAACGACCGGCTCGCCCTGCGGCTGCTTCAGCAGGAGGGCCCGCTCACGGCCGGCCGGCTGAAGGAGCTGACCGGCCTGTCCCGGCCCTCGGTCGCCGACCTCGTCGAGCGCCTGACGGCCTCCGGCCTGATCACCGTCGTCGGTGAGGCCGGGGAGCAACGCCGCGGCCCCAACGCCAAGCTGTACGGCATCGTCGCCGGCCGCGCCCACCTCGCCGCGCTCGACGTGCGCACCGAGGGCGTCGCCGTCCTCGTCTCCGACCTGGTGGGCCGCGTCCTCGCCGAGGCGTCCGCGCCGATCGGCGGCGAGAGCGGCACGGGGCCGGCGGTGGAGCAGGCGGTCGCCCTCGTCGAGCGCGCGGTCAAGGAGGCGGGCGCCGACCGGCTGCACACCGTCGGCATCGGCGCGCCCGGCCTGATCGACCCGGCCACCGGTGAACTCCGCGACTCCAGCGGCCTGCCCGCATGGCACCGCCGCCTGGTCGCCGCCCTCCAGGAGCGCCTGCCCGACGCCCGCGTCAGCGTCGAGAACGAGACCAATTTCGCCGCCCTGGCCGAGCAGCGCGACGGCGCCGCCCGTGACCGGGACACCTTCGTCCTGCTCTGGCTCGGCCACGGCACCGGCGCCGCCGTGGTCCTCGACGGGGCCCTGCGCCGGGGCGCCTCCGGCGGCACCGGGGAGATCGGCTTCCTGCCGGTGCCGGGAACGGCGGGACTGCCGTCGGCGACGGCCTGCGACGGAGGGTTCCACTCGCTGGCGGGCGCGGCGGCGGTCGCCGGGCTGGCGGCGGAGCACGGGCTGAGCGGCACTCCGCGGGAGGGCGAGCCGGTGGGCGCGGCGGTGGTGCGGGCCGCGGTGGCGGCCTCCCGGCAGGCCGCCGCCCCCGGGGACGCCGACCGCTTCCTCGACGCGCTCGCCGGGCGCATCGCCATCGGCGCCGCCTCCGTCGTGGCCGTCCTCGACCCCGGGTGCCTCGTCCTCGGCGGTGAGTTGGGGCAGGCCGGCGGGGACGCCCTGGCGCGGCGGGTGCAGGAACGGCTGGACGCGATGTCACCGCTGCCCACCCAGGTCCGGCCGAGCACGTTCGGCGGCGGCGCCGTGCTGCGCGGCGCGCTGCTGACGGCCCGGGAACGCGCACAGGACGAGCTGTTCGCCGGGCCGCAGGGGTAGTCGCTCGCCGGGCCGCAGAAGTAGTCGACCGCCAGGCCGCAGGGGAGGAGCCGTTCGCCCGACCGCAGGGGTGGCTGTTCGCCGGGCCGCGGGCGCAGTGGGTGGTCGCCCGGCCAGGCCGGAACGGGACCGCCTCAGCGGGCCGGCGCGTCGCCGAAACGCTTCGCCAGATACTCCTCGAACGTGCCCCCGCCCACGGCCCGTTCCGGCGCCAGGTGACCACCGGCCCGGAACGCCCGGTACGCCGCGCCCCACAGCCGTACCGCAACCATGAGCCGCCGCCGGCCCGTCGCCCTCAGCCAGGCGCGGGCCAGCGACTCCAGGGTGCGTACCTCGGGGCCGCCCATGTCCGCGACCCGGCCCGCCGGCGCGCCGAGGGCCAGCTCGGTCAGCCGGTCGGCGACCTCCGCCACCTCGATCGGCTGGTCGCTCACCGCGGCGGGCATCAGCATCACCGGGGACTTCCCCAGCGTCCGGAGCACCTGCACCACCAGATCGTGGAACTGCGTCGTGCGCAGGATCGTCCACCCGAGGCCGGATTCCTCCACCAGCTTCTCCACTGCGAGCTTGGACCGGTAGTAGGCGAACGGCACCCGGTCCACGCCGACGATCGAGATGTACACCAGGTGCCCCACACCGGCCCGCCGCGCCGCCGCGATCAGGTTCCGGGCCGCGCCCTCGTCGCCGCGCGGGCTGCTCGCGCAGTGGACGATCGTGTCCACGCCCGCCACGGCCGCGTCCAGTCCGGGACCGCCCTCGCGCAGATCGGCGGCGTACGGCTGTGTGTGCCGGCTGAGCACCCGCACCTCGTGGCCGCCCGCGCGCAGCCGCTCGGTGACGAGCCGGCCGAGGGTACCGGTACCGCCGGTCACCAGGATGGTGGTCATGCCGTTCAGCTCCTTCATGGCGCCGGGCGCTCCCGAGCGGAGCGCCCCTCACCAGCTGGGACCGGACAGCCCGCGAGAATGTGACAGGCTCCTACGACCGGCCGAGCTGACGACGTACGCATTGAAGTTTGTCCGGGTTCATCACCGTCCACGCTTCCCTGATCAGGCCGTCGCGGTACTCGAAGGCGACCACCCCGTACAGCGTGTCGCCGGCCCGCAGGAGCACCGCGTCCGCGCCGTTGACCTCGGCGACCGCGAAGTCCAGATCCGCCCCGTACTTCTGGTGGATGCCCAGCAGGAAGCGCAGGACCTTCTCCCGGCCCTGGACCGGCCGCAGGGCCGCCCTGACCTTGCCGCCCCCGTCGCTCCACCAGGTCACGTCGTCGGCGAGCAGTTTCTCCAGCCCTGCGAGGTCACCGTTGCGGGCGGCGGAGAGGAACGAGGCCACCAGCTCGCGCTGCCGGTCGGGCGCCGGCCGGAACCGGCTCTCGGCCGACTCCAGCCGCTTGAGCGCCCGCCGGTGCAACTGGCGGCAGTTGGCCTCGCTCAGATCCAGTACGTCCGCGATCTCCCGGTGGCCGTAGCCGAACGCCTCGCGCAGCACGTACACCGCCCGCTCGGTCGGCGTGAGCCGCTCCAGCAGCACCAGCAGCGCCACGGACACCGCGTCGCGCTGCTCGGCGGACTCCAGCGGGCCGAGGGTGCCGTCCACGGTGACGACGGGCTCCGGCAGCCAGGTGCCGACGTAGCTCTCGCGCCGCGCCCGGGCGGACGTCAGGCGGTTGAGGCAGAGGTTGGTGACGACCTTGGCGAGCCAGGCCCCGGGATGCGTGATCCCGGCGCGGTCGGCGCCGCTGAACCGCAGGTAGGCGTCCTGGACGGTGTCCTCGGCCTCTTCGGCGGACCCGAGCATGCGGTAGGCCAGACCGAACAGACGGGGGCGGTGGGTCTCGAACTCCTCGGCGAGCGCGGTCGACATGTCCTCACCCTGCCAGACGGCCCGCCGCCCGGACATGGGAGGACCCGGCGGCGGGCAAGGGCCGTCGTCACCGCCGCCGGGCCCGTCTGTGGGGGCGACCCGGCGGGCCCGGGTCCTGGGCCGGGCCGGTCCCGACGGCGGCAACGCGGCCCGGCTGCCGGGAAGTTGCGCCGACCATAAGGAGGACTAGACCAATGTGTCAACAGGTATGGACCAATGGGTCGTCCGGGTCGTCCTGTGAGCCACTCCACACACCTCCCCCGCATGGACGAGTACCGGCCGTGGCACACTGGCCCTGTACCTAAAGCAGCGCACTCCGGGGTCGGTGAAAGTCCGAACCGGCGGTTACAGTCCGCGACCCGGTCACCTCCAGTGACCGGTTGACCAGGTGAAATTCCTGGACCGACGGTTAAAGTCCGGATGGGAGGCAGTGCGCGGCGGGCGGGCATCCATGCGCGCCGCCGTATCAGCTCGTCCACGCGGACGAGTCCGTCCGGCGTCGCCCCCGGTGTCCCTGCCCGTGGTCTCTGTCGTCATCGACAGCCCCGGAGTCCGTGCCCCATGAGGCAGGAGGACCCGGGAAGTGTTCACCGGAATCGTCGAAGAGCTGGGCGAGATCACCGCCGTCGAGACCCTCGACGACGCCTGTCGCTTCCGGCTGCGGGGGCCCGTCGTCACCGAGGGCGCGAAGCACGGAGACTCCATCGCCGTCAACGGCGTCTGCCTCACCGTCGTCGAGCACGAGGGTGACGAGTTCACCGCCGACGTCATGGCGGAGACCCTCAGCCGCTCCAGCCTCGGCGCCCTCACCGTCGGCTCCCGGGTCAATCTCGAACGCCCCATGGCCGTCGGCGACCGCCTCGGCGGGCACATCGTGCAGGGCCACGTGGACGGCACCGCCGAGATCCTCGACCGCAAGCCCTCGGAGCACTGGGAGATCGTCAAGATCTCCCTCCCCGCCGACCTCTCCCGCTATGTCGTCGAGAAGGGCTCCATCACCGTCGACGGCATCAGCCTCACCGTCGTCGACGCCGGCCCCGACTACTTCACCGTCAGCCTCATCCCCACCACCCTCGCCCTGACCACGCTCGGCCTGAAGCAGCCCGGCGACCCGGTCAACCTCGAGGTGGACGTCGTCGCCAAGTACGTCGAGCGGATGCTCGGCGACCGCCTGCCGGGGGCCGGCCGATGAACTGGATGAACTCCGAGGCCTTCAGCCTCTTCGGCCAGCACATCATCTGGTCGGACATGGTCGGCAACATCCTCGGCCTGATCACCCTCGCCCTCGGCTGGCGCCGCTTCGTGTGGACCTGGCCGGTGCAGTTCCTGTCCGGGCTCGTCCTCTTCGGCGCCTTCTACGGCCACCTCACCGGCAGCGCCGGCAAGCAGGTCGTCGTCATGGTCGTCGCCCTGTACGGCTGGTGGCAGTGGCAGCGCGACCGGGACAAGGGCGACGACGGCCGGATCGCCGTCCGGTTCGCCACCTGGCGCGAGCGCGGCGCGATGCTCGCCGCGGCCGCCGCCGGCACCGTGGCCGTAGCCCTGCTCTTCACGGCCTACCCCCAGCTCTCCTGGGACCCGTGGCCCGACGCCTACATCTTCGTCGGCACGATCGTCGCCATGTACGCCCAGGCCAAGGGCATGGTCGAGTTCTGGTTCGCCTGGCTGCTCGTCGACCTCGTCGGCGTCCCCCTGAACTTCGCCAACGGCTACGCCTTCTCCGGATTCGTCTACGTCATCTACGGCGCGCTCGTCCTGTGGGGCATGCGCGACTGGTGGCTGCGCTCCCGCCGGAACGCGCAGCCCGCCCTGGAAGGAGCGCCGGCATGAGCACCGCACCGATCCTGTACTCCACCGACGGCGTCGAGGACTTCTCCCTCGACCCCATCGAGCAGGCCATCGCCGACATCGCCGCGGGCCGCCCGGTCGTGGTCGTGGACGACGAGGACCGCGAGAACGAGGGCGACCTCGTCATCGCCGCCGAGAAGGCGACCGAGGAGATCGTCGCCTTCATGATGAGCGAGTGCCGCGGCCTGATCTGCGCCCCCATGGAGGGCGACGAGCTGGACCGGCTCGAACTGCCGCAGATGGTCCAGGACAACACCGAGTCCATGAAAACCGCCTTCACGGTCTCCGTCGACGCCTCCGGCGCCCACGGCGTGACCACCGGCATCTCGGCGTCCGACCGCGCCACCACGCTGCAGCTGCTGGCGAGCGGCACCGCCGAGCCCACCGACCTGGTGCGTCCGGGCCATGTCTTCCCGCTGCGCGCCCGGTCCGGCGGTGTGCTGGTCCGCAACGGCCACACCGAGGCCGCCGTCGACCTCGCGCGCCTCGCGGGTCTGCGCCCGGCCGGCGCCATCGTCGAGATCGCCGGCGAGGACGGGCGCATGCTCCGCCTGCCCGAGCTGATCCCCTTCGCCCGCAAGCACGGCCTGACGATCATCTCCATCGAGGACCTGATCGCCTACCGCCGCTCCAGCGAGCCCACCGTCCGCCGCGAGGCCGAGGTCCACCTGCCGACCGCGCACGGCGCCTTCACCGCCTACGGCTACCGCTCCACCGTCGACGGCGTCGAACACGTCGCCCTCGTCCACGGCGAGATCGGCGACGGCACGGACGTCCTCGTCCGGGTCCACTCCGAGTGCCTCACCGGCGACGTCTTCGGCTCGCAGCGCTGCGACTGCGGCCCCCAGCTCGACGCCTCCCTGGAGCGCATCCATACCGAGGGCCGGGGCATCGTCGTCTACCTGCGCGGACACGAGGGCCGCGGCATCGGCCTGATGTCCAAGCTGCGCGCCTACGAACTCCAGGAACGCGGACGCGACACCCTGGACGCCAACCTCGAACTCGGACTGCCCGCCGACGCCCGCGACTACGCCGCCGGCGCGCAGATCCTGACCGACCTGGGCGTGCGCAGCGTCCGCCTGATGACCAACAACCCCGACAAGACCGACGCGCTGCAGCGGTACGGCATCGAGGTCACCGGCCGGGTGCCGATGGCCGTGACGGCCGGCGAGCACAATCTGCGGTATCTGCGCACCAAGCGGGACCGGATGGGGCACGACCTGCCCTGGCTGGACACGGCACCCGCGACCACCTGCGGCAACCAGTAACAAACGGCACTGAGGAGAGACGTGAGCGGCAAGGGCGCACCGGAGCTGTCCGTACGCAATGTGGGTGACCTGCGGGTCGCCGTCATCGCGGCGCAATGGCACGAGAAGGTGATGGACGGCCTGGTGGACGGCGCCCTGCGCGCCCTGCACGAGATGGGCATCGACGAGCCGACCCTGCTCAGGGTCCCCGGCAGCTGGGAGCTGCCGGTGGCGGCCAAGGTCATGGCCGAACGCGGCTACGACGCGGTCGTCGCCCTCGGCGTCGTCATCCGCGGCGGCACCCCGCACTTCGACTACGTGTGCCAGGGCGTCACCCAGGGCCTGACCCAGGTGTCGGTCAGCACCGGCGTCCCCGTCGGCTTCGGCGTGCTCACCTGCGACAACGACGAGCAGGCCCTGGACCGGGCCGGCCTGGAGGGCTCCAGCGAGGACAAGGGGCACGAGGCGGTGACGGCGGCCGTCGCCACCGCGGCCACGCTGCGCTCAGTATCTGAACCGTGGCACTAGGCCGTGCGGCACACCGCGTAGAGTGGGCGGCACCATGTCCAAGAAGACGTTCGAGGAGCTCTTCACCGAGCTCCAGCACAAGGCCGCCCACGGCGATCCCGCCACCTCCCGCACCGCCGAGCTGGTGAGCAAGGGCGTCCATGCCATCGGCAAAAAGGTCGTCGAAGAGGCCGCCGAGGTCTGGATGGCCGCGGAGTACGAGGGCAAGGAGGCGGCGGCCGAGGAGATCTCCCAGCTGCTGTACCACCTCCAGGTGATGATGGTCGCCCGGGGGATCTCCCTCGACGACGTCTACGCCCATCTGTGAGCCGGATCGCCGCCAGAGCCGTAAGACCGCTTAAAAACCCTTCACACAAAGGAAGCCGACCTCATGCTGCGCATCGCCGTCCCCAACAAGGGTTCACTGTCCGGCCCTGCGGCGGAGATGCTGCATGAGGCCGGCTACCAGCAGCGCCGCGAGTCCAAAGAGCTGCGCATCGTCGACCCGGAGAACGACGTCGAGTTCTTCTACCTCCGGCCCCGCGACATCGCGATCTACGTCTCCTCCGGCATGCTCGACATCGGCATCACCGGCCGTGACCTGCTGATCGACTCCAGCGCCGACGCCGAGGAGATCCTGCCGCTGGGCTTCGCCCGCTCCACGTTCCGCTTCGCCGCCAAGCCGGGCGCGGTGGCGAGCCTCGCGGACCTCAAGGGCAAGACCGTCGCCACCTCCTACGAGGGAATCGTCTCCCAGTACCTGGCCGACCAGGGCGTCGACGCGGCCGTCGTGCACCTCGACGGCGCCGTCGAGACCGCCATCGAGCTGGGTGTCGCCGAGGCCATCGCCGACGTCGTCGAGACCGGCACCTCGCTGCGCAACGCCGGCCTCGAGGTGTTCGGCGAGCCGATCATGAAGTCCGAGGCGGTCGTCATCCGACGCACCGGCGCCGACTCCGACGAGCCCAAGGTCCAGCAGTTCCTGCGCCGCCTCCAGGGCGTCCTGGTGGCCCGCACCTACGTGATGATGGACTACGACATCCGCGCCGAGCACCTCGAGGAGGCCGTCGCGGTCACCCCCGGCCTGGAGGGTCCGACCGTCTCGCCGCTCCACAACGAGGGCTGGGTCGCCGTCCGCGCCATGGTGCCGACCAAGGAGGCCCAGCGGATCATGGACGACCTGTACGCCATCGGCGCGCGGGCCATCCTGACCACGGCCATCCACGCCTGCCGGCTCTGAGCGGCGGCCGCACCCGTCGCCTGTGTGGGATCTTCCTGACATGTCCGATCTGCCTTCCCTTCCCGTCACCTTCCGGCCGGCCCGCACCCGGGTCGTCCTGCTCACCGCCGGTGTCGTGATCTTCGTCGTGATCTCCACGGTCGCTCTGCTGCTGGAGCAGCTCAGCCCGGGGGAGAAGCTCAGCTTCGTGGTCACCGGGGCGCTGCTCTTCGGCGTCCTGGTCTGGCTGTCGCGGCCCAAGGTCGTCGCCGACGAGTCCGGCGTCACCGTGGTCAACTTCGCCGGCACCCGCCGCCTGGAGTGGGCGGAGATCCTCAAGGTGAACCTGCGCACCGGCGACCCCTGGGTGTTCCTCAACCTCAGCGACGGCACCAGCCTGCCCGCCCTCGGCATCCAGCCCGGCATCAACAAGCAGCGCGCCATCGCCGACGCGAACACCCTGCGGGCGCTGGTCGAGGCCCGGTCCATCACCGACCCCGACGCCTCCGGCGACGCCGACGGGCGGCTCTGAGCCCGGTCGGGGAACCGTTCGGGCGAAGATCAGGGGCCAACTCGGGGTCGTCCACCCTGCCGTAGTGCCCCACCTCTTGATTAATCTGGGGGGCGGAGGCGTTTTTCGCTGCGCCCCGCCCCTGCACGCCGCCCGGCGTCCGGGGCCCCTGCTATCCGAGGAGTGACCCTCTCCGGCGATGGACGGATCGTCCTGTAGTACCTGCGCCGCCCCCTGCCGACATACCGCGGCCCCGCGCCACGGGCACCCGCAGGCGGCGGCATCATGACCACCCCCCTGCTGCTCCTGGCAGCCGCGTTCCTGCTGATCCTCGCCAACGGCTTCTTCGTGGCCGCCGAGTTCGGCCTGGTCACCGTGGAGCGTCCGGAGGCCGAGAAGGCCGCCGCCGAGGGCGACAAGCGCGCCCGTAGGGTCGTCGACTCCCTGAAGGAACTGTCCTTCCAGCTCTCCGGCACCCAGCTCGGCATCACCATCACCTCCCTCGTCGTCGGCATGCTCGCCGAACCGGCGCTGGCCCGGCTGCTGCGCGGTCCCTTCACCGCGATCGGCATTCCCGAGGGCGCCGTCCCCGGGGTCGCGGTGGTCGTCGGCATGCTGCTCGCCTCCGCCGTGCAGATGGTGATCGGCGAGCTCGTGCCGAAGAACTGGGCCGTCTCGCGCCCGCTGCAGGTCGCGCGGTTCGTCGCCGGCCCGCAGCACGTGTTCTCGCGCCTGTTCCGGCCGGTGATCGCCGCCCTGAACACCGTCGCCAACCGGCTCGTACGGGCCCTGGGCGTCGAGCCCACCGAGGAGCTGGCCTCCGCCCGCACCCCCGGCGAGCTGGTCTCCCTGGCCCGGCACTCCGCACAGGCCGGAGCGCTGGAGCAGGACACCGCCGATTTGTTCGTACGGACGCTGTCCCTCGGCGAGCTGACCGCGCAGCACGTGATGACGCCGCGGGTGAAGGTGAGCGCGCTGCAGGCGTCGGCGACCGCGGAGGACGTCGTGAACCTCACCCGGGCGACCGGGCTGTCGCGGTTCCCCGTCTACCGGGAGAAGATCGACGAAATCGTCGGCATGGCGCATCTGAAGGACGCGCTGGCCGTGCCGGTGCACGACCGGTTGCGCACGCCGGTCAGCCGGATCGCGCGGCCCGCGCTGCTGGTGCCGGAGACGCTGCCGGTGCAGCCGCTGCTGGCCCGGCTGCGCAGCGAGCAGCCGATCGCGGTCGTCGTCGACGAGTACGGCGGTACAGCCGGGGTGGTCACCCTGGAGGACATCGTCGAGGAGCTCGTCGGTGAGGTGCGTGACGAGCACGACGTGCACGATCTGCCGGAGCTGGCGCCCGCGCCGCCGGAGGACGGGCGGCCCGCCTGGGACGTCGACGGCAGCTGCCGGGTCGACGTGCTGCAGCGGGTCGGCTTCGAGGCGCCCGAGGGGCCGTACGAGACCGTCGCCGGGCTGGTCGCCGACCTGCTCGGGCGGATTCCGGCGCCGGGGGACAAGGCGGAGCTGCCCGGCTGGCGGCTGTCCGTGCGGCAGGTGGGGCACTACCGGGCCGAGCGGGTGCGCCTGGTACGGACGGCGCCGGCCGTGAACGTGATGGAGGCCGTGCGATGAGCCTTCTCCAACTCGTGTTCGCCGCGCTGCTCGTGCTGACCAACGGGTTCTTCGTCGGCGCCGAGTTCGCGCTGGTCTCCGTGCGCCGCAGCCAGATCGAACCGCTCGGTACCGCCCGGGCCCGGCAGGTGCTGTACGGGCTTGAGCACTTGCCGCAGATGATGGCCGCGGCGCAGTTCGGGATCACGGTGTGCTCGCTGACGCTGGGCGCGGTGGCCGAGCCGACGGTCGCGCATCTGCTGGAGCCGGTGTTCGCGTGGGTGCGGATGCCGGAGGGTGTGATCCATCCGCTCGGGTATGTGATCGCGCTGGCGGCGGTGGTCTTCTTCCATCTGGTGATCGGGGAGATGGTCCCGAAGAACCTCGCCATGGCCGCGCCGGAGAAGGCCGCGCTGTGGCTGAGCCCGGGGCTGGTGGCGTTCGCGCGGCTGTGCAAGCCGATCACGGTGTCGCTGGGGGCCTGTGCGAAGGGCATCCTGCGGTTGTTCCGGGTGGAGCCCAAGGACGAGGTCGAGGCCGTGTTCACCAGTGAGCAGCTCAACCGGCTGGTGGAGGACTCGGGGCAGGCCGGACTGCTCGATCCGGAGGAGCAGGAGCGGCTGGAGGACGCGCTGGAGCTGGGGTCCCGGCCGGTGACCGATGTGCTGCTGAAGCGGGATCTGCTGGTGACGGTGCCGCCGTCGGTGACGCCGGGGCAGATCGTCGAGCTGACCGCTCGGACCGGGTACTCGCGGTTCCCGGTGGCGGCGGAGCGGGGCTCGGTGTTCATGGGGTACGTGCACGTCAAGGACGTGCTCGATCTCGAGGACTCCGACCGGGCGGTGCCGCAGCAGGTGTGGCGGCCGATGACGACGCTGCGGGCGGAGCTGCCGCTGGACGACGCGCTGACGGTGATGCGGCGGGCGGCCACGCATCTGGCGCAGGTCGCGGACGGCTCGGGGCGCGTGCTGGGGCTGGTCGCCCTGGAGGACGTGCTCGAGTTGTTGGTGGGGGAGGTGCGGGATCCGGCGCACCGCGCTGCTGCGGCGGAGCAGGTGCTGGCGTCGTAGGCTGCGTGGTCGTCCGCGGGGTGCGCTGTGGTTGCTCGCGCCGTTCCCCGCGCCCCTTTGTGTGCCTGCGGCGGCCCCTTGCTGTCCGGTGGGGGGCTGGTGTCCCGCCTGCGGTGCGTTGTGGGTCGGGGCCGGGGTGGGGGGTGTCCGTCCTCGGTCCGGCCGGCCGTTTTCCGACGGCGGTGCCGTGTCTCGGTGCCGGCCGCTGCGGGCACCCCCCCCACCCCGGCTCCTTCCCACCGCGGGCGGCTGCCGCCCGTCATCTGGCTTACGACCTGTCCGCGATGGAGGTTCGGGTGTGCGCGGAGCACCGGCCGCATCAGGGCCTCAGCAGTCCGCCCACCCACCAGTCGTGCGGCTTGCCATCGTTGGCGATGCCGCGGTTGCGCAGAGTCCCTTCGACGGTGAAGCCGAGTTTCTCGGCGACGGCACGCGAGCCGGTGTTCCCGGCCATGGCCCACCACTCGATGCGGTGCACGTCGAGCGTGGCCCAGCCCCAGTCGCACAGGGCCCGAGCGGCCTCCACCGAGTACCCGTGTCCGCGCTGCTCCTTGACCGCCCAGTAACCGAGCTCCCAGACGCCGCGGCTGATGAGGGTCAGGCAGTACGAGCCGACCAGGGCGCCGGTGTCCTTGCGGAACGCGCCGAGGGTGTAGTCCCTGTCCTCGGCCCACTGAGTGGGCAGCTTCTCGCCGATGAGCTTCTCCGCGTCCGCACGCCGGTACGGCACCGCCACCGGGGTGTAGAACTGGATGTCCGCGTCCTGGCAGGCTTCGTACACCGCGTCCACGTCGGCAGGTGTGAAGGCCCGCAGCACCAGACGGTCGGTCTCGAGAGTCACTGGGTCCATCGCGGCAGTATGACCACCATCCGCACACGGCGACCAACGAATATCCCGACCCCGAGTCGGAGCTGCACCCACCATCGATCGTGGACCGGGCGCGCCGGGCGCGTGGGCCGTCCTGGCGGCGGCTAGCGGGCCGGCGGGTCCTGGGGGCCGCGGCCCGAGAGGACCTCGCCGTACGCCTGCATCAGGTCCGCGAGGCGCAGCGTGGCCAGGTCGTCGCGGGACAGGGGGCCGGCGTAGGCCGACAGCCGTAGATCCCGGTACGCGCAGCTCTTCTCGTACAGCGTCCGCAGAAAGCGGCCGTTGCCGAGTTCGTCGATCCAGCCCTGGTCGACCACGTGCCCGGCGATCGAGCGCAGCTCGTCGAGGGCCTCCTCGTCCCACAGGTCACCGTTCTCCGCGGCGAGGACCTTGCCGATCTCGGTGAGTTCGAGGGGGCGGTAGGAGGGGAAGTCCACGCGCGTGGTGAAGCGGGAGGACAGGCCGGGGTTGGCCGTGAGCAGGCGGTCCATGCCCTCCGGGTAGCCCGCGAGGATGACGACGAGGTGGTCGCGGTTGTCCTCCGCCCGCTTCAGCAGGACCTGGAGCGCCTCGTCGCCGTACGCGTCGCCCTTGCCGTAGCCGGAGTTGGAGAGGGAGTAGGCCTCGTCCACGAAGAGGACGCCGCCGAGGGCCGAGTCGATCAGTTCGTTGGCCTTCACGGCCGTCTGGCCGAGGTATTCGCCCACCAGGTCCGCCCGTTGCGCCTCCACCAGGTGGTCGCCGCCGAGCAGGCCCAGGGCGTAGAACACGCGGCCGAGGATGCGGGCGACGGTGGTCTTGCCGGTACCCGAGGGGCCGGAGAAGACGAAGTGCCGCTTGGGCGGCTGGACCGGCAGGCCCTGCCCGGCGCGCAACCGGGCCATGTTCAACTGCGCCGACAGCGCCTTGACTTGGCGTTTCACGGGCTCCAGGCCCACCATGCGCTCCAGCTCGGCGAGCGCCTCCTCGAGTAAGGCGGGGTCGGTCGGGCCGGCCGGCAGGGGTGACGACACGGTCGTCTTGTGGCGCACCACCGGGTTCACCGCCGACGGCACCGGGGGCACGTCCAGGTCGGTCAGTCGCAGGTCGCGGCCCTCGCTGCCGAAGAGCGGGTCCAGGCCGTCGGGGCCGTCCGCGCCGTCCTGGCCGGTCCCGGTGAGGGTGACCGCTGCGAGGTCGGCCGGGTCGGTGGTGACGTCGTAGCCGTCGCCCTCGGCGATCGCCGCCAGCCGGGCCGAGGTGTCCATGAAGGCCGGGTCGACACGGTGCACGGCCCGGTACAGGGGGAGCGCGGCGGCGGAGCGACCGGTGCCCTCATGGGCGCGGGCCAGCCAGTAGCGCAGCTCCTTGCGCTGCGGCTGCTCGCTGCGGCAGCGCATCAGGGCGGTCGACAGGAGCGGTTCCGCCTGGCCGTACATCTCCAGGCGGACTCTCGCCATGCCGCCGAACAGGCCCGCCTCGATGCCGAGGAGCGGGTCGTCCAGGAGGGGGTCGGTGTGCCGGACCAGCTCCTCCCAGTCCTTGACCAGGTAGGCGCGGCAGGCGTGCAGGAAGCGGACCTGCGGGTCGGTGTCCACGGGGGGCAGGCCGGCGAGGGCGCGGTCCAGTTCGGGGACGTGGCGGCCGTCCAGCCAGTGCGAGGCGTGGGCGAGGAGGAGGTCGCGGGGGGTTTCCAGGACGGGCTGCACCCACCAGCCCAGCCAGTACCAGGAGTTGAGGGTACGGCGGTGCCGGGTGCGCTGCTCGCCGAAGCGGTCCCGGTGACGGTACATGCGCAGCAGGGCGGTGGTGGTGTCCACGCGCAGCGCGTGCAGGCCCAGCCAGCCGTCGGCCATGCCGGGATCGATCCGCACCGCGGTGCGGAACTCCTCCTCCGCCTGCGGGTAGGCGCCCATGGTGTAGGCGTCCACGCCTCGCAGCCAGGCGAGGTCGGCCGGGGGCTCGGGGCCCTGCGTGCCGAAGTCCATCACGTCCCCCACAGACCGTGCCCCCGCCGATGCCTGGTTCGAACCGCTGTGCCGCGGACCGGAGTTGCAGGTGCGCGAAGCAGCGTCCGTAGGGCGCACCGAGGGCATCGTACCCATGGGTCGGTGGTGGGCCGAAGGGTATGGCACCGGCTGTTTGGGGAGGTGGGAGCACACTGGGCGTACGCGGGCCGGTCACCGAGAGTGAGTGAACGGCGCCTCACTGCGGCCGCGCGCGGCTGTGAGGGCAGAACGAAGCCCCCGGTCACGGGGGAACAACCAGGGGCTTCGCGTCGAAGGGGCGGCTTGGTTTGCCGCACATTGAGAACGTAAGTCCTGTAAGGGCCCCCGGTCAAGCGGAGTTGAGGCGCTCGGACAAGTTCCCGCTCAGGGGTCTTCATGGGTTCATCACATCGCAGATGGTCCGTCACGGTGCGTGATGTCGTGGTCCTCGACGGCCGTCGCACCCGGCCCCGGCAGCACCTCGTATCCCTTGGCCAACTGACGTACCAGAAGGTGCGCGTGAGGCCGGGAGGGGTCCTGGGCGAAGTGCCGTTCCTCTGCCTCCACCCATCCGGTCCAGAAGTCCTCCTGCTCCGCTCCGTCCCGTTGCCTGCCGCGCTCCCACGCCTCCTCGCGCGGCAGGTCGAGCCACAGCAGGCACGCGAGGTGCGGGCGCAGGGCGCGGCGGCCCGCGCCGACTCCCTCGATCAGAACGAGCGGGGCCGGTGCGAGCGGCCGCGGCGCGCCGAAGCGGCGGGTGCGCCAGTCGTAGGGCGTGTAGTGCGCCGTCTCGCCCCGGCCGAGCGGTTCGATCACCTGGCGGTGCAGCCGGTCCGTCCAGGCGAACAGTTCCTTGTGGCTGGCGATGTCGTCCAGGTGCAGTACCGGGGCATCGTCCAGGGCCCGCGCCAGCCGGCCGGCGAACGTCGACTTGCCGGAACCGGCGTGTCCGTCGATGCCGACCAGACGCACCGGGCCGCAGGACGGGGGGAGTCGGCGCAGATGGGCGGCGAGCTGGTGCAGGGTGTCGGGCATCGTCCGGTGGTGGTTCGGGGGCTGGGGCGGTGGCGGGGAGAGTGTACGGCCGCTGCCGCCCAGGTCATGCCAGGGGTGTGGACCAATATTGGTGCCGCGGCATGCCCGTCGGGTGCTGGCCAGTGCCGCCCGCTGCGGTCATAGTGGGGCCACTGCCGCACGGACCTGCCTGCCCCGACTCGCATCCCTGGGGGTCTTCCGCCCATGAGCAGAGCCGAACAGCCCTCCCGCAGAACCCTGCTGGCCGCCGCGGTCACCGCCGCGGTGGCCGGTGGCGCCGGCCCGGTCCTGGCCGCCGGCGGCGCGTCCGCCGCCGGTCGCGCCATCCCGGGCCGGCCGATCGACCACCGGTCCTGGACCACGTACACCGACTGGCGCGGCGGCACCGACCGCGGCACCCGGGCCGTCGCGGGCGTCCGCCCCGGCCTGATCATCGGCGAGGCGGCCGGAACCACCGACTACACCGACCCGCACACCGGCACCACCTCCCGCTGGGAGTACGCCACCTGGACCTCCCCGGTCCACCGGCCGGCCGTCCCGGCCACCGAGGCCGTCGCCTCCTGGAACGCCCGCACCCCCGCCGGCACCTGGATCCAGACCGAACTGCAGGGCACGTACTCCGACGGCACCGCCACACCCTGGTACGTCATGGGCCGCTGGGCGGCCGGTGACCAGGACATCCGGCGCACCTCCGTCGACGGCCAGACGGACGGCAGGAGCAGCATCTGGACCGACACCTTCTCGATCGACGACCCCGCCTCCGGCCTGCGGCTGGCCTCCTACCGGCTCCGGCTCACCCTGTACCGCCGCCCGGGGCTGCAGGCCACGCCGACGGTGTGGCGGCTCGGCGCCATGGGCTCCGACATCCCCGACCGTTTCACGGTCCCCGCCTCCACCCCGGCCATCGCCCGCGAACTGGCCGTCCCGCGCTACTCGCAGGAGATCCACAAGGGCCAGTACCCGGAGTACGACAACGGCGGCGAGGCCTGGTGCAGCCCCACCTCCTCGCAGATGATCATCGAGTACTGGGGCGACCGGCTCTCCCCGGAGCAGCTGGCCTGGGTCGATCCGTCGTACGCCGATCCGCAGGTCTGCCACGCGGCCCGGTACACCTATGACTACCAGTACGGCGGCTGCGGCAACTGGCCCTTCAACGCCGCCTACGCGGCCACCTTCCCGGACCTGCAGGGCGTGGTCACCCGGCTCGCGTCGCTCACCGAGCTGGAGACGCTGATCGCGGCCGGCATTCCGGCCATGACGTCCCAGTCCTTCCTCAAGAGCGAACTGACCGGGGCCGGTTACGGCACCTCGGGGCACCTGATGACGGTCATCGGCTTCACGGCCGACGGCGACGTCATCGCCAACGACCCGGCCTCGCCCGACGACGCGGCGGTACGCCGGGTCTACCTGCGCCGGGAGTTCGAGAACATCTGGCTGCGGACCAAGCGGTACAACGCCTCCGGCAAGGTCGCCTCCGGCACGGGAGGCGTCTGCTACCTGTACTTCCCGGCCCGTCCGACCCCGCGGCAACGGGCCGCGCTCGCGGCGGTGGGCGTGCGCTGAGCCGCCCTCGACGGCCCCAGGGAGCCGCCCGGGGGCCGTCGTACCGGCGAATGCTGTGACCAACCTCTCCGCCACAAAGCGGTCGTTCGGTGGCATGGTGGACGATCGGCGGGGGACGAACCCGCACGGACGACCACAGTGAGACGACGCCATGACCGCACACACGGCCACCGCCCCCCGCGCCCGCACCGGCGGCCCCCGCGACGACGGCCCCACGATCCTGGAACACGCGATGGGCTGGGTGCTCGTCGTCGTGCTCGCGATGCTCGTCACCCAGCTCGGACTGCTCTGAACCGACCGTCGCACCAAGGGTTCTCGCGGCTCGGACAAGTGTGATCTGAGGCATACCCGACCTGCCATACTGCGGCATGTCCGCCGCCCGCAGGAACCCAGGGTCGACCTTGAACCTCAGCCATCAGCCCGCTGCCGCCACCGTTCCGGGGCCCCGCGGCACGGAGCGCTCGCTGGCGCGTCGCGCCGAACTGATCGCCATCGGGCGCCGGCTGTTCGCCGACACCTCCTACGACGCCCTGTCGATGGACGACATCGCCCGCCAGGCCCATGTCGCCAAGGGGCTGATCTACTACTACTTCCGGTCCAAGCGCGGCTACTACCTGGCCATCGTCCAGGACGCGGTCGCCGACCTGGTCGCCTCCGCCGCGAGCGGCGCCGAGCTGCCCGCCGTGGACCGCGTGCACCGCACCATCGACGGCTATCTGCGCTACGCCGAGCAGAACCAGGCCGCCTACCGCACCATCGTCAGCGGCGGCGTCGGCTTCGACACCGAGGTGCACGCCATCCGCGACTCGGTGCGCGAGGCGATCATCCTCACCATCGCCGAGGGCGCCTACGGCCGCACCGACCTGACCCCGCCGGCCCGCATGGGCCTGCTGTCCTGGGTGTGCGGGGTCGAGGGCGCCACACTCGACTGGGTCGACCGCCCCGAGCTGTCCCGGGACGTGATGCGCGACCTGCTGGTGAGGACGCTGGGGGGCGCCCTGCGCGCCATCGAGGAGATCGAGCCGGCCTGCCCGGCCCCCGAGCCCGCCCGCCGCGACGGCTGACGCCGGCGGCGGTGCGCCCCCGTTTTCCGGCCCCGCGGGAGGGTCCCGGATTTTTCTTGAAGTAAGCGGTCGTTAACTGGTGACGCGACCCCTTGAATCGGGCATACTCACAGCGCACAGCCGCTGGTCAGCACGGTTCCGAGACCCGGAAACGCCCGCCCCGACCGGCACCAGGAAGACCCGGCGGAGCCGCCCCAACCCCGGGCGCACGTCCGCCGATGTGCCCGACAGGGAGGAGAGCGTCGCCATGCCCGACCGCGCCCCGCAGCCGGTGGACCGTCCGCTGCCCACGGAGGAGGCCCGGGACCTGATCTCGCTCGTCCGTGACATAGCGCAGCGCGAGATCGCCCCGAAGGCGGCCGAGGAGGAGGACGCCGGACGCTTCCCCCGCGAGGTCTTCTCCCTCCTCTCCGAGTCAGGACTGCTCGGCCTGCCCTACGACTCCGAGTACGGCGGCGGCGACCAGCCGTACGAGGTCTACCTCCAGGTGCTGGAGGAGCTGGCCGCGGCCCGCCTCACCGTGGGCCTCGGCGTCAGCGTGCACACCCTTTCCTGTCACGCCCTCGCGACCTTCGGCAGCAAGGAGCAGCAGGTCGAGCACCTGCCCGCGATGCTTGGAGGCGGGCTGCTCGGTGCCTACTGCCTGTCCGAGCCGGCCTCCGGGTCCGACGCGGCGTCCCTGCGCACCAAGGCCGTCCGGGACGGCGACGGCGACGGCTGGGTGATCACCGGCACCAAGGCCTGGATCACGCACGGCGGGGTCGCCGACTTCTACACGGTCATGGCCCGCACCGGCGAGGAGGGCCCGCGCGGGATCACGGCCTTCCTGGTTCCGGGGAACGCCGAGGGGCTGAGCGCCGCGGCGCCCGAGAAGAAGATGGGCATGAAGGGCTCGCCCACCGCCCAGGTCCACTTCGACGGCGTCCGTGTCGGCGACGACCGGCGCATCGGCGAGGAGGGCCAGGGCTTCACCATCGCCCTGTCCGCCCTGGACTCCGGCCGGCTCGGCATCGCGGCCTGCGCCATCGGCGTGGCTCAGGCGGCGCTCGACGAGGCCGTGACGTATGCGACCGAGCGACGGCAGTTCGGCAAGCCGATCGCCGACTTCCAGGGCCTGCGCTTCATGCTCGCCGACATGGCGACCCAGATCGAGGCGGGCCGGGCGCTGTACCTGACCGCGGCCCGGCTCAAGGACGCGGGCCGGCCGTTCGCCAAGCAGGCGGCCATGGCCAAGCTGCACTGCACCGACACGGCGATGAAGGTCACCACGGACGCCGTCCAGATCCTCGGCGGCTACGGCTACACCGCCGACTTCCCGGCCGAGCGGTTCATGCGGGAGGCCAAGGTCCTGCAGATCGTCGAGGGCACGAACCAGATCCAGCGCATGGTCATCGCCCGTCACGTCGCGGGGCCCGAAACCCGCTGAGCGCCGGGTCGACGGGGCGGCCGCGTGGTCGGGCGGGACCGGGTTCGGGGTCGGGTCCGGTGAACGCCGCGTTGCCTGCCGGGTCCCGGTTCGGGTTCGTAAGGGCCGCGTGTCCTGGCGGGACCCGGGTCGGTTCTGCCGGGTGGCCTTCCGTGCCGGGGGTCGGTGCAGGCCGGATGGCCTCCGGTGCCGGGGTCGGTGAAGGCCGTTTGGCCCACCGCGCCGGGGTTCACTGAAGGTCGCGTGGCCCGCCGGTTCGGGCTCGGTGAGGCCGATGGGCCTGCTGGGCCCCGGCTCGGCGAGGCCGCATGGCCCCCTGCGCCCCGGCTCGGCGAGCCCCGCTGAGCCCGGCTCCTTCTGCCCCCGTCGCCGGCTCAGCCCGGGTCGCCCGGGCCGCGGAAGCCGCCGAACTGGCCCGGCCGGACCAGCGGGGCCGCCAGCCTGACCCATTCCGGGTCGTGGCGCCCCGGCAGGGTGCGGCCGCTCTCCGCCCACACGCGCAGCACGGCGCGGTAGATGGGCGGGTCCGGATGCTGCGGCGGCGCCAGAGGAACCGATTCTGCGGGTGGCGGCACGAAGAGGCGCCGCTCATGCCCGGTCGTCGCGTACGTGCGAGTCATACCCGGGCAACGCGGCGGCGGTCCGCCAGGTCACCGGCCTACGGAATCGGGCGTGAGTTCGCGCCCGTCCGTCGTGATCACGTGAGCGACCGCCAACATCCATGCGGCCAAGGCGCGTTGACCGAACGGCCGCCGCAGGTGCCCGCTGCCGGGGGAAGACCCGCAACCGCTCGGGTCACCGCACACCGACCCGCGCCACGGCGCTCTCACGGCCGTGGCGCAGGTCGGTGACGGGTGAATTCAGGCGGCGTGCGGCATCGTCGGGACGCGCATCGGGCGCGAGCCCGGGCCGCCGACGTGCGAGAAGGGCTGCGTCCGCCAGTCGAGCCCCTGAGGGAGCGTCAACAGCAGGGCCGTGTCCTGCTCCTGGGGCGCGAACGACTCGTCCGCGGGCCGGGCGTCGGACGCCCTGCGACCCGTACCGGCACACACCGTGAGCCCGAACGGGTTCCACGGCGAGGCGCACAGCGCGTGCTCCGGCAGGACCTCCTCGTCCGCCAGCAGGGCGATGGGCTGCGCGCAGTCCGGGCAGATCACCCGGTACATCTCGAAGGTGTCGTAGGCGTCGAACTCCTCGCCGTCGTCGAAGGCGTCGGGTTCGACGCCCTCCGGCTCGGGCTCGACGACGATCTGCTGCCGCTTGGGCACGGAGCGACCAGGGCGCTTAAGACTCTGCATGGGATTCTCCCCCTCGGGCTGGGCCGTGAAGGCGCTGCGGCCTCGACCACAGCAAGCACTTCCCGCCCGCTCCGGGGGGTAATCACGAGACCATCACGGGAACGGTTCGAAGCGTGTGGCGTTCGTCACACGGCGTACGCGGCTGACCGGGAGCGGGCCGTGCGCCGCCCGGATGGCGCACGGACGGCCGACCGTGAGGTCACGAACCGGGTATGACCTGGGCTTGGGAGGTATCCGAGGAGATCACCCGCCCTGTAGGTTTCTGCGTCATGGAGGAGCTGGACCGTCAGATCGTGCAGCTGCTCGTCAAGGACGGGCGGATGAGCTACACCGACCTGGGCAAGGCCACGGGCCTGTCCACGTCAGCCGTGCACCAGCGGGTGCGCCGGCTGGAGCAGCGTGGCGTCATCCGCGGTTACGCGGCCGTCGTCGACCCGGAGGCCGTCGGGCTGCCGATGACCGCGTTCATCTCGGTCAAACCGTTCGACCCCAGCGCGCCCGACGACATCGCCGACCGGCTGGCCGGCGTCCCCGAGATCGAGGCCTGCCACAGCGTCGCCGGCGACGAGAACTACATCCTCAAGGTGCGCGTGGCCACCCCGCACGAGCTGGAGGAGCTGCTCGCCCGGGTCCGCTCCCTGGCCGGCGTGTCCACCCGCACCACGGTGGTGCTGTCCACGCCGTACGAGGCACGGCCGCCGCGCATCTGACCCCACCTGGGTGCGAAGCGGTCCGGGCCAGGCGCGAGACTGTTCCCCATGAGTGAGCGCACCCCCGAGCCGCAGACCGTCCTGCTCCGCCGTGGCGAGGTCCACAGCCCCGCCGACCCCTTCGCCACCGCCATGGTCGTCGAGCGCGGCCAGGTCGCCTGGGTGGGTTCCGAGGGCGCGGCCGACGCCTTCGCGGACGGCGTCGACGAGGTGGTCGACCTCGACGGCGCCCTGGTCACTCCCGCGTTCACCGACGCCCACGTGCACACCACCGCCACGGGTCTGGCGCTCACCGGCCTGGACCTGTCCGGTGCGCCGTCGCTGCAGGCGGCCCTGACCGCCGTACGGGAGTTCGCGGCCGCCCGGCCGCACGACCGGGTGCTGCTCGGGCACGGCTGGGACGCCGCCCGCTGGGCCGACGGCCGCCCGCCCACGCGCGCGGAGCTGGACGAGGCGACCGGCGGACGCCCGCTGTACCTGTCGCGCATCGACGTCCACTCCGCCGTCGTCACCACCGCCCTGCTGGAGCTGACCCCCGGCCTCGGGGTCGTGGACGGGCCGCTGACCGCCGACGCCCACCACGCCGTGCGCGCCACCGCCCTCGGCGCGATCACGTCCGGGCAGCGTGCCGAGGCCCAGCGCGCCGCCCTCGCGCACGCCGCGTCCCTCGGCATCGGCTCCGTCCACGAGTGCGGCGGCCCCGAGATCTCCTCCGAGGACGACTTCACCGGCCTGCTCCGGCTCGCCGCCGAGGAGCGGGGCCCGCGGGTCGTCGGCTACTGGGCGGAGGCGGACGTCGCCAAGGCACGGGAGCTGGGCGCGCTCGGCGCCGCCGGGGATCTCTTCGTCGACGGCGCCCTCGGCTCGCACACCGCCTGCCTGCACGAGCCGTACGCCGACGCCGCCCACACCGGCACCGCCTATCTCGACGCCGACGCGGTCGCCGCCCATGTCGTCGCCTGCACCGAGGCGGGCCTCCAGGCGGGCTTCCACGCCATCGGCGACGCCGCGGTGACCGCCGTGGTCGAGGGCGTGCGCGCCGCCGCGGAGAAGGTCGGCCTGGCCCGTGTGCGGGCCGCGCGCCACCGCGTCGAGCACGCCGAGATGCTCACCCCCGAGAACATCGCCGCCTTCGCCGAGCTGGGCCTGACCGCCTCCGTGCAGCCGGCCTTCGACGCGCTGTGGGGCGGCGAGGACGGTATGTACGCCCAGCGCCTGGGCGCCGAGCGGGCCCGCACGCTGAACCCCTTCGCCGCGCTGCTGCGCGCCGGCGTCCCGCTGGCCTTCGGCTCGGACAGCCCGGTCACGCCGCTCGACCCGTGGGGCACGGTCCGCGCCGCCGCCTTCCACCGCACCCCGGAGCACCGCGTCTCCGTCCGCGCCGCCTTCACCGCCCATACACGCGGCGGCTGGCGGGCGATCGGACGCGACGACGCGGGCGTCCTGGTGCCGGGCGCACCCGCGGACTACGCCGTGTGGCGCACCGGCGCGCTCGTCGTCCAGGCCCCCGACGACCGCGTCGCCCGCTGGTCCACCGACCCGCGCTCGGGCACCCCCGGTCTGCCCGACCTCACGCCGGGCCTTGACCTGCCCGTCTGCCTGCGGACGGTGGTCGGGGGCCGCACGGTGTACGTACGGCCGGGCGAGTGATCTACGGCGGCCGGGCGGCGGACCGCAGCCATCGCCTCACTGCCGGTCTGTCGTGGGCTGACCTGCGCTTTGACGCCGTCACCGCAGGTCGAGCGGCTGTTGACAGGCGGCGCCCCGGGGCCGATAGGTTCGCCGGAGTCCACCACCGGACGCCCGGAGCGGGAAACGTTCACGTACGTGCCGCAGCGCCGCTGGGTCAGGGACGGTGCACCCGGATCGGGGGCACCGCCACTGGGAGCCAGGCTCAGCGCGGCGCCGGCGAGGGAACGTTCTGGCCGCACCGGGGAGGTGTGACCCGGGTGGGGCCCGGGCGCTCAGTAGACAACGGCTTTGGGTCGATCCGCAGCCAGCGGGTCCCAGGTCGGCCCGAAGGGCGCCGGGCCCCCATCCGCCGCACGCGCGCGTGCCGACGACCCCGAAACCGTCGCTCCTACCCCGAGTTTCCTCTTTGGACACCACCATACGAACGTCCTGTCACGTCATCGCAGGCCGCGGCCACTATGGTGGTCCTCTGCGTACGGACATGAAGGGGCAGCAGTGAACGACGGCGACGGGACTTTCGAGGCGAAGGCCCAGGGGAGGAAGTTCGGTCCGCTCGGCACGGCCTTGGTGATCATTCCGACCTACAACGAGGCGGAGAACATCAAGAGCATCGTCGGCCGGGTGCGGCAGGCGGTTCCCGAGGCGCACGTTCTCGTGGCCGACGACAACAGCCCGGACGGCACCGGCAAGCTGGCGGACGAGCTGGCCGCCGCGGACGGCCACGTGCACGTGCTGCACCGCAAGGGCAAGGAGGGCCTCGGCGCCGCCTACCTGGCGGGCTTCCGCTGGGGGCTGGAGCACGGCTACGGCGTGCTGGTCGAGATGGACGCCGACGGCTCCCACCAGCCCGAGGAACTGCCCCGCCTGCTCACCGCGCTCAAGAGCGCCGACCTGGTCCTCGGCTCGCGCTGGGTGCCCGGCGGCCGCGTGGTGAACTGGCCGAAGTCCCGCGAGTTCATCTCCCGCGGCGGCAGCCTGTACTCGCGGCTCGCGCTCGACCTGCCGCTGCGGGACATCACCGGCGGCTACCGTGCCTTCCGCCGCGAGACCCTGGAAGGGCTGGGCCTGGACGAGGTGGCCTCGCAGGGCTACTGCTTCCAGGTCGACCTGGCGCGCCGCGCGATCAAGGCCGGCTACCACGTCGTCGAGGTGCCGATCACCTTCGTCGAGCGGGAGCTGGGCGACTCCAAGATGAGCCGCGACATCCTCGTCGAGGCGCTGTGGCGGGTCACCGCGTGGGGCGTGGGGGAGCGCGTCGAGAAACTCACGGGGAAGACGAAGCCTGCCAGGCCGTCGGCGGGCGAGCCGGGTGAGCCGCCTGCGGGCGGGAACGCCTGATCAGGCCCTTATCCGGAGCTGAGCCGGGGCCAGGCACACTGGAGACATGACGACTGGCGCTCCGACCTCTTCCTCCTCCCGCCCCTCCGGCCGGACCCGCCGCTCGCGGCTGCGCACCGTCCTGCCGCTGGGGATCGCCGCGTGGCTGGTGCTGGAGATCTGGCTGCTGACCGTCGTCGCCGGCGCGTCGAGCGGGTGGGTGGTCTTCCTGCTGCTGCTCGCCGGCGTCGTGGCCGGTGCCGCGGTGGTCAAGCGGGCGGGGCGGCGGGCCTTCCAGAACCTCAACGAGGCCCTGCAGCGGGGCGGCTCCCCGGCGCAGCGCAGCGGCAACGGCTTTCTCATGCTGGCCGGCCTGCTGCTGATGATCCCCGGGCTGATCTCGGACGCCGTGGGCCTGCTTCTGCTGGTCCCGCCGGTCCAGAAGGCCGTCGGCCGCTACGCCGAGCGCACCGTGGACCGCACACTGCGCGCCGCGGGGACGGGCGGCTTCGGTGACGTCTTCCAGCAGGCCCGTATCCACCGCCCCGACGGCAAGGTCGTCCAGGGCGAGGTCATCCAGCACGACGAGCCGGGCGACACCCCGCAGGAACGCCGCCCGCCGCTGACGCGCTGAGCCCTGGGGCAGCCCGCGCGGGCGTACCGCGCGGGCGCGCACGCACAACAGACCGCGGGCGCCGTACGTCGAAACGTACGGCGCCCGCGGTCAGTAATGTGCGCTGTGTACCGGTCCGAGCCCCGCAGGGACTAAGCGGACTTGCGGCTGTCCCGGGGATGAACCGCGAGGTTCATCGCACCGGAGCGCAGAACGGCGAGCCGCTCCTCGAGGACCTCTTCGAGTTCCTCTCGGGTCCGCCGCTCCATCAGCATGTCCCAATGCGTACGCGCGGGCTTGGCCTTCTTCTCCTCAGGGCCGTCGCCATCCACGAGGAGTGCCTGGGCTCCACAGACCTTGCACTCCCACTCCGGCGGGATCTCCGCCTCGACCGAGAAGGGCATCTCGAATCGATGCCCCTTCTCGCATGCGTACTCCACGGCCTGGCGCGGGGCCAGGTCGATGCCGCGGTCCGTCTCGTAGCTGGTCACCACGAGGCGCGTGCCGCGAAGAGCTCGCTCACTCATGAATCGTGCCTCCCGGGCTTGTCGCCCACAGGACAGGTGTCGCTGTCGTCGTCATCCGGTCAACGTCCGGTCGGCGGATAAGATTCCCGTTCCGATGTCCCGTTCCGGGTCATGCGTCGCCGTCGTGCCGCAGCCTTGTCAACCAGTGCAGTACCCACCGACGCCCGGTTTGTCACGTCTGCTCGGAGATGTCACCTAGCGCTTCGTCGCCTTTGACGCGCAGTAACGGTACGCCTGGCAGGCCAAACGCGTACACTACCGCCCTTTCACCCTGAGTGCTAAATCCTCTCGGGAACGGGGTTGCCCGCGTCGCCGATCGCCCGCCGCACCGGCACGCGCGCGAGGAGCACGAAACCGATCGCGAAGAACGCCACCAGCGAGATGATCGCGGACCGGTAGCTGCCGGTCAGCTGGTAGGTGACGCCGAACAGCAGCGGGCCCAGCCAGCTCATCCCGCGGTCGCTCAGCTCGTACGCCGAGAAGTATTCGGCCTCCTTGCCCGGCGGCACCAGGTGGGAGAACAGGGAGCGGGACAGCGCCTGGCTGCCCCCGAGGACCAGGCCGATCCCGGCCGCCAGCACGAAGAAGAACACGGGCGCCTTGGCCGGCAGGAAGTACCCCGCGCCGAGGGTGAACGTCCAGGCGATCAGCGAGCCGAGGATCGTGCGCTTCGCCCCGTAGGTCCGGGCCAGCCGGCCCATCGCCAGCGCGCCCGCGACCGCGAGCACCTGCACCAGCAGCACGGCCGTGATCAGCGTCGACTGGCCGAGGCCCAGTTCCTCCGAGCCGTACACCGACGCCTGCGAGATCACCGTCTGGATGCCGTCGTTGTAGACGAGGTAGGCGAGCAGGAAGGCCACGGTCAGCGGGTGGCGGCGCATGTCGCGGACCGTCGCCGCGAGCTGCCGCATCCCCGGCAGGGCGGCCTCGCGCTGCGCCGAGCGGCGGTCGCGCAGCCGCGCGAGCGGGATCAGTGTGAACGCGCCCCACCACAGCCCGGCCGAGGCCAGACAGATCCGCACGGCCATGGTCTGCGAGACGCCGAAGCTGTCGTGGCCGGAGTAGAGGACCAGGTTGGCGATCAGCACCAGAGAGCCGGCCGCGTAGCCGAAGGCCCAGCCCCGGGAGGAGACCGCGTCGCGTTCCTCGGGCCCGGCGATCTGCGGCAGGTAGGAGTTGTACAGCATCATCCCGACGGACTGCGCCGCGTTCGCCACCACCAGCAGCACACCGCCGAGCAGATAGCGGTCGCCGGAGAGGAAGAACATCCCCGTCGTCGCTGCGGCTCCCACGTACGCGGCCGCGGCCAGCAGTGGCTTCTTGCGGCCGGTGCGGTCCGCGGCGGCCCCGACCAGCGGCATCACCAGGACCGCCACGATCACCGACAGGGACACCGCGTAGGCGAAGAAGGAGCCGGCCCGGACCGGGACGCCCAGCGGATGGACGTACCCGTCCGCGTCGGCGGCCGACTTCGCGACCGAGGTCAGATACGGGCCCAGGAACACGGTGAGCACGCTCGTCGAGTAGACGGAGCACGCCCAGTCGTAGAAATACCAGCCGCGCTGCTCGCGCCTGCGGTCCGCGGCCTCGTCCGCCCCCGCCGTGCGCACGGTGTCGATGCCCACCCGTGCCCTCGCTTCCCCGCTGAAGTGGCCGCGCGCCGCCCGGCGGGGCGCCGGTCGGTCAGACCCAGACGCCGCGTTCTTCCATGACCTTGCGCAGTGTGTCGATGTGATCGGTCATGATGCCATCGACCCCCAGGTCCAGGAGCCGGTGCATGCGCTCGGGTTCGTTGACCGTCCAGACGTGGACCTGCAGCCCGTGGGCGTGGGCGAAGCGGACGAAGCGCCGGTCCACCACCTGGATCCCCGACTGCACCTCCGGTACCTGCGCAGCCACCGCCGAGCGGCGCAGCGCGGCGGGTACGCCCCAGGAGCGCAGCCGCAGGTTGAGCACGCCCCGGGTGCCGTAGGAGGTGGCGAGCTTCGGGCCCGCCAGATGCTGGGCGCGCACCACGCGGGCCTCGGAGAACGATCCCAGGCAGATCCGGTCCCAGGTGTTCGTCCGCCCGATCAGGTTCAGGAACGGGTGGAGTGCCGCCTCCGCCTTCACATCGACGTTCCAGCGCACCTGGGGGAAGGCCTCCAGCAGGTCCTCGAAGAGCGGCACCGGTTCGGTGCCCTGCACGCGCGCGTGCCGCACCTGCGTCCACGGCAGGTCGGCGATCCGGCCCGCGCCGTCCGTGACCCGGTCCAGCGTGGCGTCGTGGAAGGCGACGAGCCGGCCGTCCTTGGTGGCGTGCACGTCGGTCTCGATGTACCGGTAGCCGGCCTCCACCGCCCGGCGGAACTGGGCCATGGTGTTCTCCAGGCCGTCGGCCGCGCCGCCGCGGTGCGCGAAGGCCAGCGGGCCCGGATGGTCGAGATACGGGTGGCGTATGGACGTCGTCACGGACGCAGTATCGCCCGAGTGGGTGACCCCGTGGCAACGACCGTGCTGCCCTGCGGTGCCTGCGCGACGTCGAACACCCGCAGGAAGAACTGGGCGAGCGGGCCGATGGACACCGCGTACAGGAGGGTGCCGACGCCGACGGTGCCGCCCAACAGGAAGCCGGTGAGCACGACCGAGACCTCGATGCCCGTGCGCACCGCGCGGATCGACAGACCCAGCCGCCGGTGCAGACCCGTCATCAGTCCGTCGCGCGGCCCCGGCCCGAACCGCGCCGCGATGTACAGACCGGTCGCCGCGCCGTTGAGGACGATCCCGGTCACCAGCAGCGCGATGCGCGCCGCGAGGCCACGGGCATCGGGCAGCAGCGCCAGCGAGGCGTCCATCGCCAAGCCGATCACCAGGACGTTCGAGATCGTCCCGAGGCCGGGCCGCTGACGCAGCGGGATCCACAGCAGCAGCACCGTCGCGCCGACGATGGTCAGCACCACGCCGATCGACAGGCCCGTGCGCTCGGCAAGGCCCTGGTGCAGGACGTTCCACGGCTCGAGACCGAGCCCGCAGCGGACGAGGAGTGCGGAGCTGGCCCCGTAGAGGGCGAGGCCGGCGTAGAGCTGGATCAGCCGCCGGGTCAGCCGGCGTGGTGTGGACACTGGGGTCCCCCCTGGGTGGTGTGAGTGGCCTGACGCATGACACTCTGTGGCTTGAGAAGAAGAGCCATCCATGGCCAATTCGGGGAAGGTGGACTGATCTGTATGGCCCAGTGGACCTCTGCGGTGGGCGCGGCACAGCTCGCCCGGCTGCTCAAGTCGCAGCAGGACCGCCCCGCGGGCCCCGGCACGCGCCGGCCCCCCGCCTACCGCGCGCTCGCCGACGGCATCCGCCTGCTGGTCCTGGAGGGCCGCGTCCCGGTGGCCGCCCGCCTGCCCGCCGAACGCGAGCTGGCCCTCGCCCTGTCCGTCAGCCGTACGACGGTGGCGGCGGCCTACGAGGCGCTGCGCACCGAGGGCTTCCTGGAGTCCCGGCGCGGCGCCGGCAGCTGGACCGCCGTCCCGGCCGGCAATCCGCTCCCCGCCCGCGGTCTGGAGCCGCTGCCGCCCGAGGCGCTCGGCTCGATGATCGACCTCGGCTGCGCCGCGCTGCCCGCACCCGAACCGTGGCTGACCCGGGCCGTGCGGGGCGCCCTGGAGGAGCTGGCGCCGTACGCCCACACGCACGGCGACTACCCGGCCGGGCTGCCCGCGCTGCGGGCGATGATCGCCGAGCGGTACACCGCCCGCGGCATTCCGACGATGCCCGAGCAGATCATGGTGACGACCGGTGCGATGGGCGCCATCGACGCCATCTGCCATCTCTTCGGCGGCCGCGGCGAGCGCATCGCCGTCGAGTCGCCGTCGTACGCCAACATCCTGCAGCTGATGCGGGAGGCGGGGGCGCGGCTGGTGCCGGTCGCGATGGCCGAGGGGCTGTCCGGCTGGGACCTGGACCGCTGGCGTCAGGTGCTGCGCGAGGCCGCGCCCCGCATCGCCTATGTCGTCGCCGACTTCCACAACCCCACCGGCGCGCTCGCCGACGAGGAGCAGCGGCGGCGGCTGGTGGAGGCGGCCCGTTCGGCGGGGACCGTGCTGGTGGCCGACGAGACGATGACCGAGCTGTGGCTCGAGGACGACCTCGAGGGCACCATGCCGCGGCCGGTGTGCGGCTTCGACCCGGCCGGCTCGACCGTCGTCACCGTCGGCTCGGCCAGCAAGGCCTTCTGGGCGGGGATGCGCATCGGCTGGGTGCGGGCCGCCCCCGATGTGATCCGCAGCCTGGTCGCCGCCCGCGCGTACGCCGACCTGGGCACCCCCGTGCTGGAGCAGCTGGCGGTGAACTGGCTGTTCAGCACCGGCGGCTGGGAGGAGGCCGTGCGGCTGCGGCGCGCCCAGGCCCGGGAGAACCGGGACGCCCTGGTCGCCGCGGTGCGCCGGGAGCTGCCGGACTGGGAGTTCGAGGTGCCGCAAGGTGGCCTCACGCTGTGGGTGCGTGCCGGGGGACTGTCCGGGTCGCGGCTCGCCGAGGCGGGCGAGCGGGTCGGCGTACGAGTGCCGTCGGGGCCGCGCTTCGGTGTCGACGGGGCATTCGAAGGGTTCGTCCGCCTGCCGTTCACCGTCGGCGGCGCGGTCGCCGACGAGGCGGCGGCACGGCTCGCGTCGGCGGCGCGGCTGGTGGCCAGCGGCGGGGCGGGGAGCGCGGAGGCACCGCGCACCTTCGTGGCGTGAGCGCGCGGACAGAGGCGCCGCACGCGTGCGTGGCGTGCGGCGCCTCCGGCAGGCGATGCCCCGGGGTTACGCCTGTTCCACGACCGCGGCCTCCGTGGTGAGCGGCTCCTCCGGGACGTCCTTGTCCATGGGAACCTTCTCACCGTCCGCGGGGGTCGTACGCGGCGGCAGCAGGTCCAGTACGGCCTGCCGGTGCGCGTCACTGGTCGCGTCGTCGTACGGGTCGGGGGTCGCCGGCACCTGCAGCCGGTGCACCGGGCCGCTGCCAAGGCGGGCGTAGCCCCGGCCGGGCGGGACGTGGGCGAGGGGAGTGGTGCACGGCGGCGCGCCCAGGACGGCCTCCAGCTGGGCCGGTGTTGCCGGGCCCAGTGCGACACGCGCGCGTGTGTGCTGCCGTACCGGATCGCTCAGCGCGTCCAGGCTGTCGAACTGCTCGGCGATCACGACGGTCACGTTCGCCGCGCGGCCGTGCCGCAGCGGTACCTGGAGCAGCGCCTCCGGGTCCTTGCGGCCGTCGGCGGCGGCCAGCGGCGCGAACGCGGTCGGCCGGTCGAGCAGGACCCACAACGGGCGCCGGGTGTCGTCCGGCGGCGGGTGCCCCTCCTGGCGGGCCCGGTTGGCGGCGATCAGCCGGCGCTCGGTCTCGGTGGCCGCCCATTCCAGGCTGGCCAGCGCCCCGCCTAGCCCGCACTCCACGGCCAGCACACCGTCCCGGCCGGTCAGGCAGGCGTACTCCCCGGTGCCTCCGCCGTCGACGATCAGGACGTCGCCGTAGGGGAGGGCCTGGAGCGCGATCGAGCGCAGCAGGGTCGAGGTGCCGCTGCCGGGCTGGCCCATGACCAGCAGGTGCGGCTCGGTGGAGCGGATGCCCGTGCGCCAGACGACCGGCGGCATGTCGCGCTGCTCGTCACCGAAGGAGAGCGGGAGGGTCCGCTGGACCTGGAGGGAGTCCGTGAAGCCGAGGACCGTCTCGCCCGGTGTGGTGACGAACCGCTGCGCGGCGATGTCCGTGGGCAGCGGCGCGAGCACGCTCACCGTCAGCTCGTTGCCCTCCTCGTCCCACGCGAAGTGGTACTCGCGGCCGCGGCCCGACTTCGCGGTGAGCAGCTGCTCGACACGCGCGCGTGCCTCGGCCCGGCCGTCCGGGAAGTACGCCGGGTAGCGGATCTGGAGGTGGGTGATCCGGCCGGAGCCGTCGAACTCGTGCGCCGGGAAGGCCGTCTCCCACTCGCCGCCGTGCGCGTACAGCGGTGCCGGGTCCTCGGCGGTGGAGAAGTACGGCACGAGGGCCTCGTACAGCGCTTTCAGCCGTTGCGTCTGCGACTCGTCCGGGCCCTCGGGCTCCGGGGGCGTGCGGTCACGGCCCTGCCAGGCTGCCGCCGCCATCAGGGTGATGACGGCGAGCAGCAGACCGTACGGAACCAGGGCCACGGCCAGGATCACCGCGGCCACCATGAACAGCAGCTGGCTGCGCTTGTCCTTCGGGGTCTCGGCCCATCTGCGCCACCCGGCCGAGGCCAGTCGGCGCAGACCGCGGGTGATCGTGATCAGCGGATGGAGGACGTCGGTGGCGCTGTCCGCCGCCGTCCGGGCCAGCTCCCGGCTCCGGGCGATCTGCGCGCTGCCTGTGCTGAGGATGCGGGGGAGGGGGCGCCGGGCCACTGCTGCCTCCTTGTGGTGCGTACGGGTCGGGAGGACGGCGTCAGAACCTGATGCCGCCGAGGAGACTGGCCAGGCTCTCGCCGCCGGCCTTGATGCTCGGCGCGATCGCCGTACTGGCCAGGTAGAAGCCGAACAGCGCCGAGATCAGCGCGTGCGACGCCTTGAGGCCGTCCTTGCGGAAGAAGACGAACACGACAATGCCGAGCAGGACGACGCCTGAGATGGACAGGATCATTTGAGCTCTCCTGGTGTTCGGTGGGGACAGTCACCATGAGTACTTCCAGGCTCACAGGATGTATCTATACGATTAAAGGTGCAAACGGGGGAAATTCCCACGATTTCCCCCGCTCGGCGGAGCGTCGGCTGCGCTGTCCGAGCAGGACAATTGGCGTTGAACAGGCCTGTCGGTGATCTTTGCCGCCTGCGGCGCCCGACAGGTGACCGACGAGCCAGTACCCTGGCGATTCACTCGTACGGCCGCACCGCGCTCGCGGTCGTACGCTGCTCCCGCGGCCGCGGAGGCGGCGCCCGGCAACAGCAGTCCCCAAGAACGCAGTGAGAGGCGGTCCGGCCGATGACTGAAGCCCCCGACCCCGAGGTCGTGGAGCTGGCGACCAAGATCTTCGATCTGGCCCGGCAGGGGCAGACGGAGCCGCTCGTGGCCTATGTCGACGCGGGCGTACCGGCCAACCTCACGAACGACCGCGGCGACACCCTGGTGATGCTCGCCGCCTACCACGGCCACGCCGACACCGTCCGTGCGCTGCTGACCCGCGGCGCCGAGGCCGACCGCGCCAACGACCGCGGTCAGACCCCGCTCGCCGGCGCCGTCTTCAAGGGCGAGGAAGCCGTCATCAGGGCCCTCCTGGAGGGCGGCGCCGACCCGGCCGCGGGCACCCCGTCGGCCGTCGACACGGCACGCATGTTCGGCAAGGCCGAGCTGCTCGAGCTGTTCGGCGCGGCCTGAACACACCCGCTTTGATCAGCGGGAACAAGGGTTTTGACCAGATAGGACACCGACCACGGGGGAGGCGGTAACAGGCCGCCGGAAATTTCGGTCGCGGTGGGCAGAACCGCCGGGTCATCATGACGTCGTGATTCACGGACGTGATGGCCGGGCAGGTAGTGCCGCACCGCGCGGGCCGTGATGCGGCCCGCATGGGCCACCGACGAGAGGCAGAGAGAAATGGTCTACAGCAAGCAGGAAACGGCGGGCGCCCCGACGTGTTGTCACGCGGCCAGGTAATGCACGTCCCCGGTTGCGTCGACGCTTGATGTGAGGCTGTTTCCCATGTTCGATCCGGTCATAGCGCCCAGCGGTACGCTGCTCGGCCTGCTCCAGCGGGGCCGCGGCGACGGAACACTGCACGCGCTCACCGCCCCCCGCGCCGAGGCCCTCGCGGCGCTGAACCAGTGTGTCCTGCGCGACCCCCGCCACGACTGGCAGGTGGAGAACCGCTCCCTTTACTACGCCCGTCTCTTCCTCGACCTCGGCGGTGAGCTGGACGAGATCGAGGCCCACCTCTTCGACGTCGAGGACGTCTTCGACACCGACGAGTCCCGCACCGGACTCGCCCTTGCCGTGCTCGGCCACCTCGCCTCCTACGGCCGCCGTGACGCCCTGGAGCTGCTGCGCCGCTACGCGGCCACCGGCTCCAACTGGGCCTGGGCGCTCGACGAACTCGCCCTGCGCGACGACGACGCCGGGCTGCGCGCCCTCGCCATGCCCGTCCTCGCCCGCTTCACCACCGATGCCGAGGGCGAGGCCGCGCTGGCCGCCGTCGTGCGCGACGCCTTCGAACCCCGGCCGTGGCGGCTGTGGGCCGAGGACCCGCGTGCCGACATCGCGGCACGCGTACGTGCCGCCCACGAGGCCGGCAGCTTCGACCGCTGGCAGCGGCAGATGCGCCCGGCCGGCCCGCGGCCCGGGTGGAGCGTCGCCGCGGTCCTCGAATGGGCCCAGCAGGGCGTCGAACGCGGCGCCGCGCTCCATGTCCCGGCCGCCCGCTGCCTCGCCGCCGTAGCGGGCCCCGAGGACCGGCCGGAGATCGTGCGGGCCGCGCTGGACGGCACCGAGGGAGCCCGGTGCACCGCCCTGCGCTACCTCGCCGACAGCAACGACCCCGACGTCCTCGACCTGATCGAGGCAGCCGTCGCGGGCGGCACGGCGCCCGTCGTCGAGGCCGCCGTCGACGCCTTCGAACGCATGCGCAGCGTCGTCGCCGTCGACCGGGCCCGCGGCTGGGCCCGCCGGCCCGACGCGCTGGGCGGTGCCGCCGGACGCGTCCTCGCCTGCCGGGGCGGCGCCCAGGACAGCGACCTCGTCCTCGGCGTCCTGCGTGAGGCCGTACGCGGCGAGGGCTGTGACGCGCCCACCCTGTGGACCCTCGTCGACGGCGCCGGACGCCTCGGCATCGCCTGCGCCGCACCCGTCCTGCGGCACGTCTACCGGGAGACCGCCTCCTCGCATCTGCGCGGCCACTGCGCCCGCGCGCTGGCGGCCACCGACCCCTCCTTCGGCACCGGCTTCGCCGTCGAGTGCCTGTGGGACTGCGAGGAGACCACCCGCGAGATCGCCGCCCGGCACGCCGAGACCGGCGACGCGCGCGTGGTGGAGCGACTGCGCCGGCTGGCCGCGGACCCGGCGGAGGAGGACGAGGTCCAGACGGCCGTACGGAGCCGCATCGGGCCGGACGCGTCGGCGGTGTGACACGGGCGACGGGGGAGGGCGGGCGTCCGTCCGGGGCCCGTACGACCCTGGCGCGGGCCTTTGTCCGTCCGGCACGTGGAGATCCGGCACGGGCCGCCGTGCGGGTGTGGGAGGCCGCCGGGCGCGGGTCGCTGTCCGGGCACGGTGAGACCCGTATTCGGCACGCTGTCCGGGCACGGTGAGACCGTCGGGGGCCGCCGTCCTGGCGCTGTGATCCTGCCCGACACGGCGCGCGGCGACGGGGCATCGCGGCCGTCCGTGTGAACGCCGGGTGACCCGTACGTCAGGACGGCATGGCCGGTTTCCGACTCGCTCGGGTGTGCAGCGCAACGCTCACAGGACGTTCCTCGGCCGGAAAGATCCACGTTGACGCGGCCACGTCCGGCGCGGCGACAACACCGGTATGCGTGTCGTCATCGTGACCGAATCCTTTCCCCCCGACGTGAACGGCGTGGCCCATTGCGCGCTCCAGACCGCCCGGCACCTCGTCGACCGCGGTCACGCCCCGCTCGTCGTCGCGCCGGCCCCCGCGCCGGGGAACAAGCCCGACGCGTCCGTCCCCTGCCCCGTCGTCCACGTCCCCTCCCTCCCGCTGCCCGGCTATCCCCAGGTCCGTGTCGCCCTCCCCACCCGGCGCCTGGCCGCGACGCTCGTCGAGCACCGCGCCGACCTGGTCCACCTGGCCAGTCCCTTCGTCCTCGGGGCGCGCGGCATGGCCGCCGCCGCCCGGCTCGGCATCCCGGCCGTCGCCGTCTACCAGACCGACCTGGCCGGATACGCCCGCACCTACATGGGCGCGGGCGAGGCCGCCGCCTGGCGGCGCATCCGCTCCGTGCACGCCGCGGCCGACCTCACCCTCGCCCCGTCCACCGCCGCCCTGCGCGACCTGGACGAGCACGGCGTACCCCGCCTCAGGCTGTGGCCGCGCGGAGTGGACACCGCCCGCTTCCGGCCCGACCGCCGCGACGAGGCACTGCGCCGCGAACTCGCCCCCCACGGTGAGGTGATCGTCGGCTACGTCGGCCGGCTCGCCCCCGAGAAGCACGTCGAACTCCTCGCCGGGGTGTGCGGCCTGGACGGCGTGCGGGTGGTCGTCGTCGGCGACGGACCCAGCCGCCCCGGCCTGGAGGAGGCGCTGCCCGGAGCCGTCTTCCTGGGCCGCCGCACCGGCGACGACCTCGCCCGGATCTTCGCCTCCCTCGACGTCTTCGCCCACACGGGCCCCTTCGAGACGTTCTGCCAGACCGTGCAGGAGGCCATGGCCAGCGGTGTGCCGGTGCTCGCGCCCGCCGCCGGCGGCCCGCTGGACCTGGTCGCCCACGGCCACACCGGACTGCTCTTCCCGGCCGGTGACGCCACCGCCGTACGGGAGGGCGTGCGCGCCCTGGCCGCCGACCCGGCACTGCGCACGGCCTTCGGAGCCGCCGGGCGGGCCATGGTCGAGGGCCGCACCTGGGCGGCCGTGGGTGACCAGCTGATCGGCCACTACGCCGAGGTGCTCGCCGCGCGTCGGACGGCGGTGGCGGCATGACACGGACCGAGGGCGGTGCCGCTGCGCCGGGCGGCGGCATGAGCGGCCTGCGGATCGTCCGGCTCGCGAACTTCGTGACCCCCGCCTCCGGCGGACTGCGCACCGCCCTGCGCGAACTGGGCAAGGGCTACCGGGCCGCCGGGCACGACCCGGTCCTGGTCGTCCCCGGCGCGGGCGAGAGCGACGAGGAGACCGAGCAGGGACGTGTCATCACCCTGCCGGGGCCCGTGCTGCCCGGCACCGGCGGCTACCGCGTCCTCACCGACAGGCGGCGCCTGGCCCGGCTCTTGGAGGAGCTGGCCCCCGACCGCCTGGAGGTGTCCGACCGTACGACCCTGAGGTGGACCGGCAAGTGGGCGCGCCGTGCGCGGGTGCCCGCCGTGATGGTCTCCCACGAGTCCGCGGACGGGGTGCTGCGCACCTGGGGTCTGCCGGAGGGCGCGGCCCGGCGGGCCGCCGACGCGCTCAACGTCCGCACCGCGCATACGTACGCGCGCGTGGTGTGCACGACGGAGTTCGCCGAGCGCGAGTTCGTCAGGATCGGCGCCCGCAACGTCGTACGCGCCCCGCTCGGCGTCGATCTGGCCGAGCGGCACCCCGCGCTGCGGGACGCGGGCGTGCGGGCGGTGCACGCGCGTGGGGACGAGACGCTGCTCCTGATGTGCTCGCGGCTGTCCGTGGAGAAACGGCCCGGCACCGCCCTGGACGTCCTGGAAGAGCTGCTCAGGCGCGGACGCCGGGCAGTGCTCGTCGTAGCCGGGGACGGCCCGCTGCGGTCGCGGCTCGAACAGCGGGCCGTGGAACGGCGGTTGCCGGTCACCTTCCTGGGACACCTGTCCGACCGCCGGGAGCTGGGCGTGCTGCAGGCGTCCGCCGACGTGTGCCTGGCGCCCGGCCCCGCCGAGACGTTCGGTCTGGCCGCGCTGGAGGCGCTGGCCTGCGGCACTCCCGTGGCTGTCAGCGCGTCGTCCGCGCTCCCCGAGGTCGTCGGATCGGCGGGCGTCACCGCGGCCGACCACGGCGAGGCCTTCGCGGACGCCGTGGAGTCGCTGCTGGCGCGGCCCGCGCGGGAGCGCCGGGCGGCGGCACGCGCGCGTGCCGAGTGCTTCAGCTGGCAGCAGGCCGTGGACGCCTTCCTCGCCGCGCACGACGTGCCCCTCGCGCCGCGGCCCACGGTGCCGGAGGGCGTGGCATGAGACCCGTGCGGTTCGCGGCCCTCGGCGACTCGCTGACCCAGGGCGTGGGCGACCCTGTCGAGGGCGGTTGGCGCGGCTGGGCCGCCCTGCTCGCCCCGTCCCTGGCCGAGTCGCCCGTGGACTTCACCAACCTCGCGGTCAGCGGGGCGCAGACGCGGGACGTGCTGGACAGGCAGCTGCCGGCCGCGCTCGCGCTGCGCCCCGACCTGGTGTCGGTCGTGATCGGCGTCAACGACACGCTGCGCTGCACCTTCGCCATCCACGAGGTGGCCGCCCGCCTCGACACCGTGTACGGCGCCCTCACCCGGCAGGGCGCGACCGTTCTCACCGCCTGCCTGCCCGACCCGGGCACGATGCTGGGCCTCCCCGGCGCCCTCGCCCGGCCGCTGGCCCGGCGGCAGCACGCGGTCAACTCCGTTGTGCACGCCCTGTCCGAGCGATACGGCACGCTGCACCTGCACGCCGGCAGCGACGCGTGGATCAGCGACCGCGCGATGTGGAGCGCGGACCGCCTCCACCCCGGCGAACGCGGGCACCGGCAGCTCGCCGTCCGCTGTCACGCCCTGCTGGCCGGTGCGGGCCTGGCGACCGGGCCCGCGCCCACGGCCGAGCCGGAGCTCCCCGCGCCCGGCCGCGCGGCGAGCGTGCGGTGGCTGGCCACCGCAGGCACCGGCTGGGTGGCCCGCCGCTGCACCGACCTGCTGCCCCAACTGCTCACCCTCGCCGCGGAGGAACTGCGCCACCGGGCCCGGGGCACCAGCGCCCGCCTCGACCTGCGCGCATCGGCGGCGGTCTCGGCGGCACTGGCGGCAGTGACCGTGGGGGAGGTGGAGGAGGCGGCGTAGGCCCTCGCCGGGCCACCGCATCCCTATGACAGATCAACGCTCTCCCCGGGGCGGAGCCGCCGGTACTGGCGGCCCGCCCGCTCCGCCTCCATGGCCAGCACGTCGTCCAGGACCTTCAGACCCCAGTCGTTCAGCAACCCGTCGTGCACCGCGTAGGCACGGCGGGGCGCCATCCGGCGCAGGTAGCGGATCATGTCGGGCACGGTCAGCCACGGGGCCTGCCCGGGCAGCAGGAGCGTCGGCGCATCCACCACCGTCAGCGCGTCGCCAGGGTGGAAGACTTCGCCGTCGACGAGGAAACCGACGTTGTCGACCGGGGGGACGTCCGGATGGCTGGGGTGGTGGCGCTCGCCCACCACGGACACCTCGAACCCGGCGACGCGGAACCGGTCGCCCACACGCACCACGTGGACCCGTTCTCCGAGATCGCCGAGGCGGTGGGCGACCCCGGCGCAGGTGTAGATGTCCGAGCCGAGATCGCGCAGGCGGTCCGCATCGAAGTGGTCGAAGTGCTCATGGGTGACCAGCACGGCTTCGGCCCCCTCGTACGCCTCGGGCTCCTCGGTCAGCACACCCGGATCGACGACGATCGCCCGGGCATCCTTCTCCAACCGCACACACGCGTGAGTGAACTTGGTGAGTCGCATGGGATCACCCTGCCGATCGCCCCGGCCGGCCGCACCGGAGTTCGCGGCCGGCCGAAGCGGCCCTCTGCCGGCGGAGGGCCGGATTCGGCCGAAGCCGCCCGCAGCCGAGGGGAGTTCGCAGCCGGCCGATGCGGCCCTCTACCCGCGGGAGTCCGGAGTCGGCCAAGGGGCCCTCTGCCGACGGGAGTTCGCAGCAGGCCGAAGCGGCGCCCTACCGGCGGCGTACCGCCACGAACCGCACCGGCGTGCCCGGCACCGCCTGGGCCGCGGCCGGGAGGTCGGCGGTGCGGACCACGCCGATCACCGGGTAGCCGCCGGTGGTCGGGTGATCGGCGAGGAAGACCACGGGGCGTCCGTCGGGTGGCACTTGCACGGCCCCAAGGACCATGCCCTCACTGGGCAGTTCACCCGGCCGCGCACGTTCCAGGGAAGGCCCCTCGGTGCGCAGGCCGATGCGGTTGCTCGCGGCGGACACCCGGTACGCGCGCGTGGTGAAGACGCGCACCGCCTCCGGTGTGAACCAGTCGTCGCGCGGCCCCAGGGTGACCCGCAGCACCAGTTCGTCCGGTGGGCAGGGCTGCGGGGCCACGTCCACGCGCGCGTACGGTGCCGTCGCCGGGCCGGTCTCCGGGCCCAGGGGGAGCACCGCGCCGTCGGCGAGCGGCGCCGGGCCGAGCCCGGAGAGCAGGTCGGTGGAGCGGCTGCCGAGGACCGGTTCGACGGCGACGCCGCCGGAGACCGCCACATAACTGCGCACGCCGCGCACCGCGGGGCCGACGTCCAGCAACGCCCCGGCGGGCACCCGCACCGGGGCTCCCCAGGCGGCCGGCCGGCCGGCCACGGTGACCCGGCAGGGAGCGCCGCCGACGGCCACGGTGACCGCGCGGCGCGGCCGCAGCGCGCAGCCGCTCAGCGTCGTCTCCAGGACGGCCGCCTCCGGCGGATTGCCGACCAGGCGGTTGACCAACTCGGCGGCGGCCGCGTCGAGCGCCCCGGACCGGGGCACCCCGAGATGCGCGTGCCCGGGCCGCCCACGGTCCTGCACGGTGGTGAGCGCCCCGGCCCGTACGACGGCGAGCGCACGGTCCGTCATACGGCACCCACCCCGCCCACGGGCACGAACCGCACGCGCGTGCCCGGCGCGAGCAGCGCGGCCGGTACGCGCGTGGGGTCCCACAGCACGGCGTCCGTCGTGCCGATCAGCTGCCAGCCGCCCGGGGAGGAGCGCGGGTAGACGCCGGTGTACGGGCCGGCCAGCGCCACCGAACCGGCCGGGACGGCCGTGCGCGGAGTGCCCCGGCGCGGCACGTCGTAACGGGACGGCAGGCCCGTGAGGTAGCCGAAGCCGGGGGCGAACCCGCAGAACGCCACCCGGAACTCGGTCGCCGCGTGGATCCGCGCCGCCTCCGCCGCGCCGACCCCCCAGTGCGCCGCGACCTCCGCCAGGTCGGGGCCGTCGTAGCACACCGGTATCTCGACGCCCGCACGCGCGCGTGCGGGTGCGGGAGCGATGTGGGCGCGGGCCAGTTCGCCGGCCACGCGGTCCCGGTCGGACAGGCCGTCGAGCAGGACCGTGCGTGCCGCAGGGACGATCTCGCGCACGGTGAGCAGTCCCTCGGCACGTCGGCGCACCAGATCCGCGTGCAGCGCCTCGGCCGCCTCGCCGGTGGTCACCTCGAGCAGCAGGGCGTCGTCGCCCACGGGCAGCGCTCTCACGCGAACGCCTCCACCCGCACACCGGCCTCCTCCAGCCGCCGGCGCACCCGGCGGGCCAGTTCCACCGCGCCCGGCGTGTCACCGTGCAGGCACAGGGAACGCGCGCGTACCTCGATCCGCGCGCCGGAGTGCGCGGCAATCGTGCCCGAACGGGCGAGGCTCAGCGACCGCTCCGCCACCGCCTCCGAATCGGTGATCACGGCGCCGTCCCGGCCGCGCGGCACCAAGGTGGCCTCGTCGGTGTAGGCGCGGTCGGCGAACGCCTCGGTGACGACGGGCAGTCCGGCCTTCACCGCCCTCTCCAGCAGCCGCGAGCCGGGCAGCCCCAGCACCGGCAGCGCCGCGTCGGCGAGGAGCACCCCGTCGACCACCGCCTGCGCCTGCTCCTCGTCACGCACCACCCGGTTGTACAGGGCGCCGTGCGGCTTGACGTAGGCCACGCGCGCCCCTGCCGCCCGCGCGAACACCTCCAGGGCGCCGATCTGATACGCGACCTCGGCGGCCAGTTCGGCGGACGGCACATCCATCGCGCGCCGCCCGAACCCGGCCAGATCCCGGTAGGAGACCTGCGCGCCGATCCGCACCCCGCGCTCGGCCGCCAGCTCGCACACCCGGCGCATGGTGGCCGCGTCCCCGGCGTGGAAGCCGCAGGCCACGTTGGCGCTGGTGACGACGGACAACAGTTGCTCGTCGTCGGTCAGCTCCCAGCGGCCGAAGCCCTCGCCGAGGTCGGCGTTCAGATCGATCGAGGTCACGGATTCTTCCCGGATGCTCAGGCCACGCGGTACTGCTCGTCGCGGGCGTCGGTGAGGAACATCTGTCCCGGTGCGTGGGTGAGGGCGAACGGCGGCCGGGAGGCGGTCACCGCGGCCTGCGGGGTCACTCCGCAGGCCCAGAACACCGGGATGTCGTCCGGTTCCGGACGGACCGGATCGCCGAAGTCGGCACGGCTGAGGTCGTCGATGCCGAGCACCGAAGGATCGCCGTAGTGCACGGGGCTGCCGTGCACGGCCGGCAGCAGCCCGCTCTCCCGGATCGCCGCCGACAGGTTCCCAGGCGGCACCGGGCGCATCGACACCACCAGCGGGCCGTGCAACCGCCCCGCCGGACGGCACTGCCAACTCGTCGTGTACATGGGGACGTTGCGGCCCTGCTCGAGGTGGCGCAGCGGCACACCGGCCGCGGTCAGCGCCCACTCGAAGGTGAAACTGCATCCGATGAGGAACGACACCAGGTCGTCGCGCCAGTACGCCCGCACATCGGTCGGCTCATCCACCAGCCGGCCGTGCTCCCACACCCGGTAGCGCGGCAGATCGGTGCGCAGGTCCGCCCCGTCGGCGAGCGCGGTCGTCCACGAGCCCGCGTCGGTGACGTCGAGGACCGGGCAGGGCTTGGGATTGCGGGTGCAGAACAGCAGCGTCTCGTACGCCCAGTCGGCCGGGACCGAGATGAGGTTGACCTGGGTGTGGCCGGCGGCGACACCGGCGGTCGGGCCGGACAGCCCCGCCCGGAAGCGGGCGCGTGCGGCCGACGGGCTCCACGCGTGCGCGTGCGGGTCGACGAGGACGACCGGGCGGTCGGTGGCGGCACGGAGGGCCGCGCTGTCGTCCGTACGGTTCACACCAGCTCCTTCCCGCGCGTCTCGGGAAGTCCCAGCAGGGCGACGGCGGCCAGCCCGTAGCCGATCGCGCCGAAGACCAGCGCGCCGCCCACGCCCCAGCTGTCCGCCAGGAAGCCGACGCTGGTCGGGAAGACGGCGCCCACGGCTCGGCCGGTGTTGTAGGTGAAGCCCTGACCGGTGCCGCGCACGGCCGTCGGGTACAGCTCGCTCAGATACGAGCCGAAGCCGCTGAAGATGGCCGACATGCAGAACCCGAGCGGGAAACCGAGCACGAGGAGCAGGGTGTTGGCGCCGCTCGGGATGTTCGCGTAGGCCGCGATGCACAGCGCCGACAGCAGCGCGAACAGCCAGATGTTGCGCCGTCGCCCCAGCCGGTCCGTCAGATAGCCGCCGGTGAGGTAACCGATGAACGCGCCGGAGATCAGGAAGGTGAGGTATCCGCCGGTGCCGACGACGGACAGACCGCGCTCGGACTTCAGATAGGTCGGCACCCAGGTGGCCAGCGTGTAGTAGCCGCCCTGGACGCCGGTCGACAGCAGCCCGGCGAAGACGGTGGTGCGCAGCAGGCCCGGCTTGAAGATGACCGTGAAGGAGCCCTTCTCGCCGCTGCGTTCACGTGCGGCGGTGGCCTCGGGAGCGTCGTGCACCCGGCGCCGTACCCAGACCACGAGCAGGGCGGGCAGCGCGCCGGTCCAGAACATCACACGCCAGGCGAGAGCGTCGTCGACGAACGAGAACACCAGCGTGTACACGATGACGGCCAGCGCCCAGCCGGCCGCCCAGGCGCTCTGCACGGCGCCCAGCGTGCGGCCGCGGTGCCGGGCGCTCGCGTACTCGGCGACCAGGATGGCGCCGACCGCCCACTCGCCGCCGAAGCCGAGGCCCTGCAACGCGCGGAAGATGAGCAGGGTCTCGAAGTCGGGCGCGAAGCCGCAGGCGACCGTGAAGACCGCGTAGGTGATCACGGTGAGCAGCAGCGCCCGCACCCGGCCCACCCGGTCCGCGAGCACGCCGGCGAGGGCGCCGCCGACGGCAGAGACGACGAGGGTGACCGTGGTGAACAGGCCCGTCTGGCCGCTGTCCAGGCCGAAGTACGCGGACAGCGCGACCATGCTCAGCGGGAGCGTGAAGTAGTCGTAGGAGTCGAGCGCATAGCCGCCGAACGCGCCCGCGAAGGCGTGCCGGCCGCGCGGGCCGAGGGCGCGCAGCCAGCCGAACGCGCCGTCGGCGGCGCCGGGTTCCGCCGTGGCGGAGGGTGCGTCGCCAGTGGCTGCCCGGGGTGGAGGGGTCGTGCTCATGGACACCTCGCTAAAGGGTGACGGAGGAGCGTCGGGAAGAGCCGTGCGCAGCACCGTAGAGGATCGTTCAACGATCCTTCAATACCCCCGTTGTCTCGTCCCTGTATCTGCGATTGAATTCCGGGCATGGCAGAGCAGCTGGCGTCACTGGCCGACGACCGTGCCCTTCTGGGCCGCACCAGCACGGCCGAGCGGGTCTCGGACATCCTCCGGAGCCGGATCGCCGACGGCTTCTTCCCGCCCGGCACCCGGCTGTCGGAGGACAGCATCGGCGGCGCGCTCGGTGTGTCCCGCAACACATTGCGCGAGGCGTTCCGGCTGCTCACCCATGAGCGCCTGCTCGTCCACGAACTCAACCGGGGCGTGTTCGTCCGCGTCCTGACGGTCGAGGACGTGGAGGACATCTACCGCACGCGCGCGTTGGTCGAGTGTGCGGTCGTGCGGGGCCTCGGCGACCCGCCGTACGCCCTCGACGGCCTCGCCGCGGCGGTGGCCGAGGGTGAACGGGCCGGCGCCGAGAACGACTGGAAATCGCTGGGCACCGCGAACATCCACTTCCACCAGGAGCTGGTCGCCCTGGCCGGCAGTGAACGCACCGACGAGGTCATGCGCAGCGTCTTCGCCGAACTCCGCCTGGCGTTCCACGTGGTGGACGACCCGCGGCAGCTCCATGAGCCGTATCTGGTGCGCAACCGGCAAATCCTGCAAACGCTGCGAAACGGGGACAAGGCGGGTGCGGAGCAATTGCTCGCCGTGTACTTGCGCGACTCCCTGGACCGGGTGGTCGAGGTGTACCGACGACGGGTCGGAGACGAGGCGTAACTCCCTGGCCGGCGGCGGCCGCAGCCGAAGGGCGCTTCCCGGCTGACGGCTGTGCGACCCCCCAGGGGTGCGGGGAACTGCGCGAGCAACCCACGACGGCCCGCATCCGCAAGACCACACGAGCCCCCGAGCCCACCCGGCGAAACCGGCGGAGCCGCCCGTTTGGGCTGTTGTCAGACCAAGGACCTAGTCTGTGCACCGTGACTTCGCCTGCATCGACGGACAGCGCTCCGCCCCAGCTCAGCGCGGGGCCGCGCCCCGCACCGGGCCCGGCCGCCGACGAGGGCCTGGCGCGCCGGCTGCGCGCGCTCGCCTGCACCGCGCCGATCCACGACCTCGACGCGCGCAAGGCCAATCTCGCCGGTGAGTACTCGGTGTACGGCATGGCGGAGATCGCCCTCGCCGCGATCGACCTCGTCACACTCAACATGGACTTCGACACGGGCGCCGACCACGAGCAGATCGTCGCCCGGCTGATCCCGCGCATCGCCGCGCAGGCCCCGCAGCGCCCGGCCGCCGAGCACGAGCGGGTGGCCCGCTGGGTCCTGGAGAACCTGATCAACGTCGGCAGCGTAGACCGCGGCTTCCGCGCGGTCTACGGCACCTTCGCCGCCGACGGCTCCTACATCCGCCGGGACTACGACTTCAAGCTGATCGAAGAGGTCCCGGGCCCCGGCGGCACGGTCTATCTGCGCACCACCGACGAAGCCGTCAACGTCCTCGTCGGCGCCCTCGACACCGACGTCACCAGCGCCCAGATCGCCGCCGAGGTCAAGCTGGAGGTCCTGATCAACCGCGGCCGGCTGGCCGACGCCCAGCTCGCCGCCGAGCAGGCCCGCTACCGGACGGTGCAGTACTCCGAGACCCTGCGCCGCGCCCTGGACGCGACCCGGCGCAACGTCCGCGCGGTGGACTGGCTCAACGCCGTGCCCGACATGATCGCCGAAGCCCTCGACCACGTCGCCGAGCGCTACCGCCACGAGAACGCGATCCTCACCAACATCCGCAAGGCCCGCGACGAGTCCGAGGACCCCGAGCACAAGCGGCGCGCCGCCGAACTCGTCGACATCGTCAAGGACTGCATCCGCCGCCACACCCAGCTGCAGTCCCGCCTGCTGGAGGCCGGTCCCCTCTTCCGCGCGGAACAGGACCGGCAGGCCTTCGCCACACCGCTGACGACCTCGGGACTCGACCTGTACGGCCACCTCCTCGCGCCGACCCTGCCGCTGCCGCTGGAACAGGCCACGCGCGTGACGGACGCGTTCTTCCACCGCGGCACCGGCCTGCGCACCCCGATGGCCGTGCGGGTCGGCGACCTGGTCGACATACTGCTGACCCCGCCCGTCGAACGGGAGCACCTCGGTGCGGAGATGCCCGAGCCCGACCTGGTCGCCACGCCCGACGACAGCCGGTTCAGCGAGGAGCAGATGGCCGCCGCGCAGGAGCTGCTGGAGCTGCCGCACGACGCGCCCCGTCGACTGTCCGGTCTGCTCGCCGAGGCCCGCGGCAAGGACCCCGACCTGCCCTACCTGGTCGCCCTGCTGGCCGTGCACGCGGCCAGCCCGCCCTTCGGCACCGCGTACCGGCAGGGCGAGGAGAAGCTGCTGTTCGCCGTCGACGACGGCACCGAACTGGACGACCCGGAGTTCGGCGGCGCCGACCTCATCGTCGGCACGGCGCTGCTGGACGCCGCGGGGATGGCCGCGGACCGGACGGAAGCGGCATGAGTCAGTACCCGCACGACCCGAAGCGCCGTCTGGACCCGCGCGACCCGGACTGCCGGTACGACCCGAGGGGCCCGCACGACCCGAGGGACCCGTACGACCAGCAGGACCCGCGCACGACCCGCACGACCCGCACGACAAGGAGCGACAGCCGTGACCGAGCACGTCGAGTGGAGTGAGCCGGAAGCCGGACCCGCCCCGGCGACCGCCGCCGTCACCCCCGCCGACGCCGCCGACGCGGCCCGGCTCGTCGCCTTCGGCCTGCAGCCCAAGCTCCAGCCGGCCCGCGACCAGGAGTACGCCGACCTGCTGCGCCGCTACCGCGAGGACCCGCCGTTCGCCCGGCTCGCCGACGCCGTCGCCGCCGGGCTCGGCCTGGTGGTGCTGGAGGTGTCCCCGCGCGCCGGCATGGCCGTGACCGCCGCCGAGGACTCCGTCTTCGCCGTCCGCATGGGCGACTACGCGCGTCGCGCCTCCGCCGACTCCGGCGACCGCTTCCTGCACGGCCTCGCCCATCTCGCCGTCGCCGCCCTCGCCTTCCCCCGCCCCGAGGACCTCGCCGACGACGGCTACATCGGCCGCGTCACCGTGAACGGCGTCGACGCCTTCGTCCGGCAGGCCTGCCGCCGTCTGGAGGAGCGGGCCGCCGAACAGGGCGAGAACACCGACCCCGTCACCGACGCACCCGGCCTGGAGGCCGCCTGGCGGATCTGGGCCAGACGCAGCGCCACCGGCGCCACCAAGGACGCCCGCCGGCTCGCCGGCTCGACCACCGGCATCGTCGCCAAGGCCGTCGCCTTCCTCACCGACTCCGGATTCCTGCAGCGCACCGGTGACGACAACGGCGGCACCTACCGCACCACGGCCCGCTACCAGCTCCAGGTGCGCGACATGGCCGGCAGCGCCGCCATGGCCGAGCTGCTGGAACTGGGCGTCGTCCCCGTCACCGACGGCACGCCGACGCTGCTGCCCGCCGAGGACGCCGAGGACCTGGACCTGGTGGCCGACGCCGGGCTGCCGTTCCACTCCTGACCCGCACCCGCCGAACCACCGCACCTTTTTCGAAGACTTAACGAGAGTCCGCCATGTACGAGCTGTCCCGGGTCCGCCTCTACTCCATCGGTCCCGCTGGTGCCCGCTACGCCGACACCGTGCTTGACCTGCGAGGCGTGGGCGAGCCGGTGCCCGACCCCGCGCCCGCCCAGGCGGAGTTCTTCGAGGAGGAGCCGGTCGGCCCGCCGCGCCGGCCCGCACCGGCCGGCGTGCTCTTCCTGGAGAACGGCGGCGGCAAGTCCGTCCTGCTCAAGCTGATCTTCTCGGTGATGCTGCCGGGCCACCGCAACACCCTGGGCGGTGCCAGTTCCGGCGTGCTGCGCAAGTTCCTGCTCGCCGACGACTGCGGGCACGTCGCCCTGGAGTGGCAGCACGTGCAGACCGGCGAGTTCGTCGTCGTCGGCAAGGTCAGCGAGTGGCGCGGCCGCCAGGTCTCCAACGACCCGCGCAAGTTCGCCGAGGCCTGGTACTCCTTCCGGCCCGGCCCCGGACTCAGCCTGGACAACCTGCCGGTCGCCGAGTCCACCGCCGTACGCCCGCCCGTCGAGGGCCAGTCCGGCGCGCAGGGCCGCCGCCGCACCATGAAGGGCTTCCGCGACGCGATCACCGAGGCCGGCAAGGCGTACCCGCACCTGGAGGTGCACTGGGAGGAGATCCACGAACGCTGGACCGAGCACCTCGGCGACCTCGGCCTCGACCCCGAACTCTTCCGCTATCAGCGGGAGATGAACGCCGACGAGGGTGAGGCCGCCGGCCTGTTCGCGGTGAAGAAGGACTCCGACTTCACCGACCTGCTGCTGCGCGCGGTCACCGACACCCGCGACACCGACGGGCTCGCCGACCTGGTCGGCGGCTTCGGCAACAAGCTCGGCCGGCGCGCCGAACTGATCGCCGAACGCGACTTCACCGCCGGCTCCGTCGACCTGCTCGGCAGGATCGTCGAGGCAGCGGACGCCCGCGCACGCGCGCGTGACGTCCACACCGGCGCCGAACGCCGCACCCGCACCCTGGCCCGCCGGCTCTCCGCGCGGGCGGTGCAGGAGCGCGCCCGCGCCACCGACCTCGCCCAGCGGGTCACGGCCGCCGCCTACGCCGTCACACACGCCGAGGGCGCCCGCGAACGCAGCGCCCTCATCGCGGCAGAACTCGCCTACCGGCACGCGTCCTTGGCGCTCACCGCCGCCGAGAAGGCCGCCGCCGCGCAGAAGCGTGAGCTGGCCGACGCCCGTACCCTGCACGCCGCCTGGCAGGCCGCCGAGGTCGTTCTGCGCCACCGCGCGGCCGCCGACCGGGTGGCCCGGGTGTCCGCCGCGATCCAGGAGGCGGAGCGGGACGCGGCTCCCGCGCTCGCCGCGCGCACCAAGGCCGCCTTCGACCTCGTCCGGGCCCTGCACGCGGCAGCGGAGAACGCCGAGAACCTCGCCAACGAGGAGGAGGAGCGCTCCGCGCAGCTCCAGGAGGTCAGCGACGCCGCCCACCGGGACTCCACGTCCGCCGCGACCGAGGCGCAGCGCGCCCGCAGCGAGGTCGGGCATCTGCGCCAGCGCCTCACCGAGGTCGAGCAGGAGACCGCCGAGGCCGTCCGCGCCGGCTGGCTCGACGACAGCACGCCGGATGCCGACCCGGCCCGCGCCGCCCTCGCCGCCAGCGACGCCGAGAAGACCGCGGTCGCCGCCTGGGACACCGCCCGCGAGGCAGCCCGCCGGGCCACCGAGCACGCGCGCGAAGCGGCAGCCGCAGAGACCCGCGCCGAACTGACCGCCGCCCGCGCCGCCGACGCCGCCACCGCCGCCGAACGCTCCTACGACGGCGAGCGCCGCACCGCCGAGGCCCTGTCCCGCGAGGAGCGGCTCTCCGAGCTGCTCGGCCTGACCGACGCGCGCTCCGCCATCCCGCAGCCCCGGCAGGGCGACGACGACGGCGGCCGCGGCGCCCTCACCCCGGAGGAGCTGGACCGCTGCGCCGACGAGCTGCGCGAACTCCTCGACGACACCGTCTCCTTTGCCGAACGCCAGCTGTTCGACCTGCGCACGGCCGCCGCCGACGACGCCCGCATCCTGGGCGCGCTCGGTGACGGCGGGCTGCTGCCGCCCGGCCCGGACGTGCTCGCCACCGTCGAGTTCCTCGGTGAGCACGGCATCCCCGCCCTGCCCGGCTGGCGCTACCTCGCCCAGTCCGTCGACCCCGCCGACCACGCGCGCGTACTGGCCGCCCGGCCCGAACTGGTCGACGGCGTGATCATCACCGACCCCGACTCGCACGCCCGCGCGCGTCAGGCACTCGGTGAGGCGGCCCTGCTGCCCCGTTCGGCCGTCGCGGTCGGCACGGCCGCCGCCCTGCTCGCCCCCACCCCGGCCGCCGGGACGGACACCGGGGACGTGTTCCTCGTCCCGCCGAACCCGGCCATGCACGACGAGCACGCCGCCGACGAGGAGCGGCAGGCGCTGCGCGCCCGGGCCACCGAGCGCGACGAGGAGATCCGCGCCCTCGCCGCCCGCCTCGGCAAGGACCGCGAGCTGGCCGCCCGGCTCGCCTCCTGGCGCACCGGCTGCCCGCCCGGACGGCTGGTGGAACTCGCCGAAGCCGCCCGCGAGGCACGCGCGTTCGCCGAGGAGACCGAGGCGGAACTGGCCGAGGCCCGCACCGCCCGCGCCGAGGCCGAGGAGACCGCCGCCGAGGCGGTCCGCGTCCGCGACGAGCGACAGGAGACCGCACAGAAGGCCCGCCGCGCCGCCGACGCCCTGGCCGGACTCGCCTTCCGGCTGCGCGAACGCGCCGGCTGGCAGGCCCGGCTGCGCGAACTCGCCGACGAGGCCACCGAGTCCGAGGCACGCGCCCAGGCCTGCCTGGAGCGGGCCCGCGCCGCCGACGAGGACCGCCGCGCCGCCCAGCGCGCCGCCGACGACTCTCGCCGCACCGCACGCGCGCTGCGCGCCGAGCGCTCCGAGATCGCCGGCGCCCCCGACGACGTACCGGAGGCGGACGGGGACACGCCCAAGGCGTCCCTGCCCGCGCTGCGCGAGGCCTACCGGGCCGCCTCCCAGCTGTACGAGAAGGTCGGTGTCGGCGCCGACCTGCGCGCCGAACAGGCCCGCGCCGAGAGCGACGAGAGCGCCGCCCGCGCCGAACTGGACCGGCTCAGCAACAAGGTCCGCACCCGCGCCGAGCAGCTGCTCGAATCCCCCGACGGCTCCGACGGACCGTCCCGGCAGGCGGCCGCCGCCCGCGCCGAGGAGCTGGTGCAGCTCCTTGAGACGCGCATGTCGAACGCCAGCGAACAGCTCGGCCGGCTGCGCGGCGAGGCCGAACGGCACGCCCCCGAGGACGGCGAGGCCCACACCGAACTGCCCGAGGAGATGCTCCCGCGCGACGCCGACCACGCGCAGGCCCTGCTGCGCACGGCGAGTGCCGAACTCGCCTCCCGCACCGAGGCCCTGGCCCAGGCCCGCGACGCGCACGCCGAGCTGCTCCAGGCCCACCGCGCCGCCGAGGACGCGGTCGGCGGCTTCGAGGAACTCGCCGCGCTGCTCCGCGACCTGCTGCGCGAGCACGCGGGCGAGGAGGAGCAGGAGGAGCCCGACCCGTACCCCGGCACGCTGGAGGAGGCCCGCCAGGCGGCTGCCGAGACCCGCCGCTCACTGCGCGGCTGCGCCGCCGACCTGTCCGCCGCCGATGCCGCCGTCCGCGAGGCGAGCGACATCCTCGTCCGGCACGCCAACTCCACCCGCTACGAACAGGTCCGCACCCCCGCCCGTCAGCAGATCCGTGAACTGCCCGCCTCCGCGCTGCCCGAGCACGCCCAGAAGTGGGCCGACGCCTTCGCCCCGCGCCTGCGGGTCCTCACCGACGAGCTGGCCCAGCTGGAGCGCAACCGCGACTCGATCGTGGACCGGCTGCGCGGCCTGGTGGAGACCGCGCTGGCCACCCTGCGCTCGGCCCAGCGGCTGTCCCGGCTGCCCGAGGGGCTCGGCGAGTGGTCCGGGCAGGAGTTCCTGCGCATCCGCTTCGAGGAGCCCGACCAGGCGACCCTCACCGAGCGCCTCGGCGAGGTCATCGACGAGGCAACCCGCGCGGCCGTGAAGAAGAACTCCGACCTGCGCCGCGACGGCATGTCCTTGCTGCTGCGCGGGGTGGCGGCGGCTCTCCAGCCCAAGGGCGTCGCCGTGGAGATCCTCAAGCCGGACGCCGTGCTGCGCGCCGAGCGGGTGCCGGTCGGGCAGATGGGCGACGTCTTCTCCGGCGGCCAGCTGCTCACCGCCGCGATCGCGCTGTACTGCACCATGGCCGCGCTGCGGTCCAACGACCGGGGCCGGGACAAGCACCGGCACGCCGGCACCCTCTTCCTCGACAACCCCATCGGCCGCGCCAACGCCACGTATCTGCTGGAGCTCCAGCGGGCGGTCTCGGACGCGCTCGGTGTGCAGCTGCTGTACACCACCGGCCTGTTCGACACCACCGCCCTCGCGGAGTTCCCGCTGGTGATCCGGCTGCGCAACGACGCCGACCTGCGGGCGGGCCTGAAGTACATCAGCGTCGAGGAACACCTGAGGCCCGGTCTGCCCCAGCAGATCCCCGCCGGGGAGGCGGCGCACAGCGAGATCACGGCGACGCGGATGTTCAGGCGACCGGCTTCGGCGACCCCTTAGCCGCACGTACGGCGGTGCACAGCGGCATCAGGGGTGCGACAGCTGCCCGGCGCCCCCGCGCCGCCTTATCCGCCCCTGGCCCCGCTCGGCCGCCCGCCGGGCCCGCCGCCGCTCGCGGCGCAGCGCCCGCGCAGTGCTGCTCGGCGTCGACACCACGCCGTTGCGCTGGTTCCACACCTGGCGGGTCACCCACACGTCGAGGACGCTCCAGGTGGCCACCACCGTGCTCGCGATGCTGCTCAGCACCATCGGGAAGGCCAGCCAGGACCCGGCCATCGTGCACAGGAAGGCTGCCACGGCCTGTATCAGCGTCACGGCGATGATCAGCACCGCCCGTACGGCGGCCGTGCGCACCGGATCGGGCAGCCGTCGCCGTCGCGCGGGTTCCTCGACCCACAACGGCCGGTACGCTTCCCTGAGTTCGGGAACCACCCGCTCGGCCGGGCCCTCGTCGGCCGAACCGTCGAGATCCGGGTGCTGCCGTCCCCGCCGGGCCGTCGCGCCTCCCGCCGTGCCGATCCCAGGTGTCTGGCGCCGCTCCGCCGTGCCCATCAACGTGCCCCTCCCCACCGCCGGTTCGAACCGTTCCCCTCGGTGCCGGAAGATCTCCGGCTCCCTCACTGGCTGCCCGGCTTGCGCTGCTTTATGCCCCCGGGGGACGGGATGAGGCTCCTGTGGTCCCTTCCGCCCCCATTTCCTGTAGAGAAGGACGAACGGGACCGCGCGAAGATTCCCACGCAGCGAAAAAAACAAGCCAGTTCCAGGAGTTCGGTGCGCCGGTCGGCGACGGCCACCCCACCGTCCCCGCCGGACAATCACCCGCAATGCCCGGACACCTCCGCATGTCGCCCCACCAGTACGGAAGTTCAGGTTCCGGACGGCTCTTCGAGTTACCTGTGCGTCGGTAGTAGGCTCGCGCCGTTTGTTGACGTACATGTGTACCCCCTGCTGGTGGGGGTCGAGCTGGGGGAGGCCATGCGCTTTCGCGGGAAGTCGATCCGCCGGAAGATCGTGGCGCTGCTTCTCGTGCCGCTGGTGTCCCTGACCGCGATCTGGGGCTTCGCCACGGTGCTCACCGGACGGGAGGCCGGCCGGCTGTTCAGCGTGTCCTCCGTGATGGAGAACGTCGGCTTTCCGGTCGGGGACACCGTCCGCGTCCTGCAGCAGGAACGCCGGCAGACCCTCGTCTACCTGGCCGACCCGAGGGCCGCCGACGCGCTGTCCGCACTGCACCGCACCCGGACCGCCACCGACCAGGCCGTCGCCGAGGTACGCCGCAAAGCGACGACGTCCGATGTGCGCGAGGACCTCGACCCGGACGACAGCGAGGGCGTCACCGCCGTCCTGGACGCCTTCGACGGCATCGACCCCCTGCGCCGCAGCGTCGAACAGGGCACCGTCAGCCGCGCCCAGGCCCTCGACCTGTACAACCGCCTGGTCGACCCCTGCTTCACCCTGCTGTCCAAACTCGACGTCGTCGACAGCGTCGAGATGGACAAGGAGTACCGGGCCCTCGTCAACGCCGCCCGCGCCCGCGAGTTGCTCTCCCGGGAGGACGCCCTCCTCGGCTCCGCCCTGGTGGTCGGGAAGATCGGCCGGGCCGAGCTGCGCCACGTCTCCGACCTGGTCGCCCAGCGGGAGGTCCTCTACGAGGTCAGCCTCCCGCAGCTGCCCGGCGTGGAGTGCGAACGCTACGAACGCTTCTGGAAGAACGCCGTCACCGCACCGCTGCGCACCGCCGAACGGTCGGTCCTCTCCGCGGCGCCCGGCAGCATGCCCGACGACGTGACCGCCAAGGACTGGGACACCGCGGCCGGCACCGCGCTGCGGGAACTCGGCGCCCTCGACGACCAGGCGAGCGACCGCTACCAGGACCGGGTCCAGCCCGTCGCGATGAACGTCATTCTCAAGGCCGTCTTCGCCGGCGCCCTCGGCATCGTCGCTCTCGTGCTGTCCCTGCTGCTGTCGGTGCGCATCGGACGCGCACTCGTCCGGGACCTGCGCCAGCTGCGCATGGAGGCGCACGAGGCGTCCGGGGTACGGCTGCCCAGCGTGATGCGACGCCTGTCCGCGGGCGAACAGGTCGACGTGGAGACCGAGGTCCCGCGCCTGGAGTACGACAGGAACGAGATCGGCGAGGTCGGGCAGGCCCTCAACACTCTGCAGCGCGCCGCCGTCGAAGCCGCCGTGAAACAGTCCGAGTTGCGCGCCGGCGTCTCCGAGGTGTTCGTCAACCTCGCCCGCCGCAGTCAGGTCCTGCTGCACAAGCAGCTCACCCTGCTCGACACCATGGAGCGCAGGACCGAGGACACGGAGGAACTGGCCGACCTCTTCCGCCTCGACCACCTGACGACCCGGATGCGCCGGCACGCCGAGGGCCTGGTGATCCTCTCCGGCGCCGCCCCCTCCCGGCAGTGGCGCAAGCCCGTCCAGCTGATGGACGTGGTCCGGGCCGCCGTCGCGGAGGTCGAGGACTACGAACGCATCGAGGTCCGCCGGCTGCCGCGGGTCGCCGTCACCGGACCCGCTGTCGCCGACCTCACCCATCTCGTCGCCGAACTCCTCGAGAACGCCACCGTCTTCTCGCCACCCCACACCGCTGTCCACGTCGTGGGCGAGCGGGTCGCCAACGGCTTCACCCTGGAGATCCACGACCGCGGCCTGGGCATGACCGCGGAGGCCCTGCTCGACGCCAACCTGCGCCTCGCCGAAACGCCCGAATTCGAACTGTCGGACACCGACCGGCTCGGCCTGTTCGTGGTCAGCCGGCTCGCCCAGCGCCAGAACGTCCGGGTCTCCCTCCAGCCGTCCGCCTACGGTGGCACCACCGCCGTCGTATTCCTGCCGGACGCGCTGCTGAGCGACGACGTCCCCGACACCAACGGCATCGGCTTCCGCCTGGACCGTCCGCACACCGCCAAGGACGCCAAGACGGCCGGCCGGCGCAGGGCAGCCCTCACCAAGGGCCCCGCGCAGCTGCCCGGCCTGCCCGCCTCCCTGCTGGACGGGCCGGTCGAGCTGGACACTCCCGTCGATCTGGACGCGCTCGGCGATCTGCCCGACGTCCTCGACGAGGAAGGTGAGGGCGGCGGCCTGTTCCGTCCTCGCCGCTCCCTGACCGCGACGCCGGACGCCCCCGCCGGCGAGCCACGGGGATCGCTGCGCGACAGCCTCGGCGCCCCCCGTGACCCGGAGGTCCCGGACCCGCACGACGGCACCCAGAGCGCCGGTGGTCCGGTGCCGCTGCCCCGACGACGCACCCCCAAGCTCGTCAGCTCGCACGGCCGCCCGGTCGGCGAGCGACGGTCACGGCGCGAGGAGGAGGACGCGGAGCCCGCGCCCCGGCCGGGCAGGCGTCCGACGTCCGACGCGGAGAACCTGGCGCCCCTGCCCACCCGCCGCCGTGGCGGCCCCGCACCGCACAACCGCGGCACGGCCGACCGCCGCCCGGTCGAACCGGTCACCGCCGGCGCCGACGACCCGGCGGACGCCGCGCTGCCCCGGCGGACGCGCGGCGGCGCCTCGCCGTCCAACACACCCGACCCCGACGCCCGACGACGGCGTGAGCTGACCCGGGGCGACACGGCCGACCCCGCCGCGAGCCGGCCCGTGTCGACGCCGGCCGGCATCGAACCGACGCCGGCCGGACCCGGCCGGGAGGACCAGGTCCAGCCGGTGCCGGAAAGCCCCGGCCGCGCCTCCGCCGACGAGCGGAGCACCCATGCCACGCCCGAGGACCAGGCCCCGCCCGTGCCGGAGCAAAGTCCCGGCCTGGCCGGCCGCGCCTCCACCGGCGAGCGGGACACCACCGGCGCGCCGCCTCCCTCCGCGCCCGCACAGGCCCCGGCCGCCCAGAGCCGGCTGCCCCGGCGGGTGAGGCAGGCCAGCCTGGCGCCGCAGCTCAAACAGACGCCCACCCGCGGCTCCCGCCCCGCAGCGGCCGAGCCCGAGGAACGGGACCCGGAAGAAGTACGCAGCCGTATGGCCTCGCTCCAGCGTGGCTGGCAGCGCGGCCGCGATGAGAACGCCGCGGGGGAGACCGCCCAGCGCGGCGCAGCACCACAGGGAACCACTAAGGGGGACGGTCGATGACCGCACCGAAGCCGACCGGCCGCACGACCAGCAACGGGGAGCTCAACTGGCTGCTCGACGACCTCGTGGACCGCGTCGCGAGCATCCGCAAGGCCGTCGTGCTCTCCGGCGACGGCCTGCCGACCGGCGTGTCCAAGGACCTGACCCGGGAGGACAGCGAGCACCTCGCCGCCGTCGCCTCGGGCTTCCACAGCCTCGCCAAGGGCGTGGGCCGGCATTTCGAGGCGGGCAGCGTCCGCCAGACCGTGGTGGAGCTCGACGACGCCTTCCTCTTCGTGACCGCCGCGGGCGACGGCAGCTGCCTCGCCGTGCTGTCCGACGCCGACTCGGACGTCGGCCAGGTCGCCTACGAGATGACCCTCCTCGTCAAGCGCGTCGGTGTGCATCTGGGCACCGCGCCGCGCACCGATCTGCCCTCCGGCGGGTAGTGAGAGGTCATGAGCGCAGACGGTCAGGCAAGCAGCCGCTGGTTCGACGAGGAGGCCGGACCGGTCGTCCGCCCGTACGCCATGACGCGCGGCCGCACCACCAGTGCGGCCCAGCACCGCCTCGACCTGATCGCGGTGGTCGTCACGGAGCCCGACGCGGGCGACCCGGAAACCGATCCCACACTCTCCCCGGAGCACGTGGACATCGTCGAGCTCTGCCGCACCACCCCGCAGTCGGTCGCCGAACTGGCCGCGGAGCTCGATCTGCCCGTCGGCGTGGTCCGGGTCCTCATCGGCGATCTCGTGCACGCCGAATTCGTCCATGTGAACCGGCCCGTACCGCCCGCCGAGCTGCCGGACGAGAGTATTCTGCGCGACGTGATCAACGGCCTGCGAGCGCTGTGAACAGCGCGGAAGCGGGGTGAGGACATGAACGGCTGGCAGTTCTGGGTCGACCGGGGCGGCACGTTCACGGACATCGTCGCGCGCCGCCCGGACGGCCGCCTGCTCACGCACAAACTGCTCTCCGACACCCCCACACGCCATGGCGACGCCGCCGTCGCCGGCGTGCGGGCCCTGCTCGCCGGTTCCGCGGACCCGGTGGAAGCCGTGCGCATGGGCACCACGGTCGCCACCAACGCCCTTCTCGAACGCAAGGGCGAACGCACCCTGCTGGTGATCACCCGCGGCTTCCGCGACGCCCTGCGCATCGCCTACCAGAACCGCCCGCACATCTTCGCCCGCCGTATCGAGCTGCCCGAGCTGCTCTACGAGCGGGTCGTCGAGGTAGACGAGCGCATGGCCGCCGACGGGACCGTGCTGCGCGCCCCCGACCTGGACACTCTCACCGGGGCCCTCCGGCAGGCGCACGACGACGGGATCCGCGCGGTCGCCGTGGTCTGTATGCACAGCCACCTGCACCCGGCGCACGAACAGGCCGTAGGTGAGCTGGCCGCCCGTATCGGCTTCCCGCAGATCTCGCTGTCCAGCGAGGTCAGCCCCCTGATGAAACTCGTCCCGCGCGGGGACACCGCCGTCGTCGACGCCTACCTCTCGCCCGTGCTCCGCCGGCACGTGCAGCACGTCGCCGACGAGCTGAAGGACGTACGGCTGATGTTCATGCAGTCCAACGGCGGCCTCGCCGAAGCCGGGCAGTTCCGCGGCAAGGACGCCATCCTGTCGGGCCCGGCGGGCGGCATCGTCGGCATGGCCAGGATGTCGCAACTGGCCGGCTTCGACCGCGTCATCGGCTTCGACATGGGCGGCACCTCCACCGACGTCTCCCACTTCGCCGGCGCCTACGAACGCGTCTTCACCACGCAGATCGCCGGGGTCCGGCTGCGCGCCCCGATGCTCGACATCCACACCGTCGCGGCCGGCGGCGGCTCGGTCCTGCACTTCGACGGCTCCCGCTACCGCGTAGGGCCGGACTCGGCGGGCGCTGACCCCGGCCCCGCCTGCTACCGCGCCGGCGGACCGCTCGCGGTGACGGACGCCAACGTCATGCTCGGCCGCATCCAGCCCGCGCACTTCCCGAAGGTCTTCGGGCCGGACGGAGACCAGCCCCTGGACGCCGACGTCGTCAGGGACCGCTTCACCGAACTCGCCCAGGAGATCCGCGAGCGGACCGGCGACGACCGCACCCCAGAACAGGTCGCCGAGGGCTACCTGCAGATCGCCGTCGCCAACATCGCCAACGCGGTGAAGCGGATCTCCGTGCAGAAGGGCCACGACGTCACCCGCTACACCCTCACCACCTTCGGCGGTGCGGGCGGCCAGCACGCGTGCATGGTCGCCGACTCGCTCGGCATCCGCACCGTCCTCGTCCCGCCCATGGCCGGCGTGCTGTCCGCCCTCGGTATCGGCCTCGCCGACACCACGGCGATGCGGGAACAGTCCGTCGAGGCCCCGCTGGAACCCTCCGCCCTGCCCGGCGTGCGCCGGACGGCCGACGACCTGGAGGCCGCGGCCCGCGCGGAACTCCTCGCCGAGGACGTGCCCGAGGACCGCATCCGCGTCAGCCGCCGCGCCCAGCTGCGCTACGACGGCTCCGACACCACGCTCACCGTCGAGCTGACCGAGCCGGACGCCATGCGCCAGGCGTTCGAAGAACGTCATCGCGCCACGTACTCCTTCACGCTCGACCGTCCGATCGTCGTCGAAGCCCTCTCCGTCGAAGCCACCGGCATCACCGCACCCCCCGATCTGTCCGCCCTCGCCCCGTACGAAGGCACTCCCGCCGCCCCCGAGACCGTCCGCCTGCACACCGGCGGCGTCTGGCGCGACGTACCCCTGCACCGCCGTGAGCACCTGCCTCCCGGCCAAGCCGTCACCGGACCCGCGATCATCACGGAGGCCAGTGCGACCACCGTCGTCGACGACGGCTGGGAGGCCGTCGCCCGCGACGACGGGCATCTGGTCATGGAACGCGTCGCGGTCACGCAGAGTTCCGATCTCGGCACAGAAGCCGACCCGGTGCAGCTGGAGATCTTCAACAACCTGTTCATGTCAATTGCGGAGCAGATGGGCGCCCGCCTGGAGTCCACGGCCCAGTCGGTCAACATCAAGGAACGCCTGGACTTCTCCTGCGCCCTGTTCGACCCCGACGGGAACCTGGTGGCCAACGCCCCGCACATCCCCGTCCACCTGGGCTCCATGGGCACCAGCGTCCAGGAGGTCATCACGCGCCGCGGTGACCGGATGCGGCCGGGGGACACCTACGCCGTCAACGACCCGTACCACGGCGGCACTCACCTGCCCGACGTCACCGTGATCACCCCGGTCTTCGACACGGAGGGTGAGCGGATCCTCTTCCATGTCGCCTCCCGGGGCCACCATGCGGAGATCGGCGGCATCGCGCCGGGCTCCATGCCCGCGGGAAGCCGGACCATCGAGGAGGAAGGGGTCCTGTTCGACAACTGGCTGCTCGCTGAAGGCGGCCGCCTACGCGAGGACGAGACCTACCGTCTGCTCACCGAGGCACCCCACCCGTCCCGCAACCCCGGCACCAACCTCGCCGACCTGCGCGCCCAGATCGCCGCCAACCACAAGGGCGTCGAGGAGGTCGGCCGCATGATCGACACGTTCGGCCTCGACGTCGTCCAGGCCTACATGCGGCACGTCCAGGACAACGCCGAAGAGGCAGTCCGCCGGGTGATCGACGCACTGGACGACGGGGAGTACGCCTACGAGACCGACTCCGGGGCGGTGATCGGGGTACGCGTGCGCGTGGACCGCGCCCAGCGCACCGCCACCATCGACTTCACCGGCACCAGCGCCCAGCTCGACACCAACTTCAACGCGCCCTTCTCCGTCGTCAACGCCGCCGTCCTGTACGTCTTCCGCACCCTGGTCGCCGACGACATCCCGCTCAACGAGGGCTGCCTGCGCCCGCTGCGGATCGTCGTGCCGCCCGGCTCGATGCTGGCCCCCGAACCGCCCGCCGCCGTCGTCGCGGGCAACGTGGAGACGTCCCAGGCCATCACCGGCGCGCTGTACGCCGCGCTGGGTGTGCAGGCCGAGGGCTCCGGCACGATGAACAACGTCACCTTCGGCAACGACCGGCACCAGTACTACGAGACGGTCGCGTCCGGGTCCGGGGCCGGCGACGGATTCCCCGGCGCGAGCGTCGTCCAGACCCACATGACCAACTCCCGGCTCACCGACCCCGAGGTGCTGGAGTGGCGACTGCCCGTGCGGCTCGAGGAGTTCGCGATCCGGCGCGGCAGCGGCGGCGCCGGACAGTGGCGCGGCGGTGACGGGGCGGTGCGCCGGATCCGCTTCGGCGCCCCCATGACCGTCTCCACGCTGTCCCAGCACCGCCGGGTGCCGCCGTACGGGATGGCGGAAGGCGAGCCAGGAGCCCTGGGCGCCAACCGGGTCGAGCGCCTGGACGGGACCGTGACCGAACTGGGCGGCAGCGACTCGGCCGACGTCGCACCCGGCGACGTACTCGTCATCGAAACCCCCGGCGGAGGGGGCTACGGCCCGCCGCCGGCCCACCCCCAGCGAGCAGGAGAAGGAACCGATGATCTTCGGGCGCTCTGAACGCGGCAAGCCCCCGGTCGAGCCCGTCACGCTCAAGATCCTTGTGGCCGGCGGCTTCGGGGTGGGCAAGACCACCCTGGTCGGCGCGGTCAGCGAGATCAGACCGCTGCGCACCGAGGAACTGCTGACCGAGGCGGGACGCCCCGTCGACGACACGCGAGGGGTGGAGAGCAAGCACACCACCACTGTCGCGATGGACTTCGGGCGCATCACCCTCCGCGAGGACCTGGTGCTCTACCTCTTCGGCACCCCCGGCCAGGAACGCTTCTGGTTCATGTGGGACGAGCTGTCGGAGGGCGCGCTCGGCGCCGTCGTCCTCGCCGACACCCGCCGCCTGGAGGACTGCTTCGCCGCCATCGACTACTTCGAGCGCCGCAGCATCCCGTTCGTCGTCGGCGTCAACTGCTTCGAGGGCGCGGCCCTCTATCCCACCGACGACGTCCGCGCGGCGCTGGATCTGGACGACGCGGTCCCCGTCGTGCTGTGCGACGCCCGCGACCGCGCGTCGGTCAAGGACGTGCTGATCGGTGTCGTCCAGCACGCCATGGCGTACACGGCCGAACACCGCCAGGCCGTCACCACCTGACGCGCGGGTGCGGCTCGTACCCCCGCCGACCGGGGTACGAGCCGCAGTCCGTCACGCGCACGCACGCGTGCCGCTCAGGCGGTGCACACCTGGCCGGGCGTCACACACACGCGCGTGGCTAGTCGTCACCGTCCTCCATCCAGCCGAAGCTCTTCTCCACCGCCTTGCGCCAGTTGTGGTACTCGCGCTCGCGCACCGGCTCCTCCATCGACGGCGTCCACGTGGCGTCCTCCTGCCAGTGGGCCTTCAGTTCGTCCAGGTCGTTCCACACCCCGGTGGCCAGCCCGGCGGCGTAGGCCGCGCCCAGGCAGGTGGTCTCGGAGACCTTGGGCCGGATCACCGGCACCCCGAGCACGTCGGCCTGGTGCTGCATGAGCAGGTTGTTCTTCGTCATGCCGCCGTCGACCTTCAGGGTGGTGATCTCCACGCCCGAGTCCTGGAACATGGCGTCCACGACCTCACGGGTCTGCCAGCTCGTGGCCTCCAGCACCGCACGCGCGAGATGCGCCTTGGTCACGTACCGGGTCAGCCCGGTGACGACACCGCGCGCGTCCGAGCGCCAGTACGGTGCGAACAGCCCGGAGAAGGCGGGCACGATGTACGCGCCGCCGTTGTCCTCGACGCTCGCCGCGAGCGGCTCGATCTCGTCAGCCGTACGGATGATGCCGAGCTGGTCGCGGAACCACTGCACCAGCGCACCCGTTATCGCGATGGCTCCCTCGAGGCAGTAGACCGGCGCCTCGTCCCCGATCTTGTAGCCCATGGTCGTCAGCAGGCCGCTCTTGGAGGCGACCGGCCGGTTACCGGTGTTGAGCAGCAGGAAGCTGCCGGTGCCGTAGGTGTTCTTCGCGGTGCCCACGTCATAGCAGGCCTGCCCGAACACGGCCGCCTGCTGGTCGCCCAGCGCCGAGGCGACGGGCACGCCGCCGAGCTGGCCGATGGCCGTGCCGTACACCTCTGCCGAGGAGCGGATCTCGGGCAGCATCGCCTCCGGCACGTTCATGGCGGACAGGATGGAGGGGTCCCACTGGAGCGTCTCGAGGTTCATCAGCATGGTCCGCCCGGCGTTGGTCACGTCGGTGACGTGCTGTCCGCCGTCGGTGCCGCCGGTGAGGTTCCAGATGAGCCAGGAGTCGATGGTGCCGAAGGCGATCTCCCCGCGCTCGGCGCGAGCCCGGAGGTCGGGCACGTTGTCGAGCAGCCAGGCGGCCTTGGGGCCGGAGAAGTAGCTGGCCAGCGGCAGTCCGGTCTGCTCGCGGAAGCGGTCCTGCCCGTCGGATCCGCCCAGTTCACGGCAGAGTCCGGCGGTGCGCGTGTCCTGCCAGACGATGGCGTTGTGCACGGGCTTGCCGGTGGTGCGGTCCCACAGGACGGTCGTCTCGCGCTGGTTGGTGATGCCGAGGGCGCTCAGCTGGTTGGCGCGCAGCCCGGCCTTGGCTATCGCCCCGGCGACCACCGCCTGTACCTTCGACCAGATCTCGGTGGCGTCGTGCTCGACCCAACCGGGCTTCGGGAAGATCTGGCGGTGCTCGCGCTGGTCCACGGCGACGATCTCGCCGGAGTGGTTGAAGATGATGCAGCGGCTCGACGTGGTGCCCTGGTCGATGGCGGCGACGTACTTGTCGGCGTTGTCCGTCATGGCTACCCCTTGCGCTTCGGCTCAGCAGGCTGGGTGGTGGACGAGTGCCCGCGCGTTTCCTCCCGTCGGCGGGCCGGCGGCCAATTTCCAGGGTCGCCCCGATCGGCGATCGGCGCCTCCGCTGCTCATGGCGGCTCCCGGATCCGGCCGATGATCAACCTCGGTGCTCCGTGCAGGGTGCGCTTTCCGTGGCGGCTTCGGTCGCGGACGGGGCACCAGCAGCGCCCCGTCCGGCGTCCGCCCGTGACGAGCGTGCCGTCGCAGCCGACCCGCCCCGAGACAGGCCTGGTACGCAGAGAGCCCACACGGCACGGTGCGGGTTTCGCCGAGAATGTACGGCGATGTCGGCTGACAACGGGAAGTCTTCCCCCGTGCTCAGGGAGCGTCAAGGTCGGCGACGGCATGCGTTGGACCCCTCACGCACCGACATCGACCGCCCGTTCGACCGCGGTGTCCATCGCCCACGCACACCGACCGGCGCGGCACCTCGCCCACGAACGCCGCCGGCGCTCGTCTCGCCCGGGCTCGCGCACCGCTCGGGACGGCGCCCACGGCCCTCCACGCCCCCTTGCAGAGCCGAGCCACCCGGAAAGCCCCCGGACCTCGTCGCGGCCGCCCAAAACCCCTCAGGGCGCCTCCGGAGCGCTCAGCCCCCTCAGGTCCCGCTTCAAGCCCCTCAAGGCCCCTGGAAGGCCCGTGACACCCCCGTGAAGCCCTCAGGACGCCACCGGAGCCCCCTCAGCCCCCCGCAGGACCTCGTGGCCGGTCAGTCCCGCGCGGCCCAGCACCCAACTCGCCCCGCGCAGCGCCTTCGCGGCCTTCTTCAGCGGCGCCAGGGACGCCGCCGCCTCCCGGTGGTCGCTGACGCTCCCCGGCGCGCACACCACCGTGGCCAGGGACAGCGTCACCGGCAGGCCACCGGCCGCCCACGGTGCGTCCAGTACGGCCGCCGCCAGCGCACCGAGGCCCTCCGGGTCGGTGAGCACCAGGAAGTCGTCCCCGCCGATGTGCCCCACGCGCGTGGCCCCGGACGCGGCCCGCTGCAACGCCCGGCCCACCGAGCGGATCAGCTCGTCACCCGCCGCGAACCCCGCCCCGTCGTTGACCTGCTTGAAGTGGTCGACGTCCAGCCAGCTCAGCGCGAACGGCCGCCCGCCCGCGATCCGGCGGTCCACCTCGCCGGTGATTGCGTCCGACCCCGGCAGCCGGGTCAGCGGATTGAGCCCGGCAGCCTCCTCCACACGGCTCTCCGCGAGCGCCCGCACCAGGTCCGCGAGGCGTACGACGCCCACGCACCGCCCGACCCCGTCGACGACCGCGACATCGTCCGAGGTGCGGTCGCGCTCGCCGACCGCCACGACGTCCAGCACCTCCCACGCGGTGGCGTCGATCCCCACCGTCCGCGGAGGGTCCCCGAGCTTGGCCGCCGGACGGTCGGCGTACAGGGCGTGGCCGTAACGCCCGGACATCGTCAGCAGGAACCGTGAGCGGTGCACCGACCGCACCGGCACTCCGGTCCGGTCCACCAGCAGCATCCCCGACACGTCGGGCGACCCGGTCAGCAGGTCCCGCACCCGGCCCGCGGAGGCGTCGGCGGGCAGCAGCGCGGCCGGGCGGACGAACTGCCGGACCGGCGGCCCCGAGCGGGGCACGGGGACGAGGCCGGGGGAGCGGGGCGGAACGTAGACGTCCGCGGCGGGCAGTCGCGCGGGCGGCGCGAACAGTTCGCCCTGGGCCAGCTGCGCCCCGGCCGCCAGTGCCGCGGTGCACTGGGACTCGGTCTCCACGCCCTCCACGGCCAGCAGGGCGCCCAGTTCGTCGCACAGCGTCCGCATCGCCCGCACCGCCGCGGGCCGTGCCAGCAGGGACGCGTCGAGTTTCACCAGCTCGGGGGAGAGGTCCGTGAGCAGCCGAAGCGGCACGTCCCCGTCCCCGACCCCGTCGGCGCTGATCCGGAAGCCCTGGCGGCGCAGCACGCTCACGGCCTCCAGCAGGGCGTGCTGCGGCACGTGCGTGTAGGGCGGGCCGATGTCGACCGTCACCTCCCATGGCAGCCGACCGGCCTCGCGCACCGCGTCGTGCAGCGCGGACAGTCCGCCGAGATCGGCCAGCGTCCCGGCGAAGACGTTCACCTGCAGCGGCAGCAACGTCTCCTTGCACACGGCGGCGCGGAACGCCGCAACCGCCACCTGACCGTCCAGTTCGGGGTTGCGGCGGGCCTCGGCCAGGATGTCACCGGCCTCCGGGCGGGCAAGGATCTCCAGGCCCGCGACCCCGCCTGTGGTGAGGTTGACCACCGGTTGGAAAGCGAAGCGGAGAGTATCCGTCCAGGAGCGCACGGGAGCATGATGGCGCCGCGCGGGAGCGCACCCATGCGCAGTTCATGAGACGTTCACGCAGGATTCCCGAGCGATCACTCAGCGTAGGAGTCGGTGCTCGCCGCCGTCGGAGCGGCGGGCGATGCGGGCAATCGGCTGCCGGCCGGCCCGCGTACCTGGTAGATGCAAGGGGCATGACACGACTGCCCCGTCTGGCGCGTGCGCTGATCACCGCGCTCACCGCCCTGCTGACCGTGCCCCTCGCCTCCGCCACGGCCCGGGCGTCCACGGAGCCCAAGGCCCCCGCGGACTTCGTCGCGCTGAGAGCCGTGGACCCGACGATCATCCAGGAGATCCGTTACTTCACGCCGCACAACTTCGTCGGCGAACGCATCGACGGCTACGAGCAGCCGATGTGCATCCTCACGCGGCCCGCCGCCCAGGCGCTCCACACGGCGCAGGTGAAGCTGCTGCGCGAGGGCTACAGCCTCAAGGTGTACGACTGCTACCGGCCGCAGCGCGCCGTCGACCACTTCGTGCGCTGGGCGAAGGACCTCGACGACCAGCGCATGAAGGGCGAGTTCTACCCGGACGTCGACAAGACCCGGCTGTTCGCGGACGGGTACATCGCGGAGAAGTCCGGTCACAGCCGGGGCTCGACCATGGACCTCACGATCGTGCGGCTGCCCGCCCGGCCGGCGCATCCCTACGTGCCCGGACAACCTCTCGTGCCCTGTTACGCCCCCAAGAAGGAGCGCTTTCCGGACAACTCCGTCGACATGGGGACCGGATTCGACTGCTTCGACACCCTTTCGCACACCCTTGATCCGCGGGTCCAGGGCGAGCAACACGCCAACCGGCTGCTCCTGAAGAGCACCCTCGAGAGGCTCGGCTTCGTGAACCTCGCCGAGGAGTGGTGGCACTACACCTACAAGCCGGAGCCCTACCCCGACACCTACTTCGACTTCCCCGTCTCGGCCAAGTCGCTCACGAACGGACGGTCAACCGACTGAGGTCGGTCAGGAAGTCACAGTCAACCGCCTGAAGTCGACGCCCTCTCCGATCGGATACAGTCCGCGCGTGTCCGAAATCCCGCGCTCCACTTCCAACTCCGGCCCCGGCTCCCACTGTTCGAGCTGCGGCACGCCCTATGGAGAGGGCGTCACCGACTGGCCGCGCACCTGCTCGGCCTGCGGCACGGTCGCCTACCGCAACCCCCTGCCCGTGGCGATCGCCCTCCAGCCCGTGTACGACACACAGGGCACCGCCCTGGTCGTGATCACCCGGACCGTCGAACCCGCGCGCGGGGGCATCGCCCTGCCCGGCGGGTACGTCGACGACCGTGAGGACTGGCGGCAGGCCGTCGTCCGCGAACTCAAGGAGGAGACGGGCATCGACGCGGCCGGCCGCGACGTCCGCCTCGTCGACGCCATGAGCTCCCCCGACGGCCACCTGTTGCTGTTCGGAATGCTGCCCGAGCGCCCCGCCGACGGCCTTCCGCCGTCGGCGGCCACGGACGAGACGCAGGGCTGGCACCTGCTGCGCCGCCCGGAGCAGCTCGCGTTCCCGCTCCACACGGCGGCCGTAAGGGCCTGGTTCGAGGGCCGCTACCTCTGAGCGGCAGCGTCGGGCGCACCCGTTCGTCAGCGCCCGTCGAGCCCCCGCACCCGCACCGGAAGGGACGGCTCGCGCAGCCCGTCCGGGCCCTGAAGCCCCACGACCACGCGTGAGCCCTCCCACCGGGTGACGTACCGCTGGATCTCCGGCTCGTCCCAGCCCTCGCCCGCGTCCGCCACCACGAGCGCGCCCCCGGAACGGCCCGGCGCCGGTGCCCACACCTCCAGGGCCGGCCGCCCGTCGTCACCGCGCACCGGCAGCACGGCACCCGCGCGTGCCAGCACCGGGATCCGCGACAGCGGCGCGTCGAGCATCACCCGCCCGGGCCCCTCGTACGCGCGTCCCGTGGCCGTGTCGTACCAGCGGCCGCGGGGCAGCTGCACCGCGCGCCGGTCCGTCCCCGGGTCGAGCACCGGCGCCACCAGCAGGCAGTCGCCCAGCAGGAAGGCGTCCTCGCATCCGCGCAGCGCCCGGTCCTCCGGGGCACCCCACCACAGGGGCCGCACATACGGAGCGCCGGTACGCCGGGCCAGGTGCGCCAGCGTCATGAAGTACGGCAGCAGACGCCGGCGTTCGACGAGCGCCCCACGCGCGTGCTCGAGCACGTCGGTCCCGAACTCCCAGGGCTCCCTGCGCCCCGCGTCCATGCTCGCGTGCGTGCGGAACAGCGGCAGATACGCGCCCAGCTGGAACCACCGCAGAAACAGCTCCGGTGACGGGCTGCCGTCGAACCCGCCGACGTCCGGACCCGAGTACGGCACCCCGCACAGGCCGAGCCCCAGTACGAGCGACAGTGACGCCCGCAGCCCGGGCCAGCCGGTGGCGACGTCACCGGACCAGGTCCCTCCGTACCGCTGCATCCCCGCCCAGCCGGAACGCGAGAACAGGAACGGACGCTCGCGCGGTGACAGCTCGCGCAGTCCCTCGTAGGCGGCACGCGCCATGCACAGGGCGTAGACGTTGTGCGCCTCGCGGTGGTCGCCGCCGCGCCCCTCCAGGCAGTGCCGGGCCGACCGCGGCAGCGTCGACTCGCCGAACGCGGTGAACGAGGTCGGCTCGTTCATGTCGTGCCAGAAGCCCGCGAAGCCCTGCGTGAGCCGTTCCGCGTACAGCCCGCCCCACCACTTGCGCACGCGCGCGTGCGTGAAGTCCGGGAACACCGCGTTCCCCGGCCACACCACTCCTTCCACGAACTGTCCCGAGGCGTCCCGCACGAACACGTCCAGGTCCATGCCACTGTCGTACACGTCGTTGCCCGGGGCGGCCTTGACGGCCGGGTCCACGATCGAGACCAGACGGATCCCGTCCCGGCGCAGTTCCTCGGCGAGCTTCGGCAGCGCCGGAAAGCGCTCCCGGTCGACGGTGAACACCTGGTGACCGTCGAAATGGTCGATGTCGAGATGGACCGCGTCGAGCGGCAGACCGCGCTCCTTGTAACCGGCGACGATCCGCCGCACCTCCTGCTCGCTGCCGAAGCCCCAGCGCGCGTGCTGGTGGCCGAGCGCCCATGCCGGCGGGAGTGCGGGCGCCCCGGTCAGCGAGGCCCAGGCGAGCAGCACACGCGCGGGAGTGCCCACCATCACCCAGCAGCGCAGCGGGCCGCCCTCCATACGCAGCTCGCTGGTCCCGGCCCGATCGTGTCCGGAACCGGCCCCTTCGTCGCCCTCGCGCAGGGTCACCGTCCCGTCCCAGGAATTGTCGTGGAACAGCAGGTGCGTCCCCGCGTCCGCCACCACCACCTGCACCGGCATGGTGATGTACAGCGGGTCGTCACCCGGGGAGAACGCGTGCCCGGGGTCGGTGTTCCACAGGCGGTACGTCCCGTTCCGCAGCCGGGGGCCGCTCGCCCGCCCCCCGAGGCCGAAGAACCGCGCGTCCGGTGCCACCTCGGAGCGCACCATCCAGCGCCCCGGACCACCGTCGGCCGGCTCCCACCACCTGGGGGGATCCTCGCGGCGCAGCGTCACCCCGCCGGGCGTACGGATCTCCACGGCACCGTGCCGCGAGACGGCGACCGTGACCCGCTCTGCCACCACACGCCAGCCACCGTCCTTGTCCGGCTCCAGCGACGCCCTCGGGTCGGGCTCCGGGCAGCGCCCCGCCAGGGCGTACGACGGCTCCGCGCCGGCCCCGTCCCAGCCCCAGAACGCCGCCCCGTTGCCCGCGACGAGAATGCGCAGCTCCGAGCGGTCGAACCGGATGACGCCGCCACCGGGCCCGGGCTCCACCTCCTGGATGGTGCCGGGCACCCGTGCCCGCTCGGCCCCGCGCCGCGGCAGCCCGGCGGCGTCGGCCCGCCTCCTGCGCCACGCCGCCCGCACGGTACGCAATCCCTGTGCCGCCCCCACCGAACCGACCAGCTTCACCGACCGCACCAGGTCACGACCGTCCATGCTGCTCACCCTGCCATTGACCGTTCCACGCGCGTGCCTCGTTCAACTGCCGTTCACCCGTGACCAGAGCACATCTTCACGACACGAACTATGTGGGGCGAACCCTGGTGCGGAAGACGATCACATGGCATCGTCCGTTCCAGCCGCGTCACGCGCACACCCCAGCCCGTGCGCGGAGGACGCACACGACGCGCACAGCCCGGGAGCCGCCCCCATGACGACCGAGAACCCGCAACCGCTCTGGCAGCCGGATCCGGAGCGCATCGCCCAGGCCCAGGTGACCAGGTTCCAGACCTGGGCAGCCGAGCACCACGGCGCACCCGCCGACGGCGGTTACCCGGCGCTGCAGCGCTGGTCCGTGGACGACCTCGAGGCCTTCTGGACGGCCGTCACCCAGTGGTTCGACATACGGTTCTCCACGCCGTACACGCGCGTGCTCGGCGACCGCGCCATGCCCGGGGCCCAATGGTTCCCCGGCGCGACCCTCAACTACGCCGAGCACGCCCTGCGCGCCGCCGCCGACCGCCCCGACGCCCCGGCGCTGCTCCACGTCGACGAGACGCACGAAACGCGCCCGGTGACCTGGGGCGAGCTGCGCCGCCAGGTCGGCTCCCTGGCCGCCGAGCTGCGTGCCCTCGGTGTACGCCCCGGAGACCGCGTCAGCGGCTATCTGCCGAACATCCCGCAGGCCGTCGTCGCCCTGCTCGCGACGGCCGCCGTCGGCGCCGTATGGACCTCCTGCGCGCCCGACTTCGGCGCCCGCAGTGTCCTCGACCGCTTCCAGCAGGTGGAACCGGTCGTGCTGTTCACGGTCGACGGCTACCGCTACGGCGGCAAGGAGCACGACCGCCGCGAGACCGTCGCCGAGCTGCGCCGCGAGCTGCCCACGCTGCGTGCCGTGGTGCACATCCCGGTGCTGGGCACGGAGGCTCCCGAGGGCGCGCTGGAGTGGTCGGCGCTGACCGCGGCCGACACCGAGCCGGTCTTCGAGCAGGTGCCCTTCGACCACCCACTGTGGGTCCTGTACTCCTCCGGCACGACCGGACTGCCCAAGGCCATCGTCCAGTCGCAGGGCGGCATCCTGGTCGAGCACCTCAAGCAGCTCGGCCTGCACTGCGACCTCGGTCCCGAGGACCGTTTCTTCTGGTACACCTCGACCGGCTGGATGATGTGGAACTTCCTCGTCTCCGGTCTGCTGACCGGCACCACGATCGTGCTGTACGACGGCAGCCCGGGCTACCCCGACACCGGCGCCCAGTGGCGGGTCGCCGAACGCACGGGAGCCACCCTCTACGGCACGTCCGCCGCGTACGTCATGGCCTGCCGCAAGGCCGGCGTGCATCCCGCGCGGGATTTCGACCTCTCCCGGGTGCGGTGCGTCGCCACCACGGGCTCGCCGCTGCCCCCGGACGGCTTCCGCTGGCTGCACGACGAGGTGCGCGACGACCTGTGGATCGCCTCGGTCAGCGGCGGCACGGACGTGTGCTCCTGCTTCGCGGGCGCAGTGCCGACCCTCCCGGTGTACATCGGCGAGCTCCAGGCCCCCTGCCTGGGCACCGACCTGCAGTCCTGGGACCCCAGCGGCAAGCCCCTGACCGACGAGGTCGGCGAGCTGGTCGTCACCAACCCGATGCCGTCGATGCCGATCCAGTTCTGGAACGACCCCGACGGCAGCCGCTACCACGACAGCTACTTCGACACCTACCCCGGCGTGTGGCGGCACGGCGACTGGATCACCCTCACCTCCCGCGGCTCGGTGATCATCCACGGCCGTTCCGACTCCACCCTGAACCGTCAGGGCGTGCGCATGGGCTCCGCCGACATCTACGAGGCCGTCGAGCGCCTGCCGGAGATCCGGGAGTCCCTCGTCATCGGCGTCGAGCAGCCCGACGGCGGCTACTGGATGCCCCTGTTCGTGCACCTGGCCCCCGGGGCCGTGCTCGACGACGCGCTCACCGACCGGATCAGGCGCACGATCCGCGAGCAGTTGTCCCCGCGCCACGTCCCCGACGAGATCATCGAAGTGCCCGGCGTCCCGCACACCCTCACCGGCAAACGCATCGAGGTCCCGGTCAAGCGCCTTCTGCAGGGCACGTCCCTGGAGAAGGCCGTCAACCCGGGCTCCATCGACAACCTCGACCTGCTGCACTTCTACGAGGACCTGGCCCGCAAGCGTTCCTGACGCCTCAGCCCCCGTAGGTGGCCTCGGACTCGCCCAGTACGGCCGCGAAGTCCGAGGCCAGCCGCGCCGCGTCGGCGCTGTCCAGCTCGGCGACCGAGATCCGCACCCCCTCGGGCGCCGCCAGCCTGAACCGGGCGCCGGCCGCAACCCACCAGCCGTACGACCGCAAGCCGTTCACCACCGCGGACTCGTCACGGACGGGGACCCACAGGTTCATCCCGCTCGCGCCGTGCGCCGCGACACCCCGCTCGGCGAGCGCGCCCTTCAGTGCCTCACGTCGCTGTGCGTACGCTCCACGCGCGCGTGACACCAACGCACGCGTGCCGGAGTCCGTCATGAGCCCGTGCACCGTCTCCTGCAACAGGTGGCTCACCCACCCCGACGTCAGCAGCAGCCGGCCGTCGTGCCGGGCCAGCGTCACGGGATCACAGGCCGCCGCCGCCCAGCGCAGGTCCGTCCCCAGGAACTTGCTCACCGTCCGCACATGCACCCAGCGCGCGATCCCCGAGGCGGTGAGCGTCCACAGCGGAGCGTCGGCGACCGCCGAGGCATGGTCGTTCTCCACGACCAGCACATCACCGGCCTCGCGCAACAGCTCAGCGAGCGGGTCCCTGCGCGCCGCCGAGAAACAGCCCCCGAACGGATTCTGCGCCCGTGGGCTGTACACCACGGCGCGCGCGCCCGCGCGTAGCGCGTCGCGCAGGGCGTCCGGGCGCATCCCCTCGTCGTCCACCGCCACCGGAAGGATCCGCAGCCCCAGCGCGGCCACCAGGTCCAGCAGATGGTGATAGCCGGGGTCCTCCATCGCCACGGCGTCCCCGGGGCGCAGCTCCACGGACAACAGCCGCCCGATCAGATCCAGCGCTCCATGAGCGAACGTCACGTGCTCCACGGGCACCCCGTCGGGCCGCAGCCAGTCGCGCACGGCCTCCTCGAGGTGCGGCAGCCGGGGCGTCGAGCGGTGCGAACGGGCGCCGGGGGAGAGCCGGGAGGGCGGCACCAGAGCGGGCAGAAACCGGGGGTCCGGGTGCCCGCCCGCCAGGTCGCGCAGGCCCTCCGGCACCTTCGGCGGCCGACGTGAGGCGACCGCAGGCGCAGGTGCCACCACCGTCCCGCCCCGGCCCCGGGTGACCACGATGCCGCGCTGCCGCAGCTCCTTGTACGCCGTGGCGACGGTCCCCGGGCTCACGCCCAGCTCGTCCGCCAGCCGCCGCACCGGAGGCAACGCCGCGCCCGGCGCCCACGCCCCCTCGGCGACGCCCCGCTCCACGGACGCGGCAATTCCCTTGGCCGTCGTACCACTGATCCCATATTGTGTTGCCACGTAAATAATTATGTATCAATACATAACTGGACGCAAGGGGGAACCGTGCGCCGACCGCACCGGACAGCCACGAGAAAGGCACGCATACCCGGCGGACGCGACGGGCGCACCATGCTGCTCATCGCCTTCGCCGACCGCATCGGCAGCGGACTGTGGGCCTCCGTCTCCGTCCTGTACTTCGCCTACGTCGCCCACCTGTCCCTCGCCCAGATCGGCACCTTCGCCGCGGCCGCCGGAGCCGTCGGCATCGCGGGCTCGCCCCTCGGCGGACGGCTCGCCGACCGGTTCCCCATCACCCGGATCCTCGTCACCGTCCAGATCCTGCGCGCGATCGCCTCCTTCGCCCTGCTCACCACCGACCGCTTCGCCCTCCTGCTCCTCTTCTCCGCCGTCGGCAGCCTCGGCGACCGCGCCGCGAGCGTCCTGACCAAGCTCTACGCGACCCGCATCGCCGGCCCCGACCGCGTCCGCTACCAGGCCCTGCACCGCACCCTCGCCAACGCCGGCTGGGCGCTGGGCGGCCTCACCGCCGCAGCCGCCCTCGCCCTCGGCACCACCACCGCCTACCGCTGCCTGCTCACCGGCGACGCCCTCTCCTTCCTGCTGTGTGCGCTCCTCACCCTGCGCTGCGCCGAACCTCCCTCCGCGCACCGGACCGTCACCACGTCGGCCACGCCGTCCTCGCCCGCCCCACCCCTCAGCCCTTGGCGCGACCGCACCTACCTCGGCTACGTCGCCACCGAGACCGTCCTCTCCCTCGACGACGCCGTCTTCAAGATCGGCCTGCCCCTGTGGATCGCCCACACCGCCAACGTCCCCCACGAACTGGCCCCCCTCCTCCTCGTCCTCAACAACGTCATGGTCGTCGCCCTCCAGGTCCCCCTGGCCCGGTTCGGCACCACAACCGCCGCCGCCCGCCGCCTGCTGCTCCCGCTCTCCGCAGCCTTCGCGCTGGGCGGCCTGACCATGGCCCTCTCCGCCACCGGAACCACCCTCACCGCGATCGTCCTGCTCACCACGGCGGCGGCCGCCTTCACTGTCGCCGAGAAGCTGCACGCCACCGTCTCCTGGGAACTCTCCGTCGCCCTCGCCCCCGACAGCGCACTCGGCGCCTACCTCGGCGTCCACGGCCTCGCCCAGGCCGCCCAGCGCAGCGCCGGCCCGCTCGCGGTCTCCGCAGCCATCGCCATCGGCCCCCTCGGCTGGACCGTCTTCGGCGCCGCCATCGCCCTGACCTGCGCCATCCAGCACCGGCTCGTCCGCGACCGACTCAGCCGACCCCCGTTGTCAGTGCCCCCGGTTACGGTGAGTGAGCACTGATCGACTGCGCACAGGGGGAAACATGGCGCACACCGACCGCCGGACCATGCGACGCGTCCTTCGCCGCGAGATCGCCGGCACCATCGGCCTGCTCACCGACGAACACGACTTCCGCGCCATGCGGCGCTACCGCAGCTTCACCTTCGACGACCACACCGCCTACCTGCGCGAGGTGGAAGCCCTCCTCAAGGCCCGCGCCCTCCAGGGCGGCCACACCACCGTCACCCTCTTCGACCCCGAGGAGTACGCCACCTACTGCACCGAGCGCGGCCTCGACCCCGACAACCCGTCCCACCGCACCCGCTTCACCGCCGAACTCGCCACCACCGGCCCCACGATCCCCTACGAGGGACAACCCCTGACCGACCTCGTCCCCGCCCTCGTCGACGAGGCGATCCGCCAAGCCACCTGGGAGTACGCCGCCACCCTGCTGGCCCGTCTCGGCAGCTGCGCCTCCTGCGGCGAGGACATCGGACGCGCTGCCTTCACCCGCGCCTCCACCCTCCTGATGCGCGTCCTCGACACCGCACCGCCCGGCAACCGGCATCTCGTCTGCAGCGTCTCCGGCCCACCGGAAACCCTGCTCGCCGTGCTCCACGCCGACCAGGACGACGACGGAGCCACCCAACTCGACGAAGCGGAAGCCCTCGAGTTCACCACCGTCCTCGCCCTGGGTCTCGCCACCGGCGGCCCCGGCGGCCTCGTCATGCGCACCAGCGCACCCGGCAGTCCGGACCGCATCTACGGATGGCGCCTGCGGAACAACACGCTCCGCCCCCTGACCGCCGGCGAGGTCTTCGACGCCTACTGCACCGACATCGAGTCCGGCGACCTCGTCTCCCCGGAGTCCGACGTCGACTACTGCGAGCCGCCCGACCTCGGCGAGGACGAGACACCGCACCACCACCGACCCTGAGGACCGGCCCACCACAGCGCGGCCCCACCACAACACGGAGGGGCGCCCCGCCCGAAAGCGGAGCGCCCCTCCCACCAGACGAGGCGTCATGCGCGCGGCTACTCGCCGGACAGCACTGCCTGAGCCGCGTTCCGCGCCTCCTCGGCGCTGTCCGCGGCGCGAGCCGCAGCAGCGGCCCGCTCGCACTGCGCGAGCGTGTACTTCGCCAGAGTCGCCCGCACATAAGGAATCGACGCCGCACCCATGGAAAGGGAGGTGACACCCAGACCGGTCAGCACACACGCCAGCAGCGGATCGGACGCGGCCTCACCGCAGACACCGCAGCTCTTGCCCTCGGCCTTCGCCGCCTCGGCGGACAGCGCCACCAGGTCGAGCAGCGCCGGCTGCCACGGGTCCTGCAGACGCGACACCGCACCCACCTGACGGTCCGCGGCGAACGTGTACTGCGCCAGGTCGTTCGTCCCCAGCGACAGGAACTCGACCTCCTGCAGGATCGAACGCGCCCGCAGCGCGGCCGACGGGATCTCCACCATCGCACCGAACTTCGCCCGCAGCCCGGCCTCACGGCACGCGTCGGCGAACGCCTTGGCGTCGGTGCGGTCGGCCACCATCGGCGCCATGACCTCGAGGTAGACCGGCAGACCCTCGGCCGCCCTCGCCAGCGCCGTCAGCTGGGTGCGCAGCACCTCGGGGTGGTCGAGCAGCGTCCGCAGACCCCGCACGCCCAGCGCCGGGTTCGGCTCGTCGGCCGGCGTCAGGAAGTCCAGCGGCTTGTCCGCTCCCGCGTCCAGGACCCGCACGACCACACGGCTCTCGGGGAAAGCCTCGAGCACCTGCCGGTAGGACTCGACCTGCTTCTTCTCGGACGGTGCCTTCTTGCTGTCGTCCAGGAAAAGGAACTCGGTACGGAAGAGCCCGACACCCTCGGCACCGGCCTCCACCGCGGCGGGCACATCCGCCGGACCGCCGATGTTGGCGAGCAGCGGCACCTTGTGCCCGTCAGCGGTGGCGCCCGGACCGGTCGAGGCGGCCAGCGCGGCCTTGCGCTCGGCCGCGGCAGCCTCCAGCTGCGCCTTCCGCTCCTCGCTCGGGTTCACGAAGATCTCACCGGTGCTGCCGTCGACCGCGATCAGCGTGCCCTCGGCCAGTTCACCGGCACCCGGCAGCGCGACGACGGCCGGCACCCCGAGGGCACGCGCCAGGATCGCGCTGTGGCTGGTCGGACCGCCCTCCTCGGTGACGAAGCCGAGGACCAGCGTCGGGTCCAGCAGCGCCGTGTCGGCGGGCGCGAGATCCCGGGCCACGAGCACATACGGCTCGTCGCTGTCCGGCACGCCCGGCATCGGCACCCCGAGCAGCCGGGCGACGATACGGTTGCGCACGTCGTCGAGGTCGGCCACCCGGCCGGCCAGGTACTCGCCCGCTGCGGCCAGCAGCTCCCGGTACGCGGCGAACGCGTCGTACACCGCGCGTTCGGCCGTGCTGCCCACGGCGATACGACGGTCCACGTCCGCCATCAGCTCGGGGTCCTGGGCCATCATGGCCTGGGCCTCGAGCACGGCCTGGGCCTCGCCCCCCGCCAGATTGCCGCGCGCCATCAGGTCGGCAGCCACAGCCTCCACGGCCTTGCGGGCACGCCCCTGTTCGCGCTCCGCCTCCTCCGCCGGGATCTGCTTCGCCGGCGGTTCGAGCACCGCCGTTCCCATGTGCCGAACCTCGCCGATCGCCACACCGTGGCTCACGCCGACGCCTCGCAGCGTTGTGTCCATCTCACCCGTCTCCGATAGTGCGGCGGGTCCCGCCGCCGCGGTGGTTGTCCTACCAGCCGTCACAGGACGGCGCCGACGTCACTTCCAGACGAAGAGGCTGTCGCCGGTCTTGAGGTCGCCGTCCTCACGGAGCTCGGAGAGCGCCTCGGCCGTGGCCTCGAGAGCGACCACGGGGCACACGGGGGACTTGCCGGCGGCCTCAACGGCGGCGGGGTTCCAGCGCACGATGGCCTGGCCACGCGTGACCGTGTCCCCCTTGTTCACCAGAAGCTCGAAGCCCTCGCCGTTCAGCTGCACGGTGTCGATGCCGAGGTGAGTGAGCACGCCGTGCCCGCTCTCGTCGACGACCACGAAGGCGTGCGGGTGCAGCGAAACGATGACTCCGTCCACCGGCGCGACGGCCTCGGAGGCCTCGCGGTCGGGGTCGATCGCGGTACCCGGGCCGACCATGGCCCCGGAGAAGACCGGATCCGGCACGGCCGCCAGTCCGATGGCACGTCCTGCAAGAGGGGACGTCACGGTGGTCATGGGAAACCTCCCAGGGGTGGAGATCAAAAGGGCCGTCCCGCCTGTCCCGGACGGCGCACTGAGCAGCAGGGTATGTCATAGGTAGTACCGGTTCCGCACGAGAGATCGGAATAGAGGTCTAGACCACATCTCCCATGGATTTGCACCGGCTCTGCGGCTCCGTGTACAGTCGTACTCCTGCGACGGGCTGAGCGATGCGAACGAGCATCATCGCCCGAGCAGCACCCCAACTCGTCAGATCCTATCTCGGATCGCCTTCTGCATGCCCGCAGGACGGTGGTCAGAGGGCCGGAAAAAGCCTGGTAGAGTTGGAAACACCGAAGGGAAGCCCGGAGGAAAGCCCGAGAGGGTGAGTACAAAGGAAGCGACCGTTCCTTGAGAACTCAACAGCGTGCCAAAAGTCAACGCCAGATATGTTGATA